>DASWEE010000061.1:0-131839 GCA_036394915.1 Gaiellaceae bacterium | reverse complement strand
ACGGCACGGGCCAAGGGGGCCTCGTCCTTCCGCATCCTGCGGGCGCACGTGTTCCGGAACGCGATGCTCCCGGTCACGTCGATGATCGGGATGGACGTCGGTCTCGCGTTCGGCGGCGCGATCTTCATCGAGACGGTCTACGGGCTTCCCGGCATGGGGAAGATGCTGGTGCGGGCACTCGCGGTGCGCGACTTACCCGTGATCATGGGGGTGATCCTCGTCGTGTGCCTGGCCGTCGCGCTGGCGAACCTGGTCGTGGACATCCTGTACAGCTACCTCGATCCACGCGTCGTCCTGACGGGCAGAGGTCAGGGCGCAGGCGCGTCGGTTGCGCTTCGCCCCGCCACGCCGCGGGCTCAGCAGCTCGCGGAGACGGCCCCTAGCTGAGCCAGCGCGCCCAGGCGCGCTCGAAGTGCGAGCGCGGACGGGCCCCGATCACCGTCTCCTGCGGCTCGCCGTTCTCGAACAGGATCACGGTCGGGATCGACAGGACGCTGTAGCGCGATGCCGTGACGAAGTTCTCGTCGATGTTCAGCTTGACGAAGCGGAGGCGGCCGTCCTGCTCGCCGGCGAGCTCCTCGAGGATCGGGTGAACCGCCCGGCAGGGCCCGCACCAAGGCGCCCAGAAGTCGACGACGACCGGGACATCTGCCTGGAGGACGTCGGACTCGAAGGTGGCGTCGGTGACCTCGTCCACGCCTACAGCTTGCCTCGCAGGGCGGCCAGGCGCAAAGCCGGCACTTTGAAGATCGCTTCGAGCACGATCCGCTTGCTCATCTTCGAGCGGCCGGTCTCGCGGTCGACGAACCTGATCGGCACTTCGACGACGTGGAACCCGGCCCGCAGCGCGCGGTAGACGTTCTCGATCTGGAAGGCGTAGCCCTTCGAGTGGATCGCATCCAGATCGATCGTCTCGAGCACCGCCCGCCGGAAGCACTTGAAGCCGCTCGTCGGGTCGTGGACCGGCATCAGCAGGATCCTGGTGTACAGGGACGCGCCGTACGAGATCAGCCGGCGGAGCGGACCCCAGTTCTCGGTTGCACCCCCCGCGACGTAGCGCGAGCCGATGGCGATGTCCGCCTCGGCCGCCGCGGCGATCAGCCGCGGGACGTCCCCCGGGTCGTGCGAGAAGTCGCAGTCCATCTCGAGCACGAGCTCCGCGCCGTCGGCGAGAGCCCGCCGGAAGCCGGCCAGGTAGGCGGGGCCGAGCCCCTCCTTTCGTGGGCGGTGGAGGACGTCGACGTGACTCAGCTCGCGCGCGAGCGAGTCCGCGAGCTCGCCGGTCCCGTCGGGCGAGCCGTCGTCGATCACGAGCACCTGGCCCTCTTCGGGCAGCACCTCGCCGAGCGCGCGAAGCATCGCCTCGAGGTTCTCGCGCTCGTTGTAGGTCGGCAGGCAGACGACCGCTCGCATGGCGCGATCTTGCCGCAGCGGGCCGGCTTGGCGCTTGTTCTAATCGGACTCTCCCCAAGGGGTGTCCGCTCCGGCCATGTCCAAGGGACAGTCCCTGGGACCTGTCTCTTGCGCCCATGTGGAGATATGGATGCGGCGTGAGCTCTGCGGGCCCGGCGATGCAGGGGTCCGTTCCGGCCATGTCCAAGGGACTGTCCCTGGGACATGTCTGTTGAGGCCATGCCGGATGGGCTCGGCGGGTGCCGGGCACCCGCGATAATCGAGGCGTGGCGACAACCCTCCCCCGCAATGCCGATGTGGCCGACCAATTCGACCTGCTGGCCGACCTGCTCGAGATCGAAGGGGCGGATTCGTTCCGCGTGATCGCCTACCGCCGCGCCGCGGCCTTGATGCGCGAGACGCCGGCGGCGATCGCCCAGCTCGCCCTCGACGGTAAGGCCAAGAGCCTGAGCGGGATCGGAAAGACGATCGAGGAGAAGATCGTCCAGATCGTCGACGAGGGCGAGATCCAGGCTCTTCGCGAGCGCAAGGAGCGGATCCCCCAGGGCGTGATCGCGTTCATGCGTCTGCCCGGCCTCGGCCCGAAGACCGCCCGCCGCATCTGGCAGGAGCTCGGGATTACGACGGTGGAAGAGCTGAAGGCTGCGGCCGAGCAGGAACGGCTGCGGGCGCTGTCCGGCCTCGGGGCGAAGACGGAGGAGAACATCATTCGAGCGCTGGCGGCCGAGCCGGCGGGCCCGCCGCGAACGCTGCTCGGACGCGCGCTGCCCTCGTTGCTTGCCGCCGTGGAGGAGCTTCGCGACCATGAGGCGGCCGACCAGGTCTCGGAGGCGGGGAGCGCGCGGCGCCGCAGCGAGACCGTTCGCGACCTCGACATCATCGCCACCGCGAGCGACCCGTCCGCGCTGACCGAGCACTTCACCGAGCTGCCTTGGGTGGCCGAGATCGTCGCGAAGGGCCCGACGAAGGCAACGGTGATCTCGAACGAGGGTTTCCGCTACGACCTCCGCGTCGTGCCGCCCGAGTGCTACGGGAACCTGCTCCAGCACTTCACCGGCTCGAAGGAGCACAACGTCGCGCTCCGCGAGGATGCGGTCAAGCGCGGCCTGTCCGTGTCCGAGTACGGCGTCCAGGAGGTCGAGAGCGGCGAGGTGTTCACCGCGGCTACCGAGGAGGATCTGTACGAGCGGCTCGGCTACCAGTTCATCGCGCCCGAGCTGAGGGAGAACCGCGGTGAGCTGGAGGCTGCGCGGCGGAAGGAGCTCCCCCAGCTCGTCGCGCTGAAAGACCTCCGCGGCGATCTCCATGCGCACTCGACCTGGTCGACCGACGGCAAGAACACGATCGAGGAGATGGCGCTGGCCGCGAGGGAACGTGGATACCGGTACCTCGCGGTCACCGACCATTCGCACTACCTGCGCGAGGGCCGGCTCGAGCAGCAGTGGAAGGAGATCGACGCGCTCAACGAGCGGCTTGCGCCCTTCCTGCTCTTGAAGGGGATCGAGGTCAACATCCGCGCGGACGGCTCGCTCGACATAAGCGACGAGCAGCTCGGAGCCTGCGACTGGGTCGTCGCCTCGGTCCACTCGAGCCTCAACCGTGATGTCACCGAGCGGCTGCTGGCCGCGATGGAGAGCCCGCACGTGGACTCGATCGGCCATCCGACAGGCCGCAAGCTGAACCGGAGGCCTCCCTCGGAGATCGACTTCGAGCGGGTGACCGAGAAGGCGGTCGAGACGGGCACCTTCCTCGAGATCGACTCGCAGCCGGACCGGCTCGACCTGCGCGACACGCACGCCCGGGCGGCCGCCGAGGCCGGCGTCAAGATCGCGGTCACGAGCGACGCGCACCGGATCGCGGCCCTCGGCTACGTCGAGATCGGGATCGGCCAGGCCCGCCGCGCCTGGCTGACCAAGGAACAGGTGTTGAACACGCGCACCTGGCCCCAGCTGCGAAAGCTGAAGAAGAAGTGAAGTACAGAGCCGTCGTCTTCGACCTGTGGAACACACTCGTGCTCTGGCCGTCCGGTGACGGCCGAAACTTCTACGGTGAAATGGCCGATCACGTCGGCGTCCAGCACGAACGGTTCGGCGAGGCCTGGACTGCCGCCTACGACGACCGCGCCGTCGGGCCGCTGGAGCCGACGGTAAGGACGGTCTGCGAGCACCTCGAGCTGGCCGAGGAGCACGTCGATCGGCTGATCTCGTTCCGGATCGACTTCACGCGGAAAGCTCTCGTTCCGCGGGAAGGAGCGCTGGAGGTTCTCCTTGAGCTCCGCCGCCGCGGTCTCAAGCTCGGCTTGATCAGCGTCTGCTCGGAGGAGGTCCCGCGGCTCTGGGAGGAGACGCCGCTGGCGCCGGCGATCGACGTCCCGGTCTTCTCCTGCTCCGTCGGCGTGAGGAAGCCGGAGTCGCGGATCTACGAGATCGCTGCCGAGCGTCTCGGCTTACGGACAGGGGACTGCCTGTTTGTGGACGATCAGCCCGAGTTCGTCGAGGGCGCGGTCGCTGCCGGGATGGACGCGGTACTGATCGCGTCGCCGGCAGGCGCGCCGGAGCCTCTGGGCGACTGGCACGGGCCCAGGATCTCGTCGCTCGACGAGGTGCTAGAGCTGGCGCAGTAGGTCGAGGAGCTCGGCGGGGCTCTCGACGACGACGTCGGCGCCTTCCCGGAGCTTGGCCGGGCCCTCATCCGAGGAAACCACCACGCAGACCGCGAGCTCGAGGCCTGCCTCGCGGAGACCGCGGAAGGCGTCGAGGTCGGTCGTGTCGTCGCCCGCGTAGAGGCCGCGGCTTACACCCGCCTCCCACAGGAGGTGCAGGATGGCGGTGCCCTTGTCGGCTTCCACCGGGGGCCGGATCTCGAGCACCTTGCGCCCGAAGCGTGGGACCAGGCCGGCCGTCCGGGCTTGCTCGGCGATGCCTTCGAGCTCCGCCCGCGCCGCATCCTCGTCGGCCCTGTTGCGGTAGTGGAACGAGACCGTCAGCCGCTTGTCCTCCGTTTCCTCCGCCGGCCAGCCGGCCGAGCGCGCCAGCTCCCCGAGCGCGTCCCGCCAGCGCTCGGCCTCCGGCTCGAGCTCGAGGCCGTGCGTGCCGACATAGGTTGCCCGCTCGAGACCGACGACCCGCCGCGCGTCCTCCCCGGTGCGGCCGCTGAGGAAGGCGAGGAGCGCGTAGCGGCCGGCGAGGCGCTCGAGCTCGGCGCGCGTCTCGTCCGGCACGCGTGCGTCCTCGGGGCGGGGAACGATCGGCGCGAGCGTCCCGTCGACGTCGAGCACGATCGCCGTCCGCTCGGGAGCTTCCGCCAGCCGGGCGACGAGGTTCACGGCCTTAGGATGGCAGCGATGCTGCGCCTCGTCCTGATCGGGCTCGCCGCGGGGCTCTTCAGCGCGGTCTTCGGAGTCGGCGGTGGGATCATCGTCGTGCCGCTGCTGCTGATCGTCGAGCGTTTCAAGGAGCGTCCGGCGATGGCGACGTCGCTCGTCGCGATCGTCTTCATCGCCGCCGTCGGCTCGATCTCCTACGCGGCTCACGGACAGGTGAAGCCGGGCGCCGCGGCGCTGATCGGGCTCCCCGGCGCGGTCGGGGCGGTGGCGGGCGCACGGCTGCAGCAGCGGGTCTCGTCGCGCTGGCTCTCGCTCGCCTTCGCCGCCGTCCTCGTCGGAGTCGCCGTCCAGATGCTCGTCTCGTGACGACCATGGCTCTTGTCGCCCTGCTCGGCCTGGTCGGAGGGGTCGTCGCAGGGCTCTTCGGCGTCGGCGGCGGGATCCTGTTCGTGCCCACTCTGACTCTCGGCCTTGGCCTCACCCAGCTCCACGCTGAGGCGACCTCGCTGCTGGCGATCATCCCGACCGTCGTCGCGGGCGCGGTGCAGCACCACCAGTACGGGAACATTCGCTGGCGGGCTGCGATCGTGATCGGGATCGCCTCGATCGCCGGCGTCGAGGGAGGGGTCCAGCTCGCGCAGTCGCTGCCCGAGCACATCCTCCGGAAGCTGTTCGCGCTGCTCGCGCTCGGGGTCGCAGTGCAGATCGCCTGGCGCGCCCTACGGCCGTCCCGCGGTTTTGCTGATAATTGAGGAGATGAAACTCCCGCTCGCGAGGGGTTTGCCGCTCGCGTTCCTCGCCGCCGGGGCCCTCGCCGCCGGATCAGCCGGTGCCTCGTCCCCAGCGCAGAAGAACCAGGCGGCCGCGCGGGCGTTCTCCGTCAAGATCGTGATCCCGGGGCAGGCCGGCGGGGGGACGGCCGCGGTCACCGCCCCACCGGACGCGGTTGCGCTCGGCGGGACGTTCTCGTATCCGGCGGACGGCTCGGTCGTCGTAACGGGAACCCTGTCGGCAAGCGCCTCCACCGACGTCGGGGCCAGGACGGCGAGCGGCCGGGCGACGAGCGAGGTCGCCTCGTTGCAGCTGTTCGGGGGCGAGATCTCCGCGACGCGGCTGTCCGTGCGCGCGACCGCCGGAGCAAGCCCGACCGACGGCTCCGGCAGTCCCGCGGGCGCGACCGTCGCCGGGCTCACGATTCTCGGCCAGCCCGTGCCGGCTCAGCCGAATACGCGCGTCCCGCTTGCCGACTGGGGCTCCGCGATCGTGCTCGAGCAGGGAGTCGATCCCACCGCACCCGCTGGGCGAAAGGGCGCGCGGACGACGGTCGCGGCACTCGATGTCCAGCTGACGCAGGCTCACGGAGGGCTTCCCGCCGGCAGCCAGATCCTGGTCGCGTATGCGGAGGCCTCGGCCCAGGCAAAGGCCGCGCCGCCCCCTCCGCCGCCGCCTCCCTCACCCGTCACCAATCCGGGAACGACGACGACCACGGGCGGGGGGCATCCCACCCCGAGCGGTCACGGAAAGCCGACCCCGCATCCGGCGGAGCCGAAGCCGTCTCCGTTCGGCGCGGCGCCGATCCAGGCTGTTCCGCATCACGGCCGCCCGAAGCTCACCGCCGGCCCGTACGTCTTCCCGGTCTTCGGGCCGGTCTCGTTCACGGACACGTTCGGAGCCCCGCGCGCCGACGTTGGCTGGCACCACGGCGACGACATCTTCGCGCCGCTCGGCGCACCCGTCCTTGCCGTCGCCAAGGGAGTCGTCTTCTCGGTGGGCTGGAACGAGCTCGGCGGGAACCGCCTCTGGCTCACCGACCGGCAGGGAAACCAGTACTACTACGCCCATCTCTCGGCGTACTCGCCGCTCGCGGTCAACGGCGGCCGCGTGAACGCAGGGGACGTGATCGGCTTCGTCGGGAACACCGGGGACGCGATCAACACCCCGACGCATCTCCACTTCGAGGTCCACCCGGTTTCGCTGCTCGGAAAGGGCTACGACGGCGTCGTCGACCCGACCTCCTACCTGATGGCCTGGCAGCACCTCCGGCAGCTGACGTTCTCGGCCGGCATCATCCCGGGGAGCACGACGGCTAACGGAAGGACGCTCAGGAGCACGGCCCCGGAGCCGGGGGCGATCCTGCTCCAGGTCTCGGACATCTCGAGCGCGACCGGGCTCGACCCGGCCGCGATCAAGCGGGCGCTCGCCGCAGGCGTCGACCTCACCCGGAACGAGGGCCAGGCCGTGCTGTTAGGCCTGTCGAAGAGGCGCTAGGCCGACGGGCTGTTGCCCTGGTAGGAGAACTCAGGCTCGGCTCCGAAGAGCTTGTCCTTCACCCACTTGCGGGTTGTGGCTCCCGAGAACGGGTTGAAGAGGACGCCGATCGCGACGCCCGTCAGCAGCAGGAGCATGTTCCTGCCGGTGTGGTCGTCCTTGCCCTGGACACGGTCGACCGCGTGGCGGAGCTCGTCGACGATCTTCCTCAGGTTGTCCTGGATCTCCTTGTCGCTGGCGACGCGCGTTGCGACCGCCGTCGGCCCCCGGCCGCCGAGCAGCTCGTCGTAGACGTCCCTGGCGGCGACGAACGCGGCCTTCAGGTTCTCGCGCACCTCGTCGTCCCGGATCGCACGCTGCACGTACGGTCTCACGTCGGACACCTTCTGCTTCGCTGAAGCCATGCCGTTCCTTTCGCTCGCTTTCGCGGGATTGTTCTACCCCGCGGATTCTCGCGCAAACTACGTCCGGCCGGCGGCCGCCTGCCGCTCGATCGCGGCGGGAGGCCGGTGGCTGACGGAGATGGCTCCGTCGAAGGCGGCCGCGAGCACGTCCTCGACGGTGTCCGCGAGCACGAATTCGAGCTGCTTCGCCTCTTCGGGCAGATCCTCGAGGTCGGCCTCGTTCTCGTGAGGGAGGACGACCTTCTCGAGCCCGGCGCGCTGGGCGGCCAGCACCTTCTCGCGGACGCCGCCGATCTGCAGTACCTGACCGGTAAGCGTCACCTCGCCGGTCATCCCGACCCGGTCGGAGACGGGCTCGCCCTTCACGAGCGACACGATCGCGGTCGCCATCGTCACGCCGGCTGAAGGGCCGTCCTTCGGCACGGCTCCGGCCGGGACGTGCAGGTGGATGTCTTGCTTCGTGAACCAGTCCGGGTCGAGCCCGAGCTGGTCCGCGTGCGCACGCACCCATGAGTAGGCGGCCTGGGCCGACTCCTGCATCACCTCTCCAAGCTGTCCGGTCACCTTCAGCTTGCCGTCCCCCGGGTATGCGGTCGCCTCGATGAAGAGGACGTCGCCGCCGACGGAGGTGACCGCGAGCCCGGTCGCGACCCCGGGATCGGCGGTGCGCTTGCGGACCTCGCCGGGGAACCGCCTCGGCCCGAGCCAATCCCTTGCCCGCTCCTCGCCGATGCGGATCGTGCCCTCCTCGCCCTCTGCGATCGCCCGCGCCGCCTTGCGGCAGAGCGCGGCGATCTGGCGCTCGAGATTCCGGACGCCGGCCTCGCGCGTGTACTCGCGGATGACGAGCCTGAGCGCGTCGTCGTCGAACTCGACCCGGTCCGCCGTGAGCCCGTGCGCTTCGAGCTGCTTCGGCACGAGGTACTTGCGGGCGATCCCGAGCTTCTCCTCCTCGGTGTAGCCGGAGAGCTGGATCACGTCCATGCGGTCGAGGAGCGGTGGCGGGATCGTCTCGACCTGGTTGGCCGTGCAGATGAAGAGCACCTGCGAGAGGTCGAAGGGGAGGTCGAGGTAGTGGTCGCGGAAGGTCTTGTTCTGCTCCGGGTCGAGGACCTCGAGCATCGCGCTGGCCGGGTCGCCCCGGAAATCCGAGCCCATCTTGTCGATCTCGTCGATCAGGAACACCGGGTTCTTCGCTTCGGCATCGCGAAGGGCGCGGATGATCGTTCCCGGCATCGCGCCGACGTAGGTCCGCCGGTGGCCGCGGATCTCGGCCTCGTCGCGGACACCGCCGACCGAGATGCGGACGAACTCCCGCCCGAGCGCGCGCGCGATCGACTTGCCGAGCGAGGTCTTGCCGACGCCCGGCGGGCCGACGAAGCAGAGGATCGGCCCCGAGACGTCGCGCTTCAGCTTGGCGACCGCGAGGAATTCGACGATCCTCTCCTTGACCTTGTCCAGGTCGTAGTGGTCCTCGTCGAGCACCTGCCGCGCGTGCTCGAGCTCGAGGTTGTCCTCGGTCGTCTTCGTCCACGGAAGCATCAGGATCCAGTCGAGATACGTGCGGATGACGCCGTACTCGGCGGCTGCCGGAGGGAGCTTCTCGAGGCGTGAGAGCTCGCGCGCCGCCGCCTTGTGCGCGTCTTCCGGAAGCTCGGCCTCGTCGATGCGGGCGCGGAGCTCGGCGACCTCGGCCTGCTGCTCGTCGCCCTCCCCGAGCTCTTCCTGGATCGCCTTCAGCTGCTGGCGCAGGAAGAACTCGCGCTGGCCCTTCTCGATCTCGGACTGCATCTGCGACTGGATCTTGCTCCCGAGCTCGAGCAGCTCGAGCTCGCGGTTGAGCAGCCGCAGCAGCTCGCGGAGCCGGGCCTCGACGTCGGCGAGCTCGAGCAATTGCTGCTTCTCCTCGGTCTTGATCCGCAGCAGCGACGCGACGAAGTTGCAGAGCGCACTCGGATCCTCGACGTTCGCGAGCGCGAGCTGCAGCTCCTCCGGCAGGTACGGGACGAGCTCGATGATGCGCTGGAAAAGGGTCTGGACGTTGCGGCTCAGCGCCTCGACCTCGTCGGACTCGACCAAGACATCGGGGACCGTGGTGAACTCGCCGACGAGGTACGGCTCGTCCTGGAGGCGGCGCTCCAGGCGGACGCGCTCGAGGCCCCGGACGAGGACGCGCAGCGTCCCGTCGGGAACCTTGATCATCTTGTCGACGATCGCAGCCGTGCCGATCTCGTACAGGTCGTCCCAGCTCGGCTCCTCGACCTCGTCGCCGCGAGCGGTCACGAGTGCGACGATCCTCGGCTCGTCGCCGACCACGTCGTCGATCAGGCGGACGGAGCGCTCCTGGCCGATCGCGAGCGGCGTGAGCGAGCCGGGAAAGACGATGGTGTCCTTCAGCGGCAACACCGCGAGGGTCGAGGGGATCTCGATCTCGCCGGCCTCTGGCTGCTCCTCGAAGACGGCTTCGCTCACCCGTTCCTCCTGATCTCGATCGGGACGCGCGCTCCGCTCGCGGACCGGGTGGCAATCGGGAACACGACTCTGAGCAGTCCGAGCTCGTACGTTGCGGTTCCGCTCTCGGTCTCGACGTCGTCGGGCAACGCGACTCGGCGCTCGAACGGGCCATAGTCGATCTCCATCTGCTGGTAGACGTGGCCTCCCTTGCCGGAGCGCAAACGCCGCCGCTCGCCGGCTACCAGGAGCGAGCGGTCGGCGGCGATCATGTGCACCGCATCCGGATCGATCCCGGGAAGCTCGACGACGATCACGAGCTCGGGCGGGTCGACCGTGCGAAAGCAGTCGACGGCGGGCCGGAAGCAGCGCCGGGCCGCGAAGCGGGGAGCTCGCCAGACCTCGTTGAACAGGTCTTCGAGCTCGTGTCGCAAACGGTCGATTTCTCTGCGGGAGCTCACCCGAGGATCGTACCGTCCGAGCGGCGGCTGAGGACTGATAACTTAGTGGCTCCTAACTTAGGGGAGACCTTCGTGGAGCGACTGACGAGGCTTGTAATCCGCTTTCGCTGGGCCGTGGTGGCGGCCTGGTTCGTCGCTCTCCTCGCCGGTGGTTTCGCGAGCACGAAGCTGAACGACCTCCTCGCCAACTCGTTCACGGTCCCGGGCACCGACTCGGAGCGGGTGCGCTCAGTGCTCTCGCGCGACTTCGGCGATCGCAGCGACGGCAGCTTCACGGTCGTCTTCCAGGTCCCGAGCTCGGCCGATCCACAGCTTCGTCGGCGGCTGCAGGCGAGGGTGGACCGCGCCGCTCACGTTGTTCCGACCGCACACGCGACGGGGTTACGTCCCGGCGGCGCGCGCCTGCTCTACGGCGACGTCGCATCCACGCTGACGCTGTCCAAGGCGAAGGGCTACGCCGACGATCTCCTCAAAGCAATCGGTCAGCCGCCCGGGACCCACGCGTACGTCACCGGCGCGGCTGCGATCCAGGCCGGGCTCGATCCGATCTTCAGCTCCGACCTGGCCAGGGGCGAGTCGATTGCCTTGCCGATTGCGCTCCTCGTCCTGCTGGCCGTCTTCGGGCTCTCGGCCGCCGTGACCATGCCCTTGCTGTTTGCGGCCTCGACGATCACGGGGACGCTGGGGATCGTCTACCTCGCCGCGCACTACATGACGATGGCGACGTACGTGACGAACCTCGTCCAGCTGATCGGGCTCGGGATCGCGATCGACTACTCGTTATTGATCGTCTACCGCTTCCGCGAGGAACTGGAGCGCGGCGGGTCGGTCGAGGACGCAGTCGTGCGAACGATGAAGACCGCCGGGAGAGCGGTGATCTTCTCCGGCTCGGCGGTCGCGATCGGGCTGGCGCTGCTGCTGTTCATGCCGATTCCGTTCATGCGCTCGATGGGGGTCGGCGGCTTCCTGATCCCGCTCGTGTCGATTCTGGCGGCGGCGACCCTCCAGCCGGCGCTCCTGTCCATCTACGGCCGCCGGGGGACGCGCAGGCTGCACGTCGCCGAGTTCCTGCGAGACCGGCTTCGTCTGCCGGTGCCCAAGTTCCGGGGGACGGTCGACCCCGAGCAAGGCCTCTGGGCACGTCTTGCGCGGGCGATCATGCGCCGGCCGCTCGCGTTCCTCGCCGTCGGCGCGACCCTGCTGATCGCTGCAGCCGTTCCGGTCTTCGCCCTTCAGCTCACGCCCGGCTCGGTTCAGGGAATCCCGCGCTATCCGCAGTCGGTGCAGGGCTTCGACCTGCTTACGAAGGCGGTCGGTCCCGGAGTGGTCTCGCCCTCCCAGGTGCTCGTCGACGCCGGGGCCGGCGGCAACGTGCTCGCGCCGCGAACGCAGGCGGCGATCGGACGGCTGCTCCAGCGGGCCAAGGACGACTCCGAGGTCGCGGCGGCGTTCTACGCCCCGCGCGGGCGGTTCATCAGCCCGAACCGTCGCTACGCGCAGGTGATCGTGGCCGGGCGGCACGAGTACGGGAACGAAGCCTCGCAGGACCTCGCGCGTCAGCTGCGCAGCGACATCGTCCCGTCCGCGCACTGGCCGGCCGGCGTGACCGTCAGGGTCGGGGGAGGGCCGCCGCAGGGGGTGGACTTCCTCCACCGCTCGTACACGGTCTTCCCCTGGCTCGTGCTGGGCGTGCTCGTCCTCACTTATCTCTTGCTGATGCGTGCATTTCGATCGCTGATCCTGCCCTTGAAGGCGGTGATCCTGAACCTGCTCTCGGTGGCGGCGGCGTACGGGATGCTCGTGATCGTCTTCCGCTGGGGTGCGGGCAAGGAGCTGGCCGGGCTGTACCAGTTCTCCCAGATCGAAGGGTGGATCCCGATCTTCCTGTTCGCGATGCTGTTCGGGCTCTCGATGGACTACGAGGTCTTCCTCGTCACGCGGATGCGCGAGGTCTGGGACGAGGGCCACGACAACGTCCGGGCGGTTGCGGAGGGGCTCGAGCGGACCGGGCGGATCGTCACCGCGGCGGCGATCATCATGGTCGCGGCGTTCTGCGGATTCGTCGCCGGGCGGATTCTCGGCCTGCAGGAGTTCGGGATGGGCCTCGCCGTGGCGATCTTCGTGGACGCGACGATCGTGCGCGCCCTACTCGTCCCGTCGCTGATGGCGCTCTTCGGCCGCTGGAACTGGTGGCTCCCGCCGAAGGTCGCGCGAATCATCCGCGTGAAGCCGTCGCCGCTCGAGCAGCCGAAGGTCGCCGTGCGGCCGGCGGGCCGCTAACAGGCACTTCGTTCGGGCGTCCATACCGACATGAGGGGAGTCCTGGCCGGGCTCGTCGCCGTGGCATTCGCCACGGTCTTGCCCGCCGCGACAAGCTCCCACCCGGCCCAGGCGTGCTCGGGCTACATCGGCTGGTACGAGTTCTCCCCAACGGGCCACTGGATTGCTTACGCGAACGAGATCCCGCGCGGGACGGTGCCGAACTGCCGGACGATTCAGGAGCTTGACGTCATGCGCACGGACGGCACCGGCAGGCGGCGGCTCGTCCGCGGAGTCTTCGAGTTCTCGTGGTCGCCCCGCACGGATCTACTGGCCATGAGCGTCTACAACCCCGCCGGGACCGAGAACGACCTACGGATCCTCAATCCCAAGGGCGGGAGGGTTCGCGTTCGGGCGCGGAGCGGTGAAGTGAGGTCGTGGGCCTGGTCTCCGGACGGGAGGTGGATCGGGCTCGTCCGTTCCGGCCAGCTCCTGACGGGGCGCTTGGGTGAGCCTGGGCTGAACATCCTTGGCCGCCCCGGCGACGACTTCGCGTTCTCGCCTGACGGAAGGTGGCTGGCCTTCAGCCGCTACGCAGGGAGTGTCCCTGCGCTCATACTCCTGCATCCGGATGGAACCGGGAAGCGCGTCCTTGCCTCGGGCGTCGGGCCGGCGTGGTCGCCGAGTGGCAAGTGGATCTCCTTCTATCGCTGGGACGGAAACGAGGTAGGCGCGTACGCGATTCATCCCGATGGCACGGGACTGCGCCCTCTGTTCACGGGCTCCTGCGTTTGGCTCGACTGGTCGCCCGCGGAAGATGTCGTTGCTGTTCGCCACGGCTGCTACAGACCCGGGTGGACGAATCCGGAGACGGACGTAGTGGACGTCACCGAGGGTACGAGCTGGACGCTCGGTTCCGGCAGGGCGACGTGGAGCCCAACGGGGCAGCGGCTCGTGCTGGAGCAGCGCACTCAAGCGAGCCAGAGCCTCTCCATCGTCCACGTGGACGGCACGCACGCGGCGAAGGTCGATGCGCTCGGGTTCCTGGGCTTCTACGGCTGGTCTCCAAACGGCCGTCAGTTCGCAGTCTCATACGGTCGGAGGATCCAGCTCGTGCCCGACGACGGACGGGCCCGGCGTCACAACTTTGCGATTGGAGCAGGGCCAGCGTGGTCGCCGGCTGGGCGACGGATCGCCTACACACAAAAGCAGCGGGTGCCGTGCGGGCAGGTGCTGATGATCAAGGGCCTGCGGGACGAGTTCGGCCACCCGCTCGCGCGCTGCGGCTAGAGGATCGGCGCTAACTGGCCTTTCTCATACGCGTCGATAGACACGTGAGGGGAGTCCTGGTTGGGCTCGTTGCCTGTGTCCTTGGCGTAGGGGCATTCCCGTCCGCCACCGGATCGCGCACGACCCAGGCTTGTCCTGGCTGGTTCGGCTGGTTCGACTTCTCGCCTAGCGGGCGGTGGGTTGCCTACGAGAACGACGTTCCGCACGGCACGGAGCCCCATTGCACGCTGAGCGCGCAGATAGAGGTCGTGCAAACGAACGGGAGGCATCGGCGGATCCTGATTCGCAGTCGCGAGGCCTACTGGCAGTGGAGCCCTCGCGGCGACCTGCTCGCAGTTCTCGTCGACGCGAATGGCTCCCGCGCACGGCTTCTGATCATCGATCCGCGCGACGGCTCCGTGCGGGTTCGAGCCAAGAGCGTTGTCTCCGGCTTTTTCTGGTCACCGACCGGGAAATGGATCGCGCTCTTTCGGGATGACCCCAACGGAAAGAATCCCCATCTCCTCACAGGCCGCTTGGGTGAGCCGGGTCTTTACGTCCTCGCAAGGGATCCGTGGGACGCCGCTTGGTCCCCGAATGGCAAGAGGATCGCGTTCACACGCGGATCGTCGATTGTCCTCTCACGCCCCGACGGCTCGTCGGCTCGAGTTCTCACGAGCGGTTTCCGCCCACGATGGTCACCGACCGGGGAATGGATCTCCTTCGTACGAGGCCATTCGACCGATACCAAGCTCGACGCGTTCGCGATTCGGCCAGGCGGCTCGGACCTCCGCCCTTTGGGCACCGACACGTGCCGGGGTGGTCTTTGGTCGCCAGACGGCGGGCGGATCGAGATCGCCCACCGCTGCTACTCGTTTGTCGACGTCGATCCCATTAGCGAGATCGTCGATCTTGCGCGGGGCCGGCGGTGGTCACTCGGCGTCGGTGCGGGTATCTGGGACTCGAGCGGTAAGCGACTCGCCTTCTACCGCCGCTATCGGGATCGTGATCTGAGGATCATCGATCCCGACGGGTCGCATCCGACCGTTGTTGCCACATCGGCCGAGTTCGAGGGCTGGTCGCCGGTGGGGAGACGGTTCCTGCTCGAGGGCCAATCTGAGATCCAACTGGCTCGTGACGACGGCCGGGCCATTCCTTGGCATTTCGCGGCAGGTTTCGACGCGTACTGGTCCCCCAACGGGCGCGAGATCATTTACCTTCAGCGCCAGCGCGTTCCCTGCGGTCAGGTACTGATGATCAAGAACGTCCGAGGCGGCAAGGCTCGCCCTCTCGCTCGCTGCGGCTAGCGAACCAGCGCCCAGAGCACGATCCCGAGCACGATCGCGATCGGGATGAACGCGAGGGCAAGCACATGAAAGGCGCGCCGCTCCCCGGGGCGCGGGCCGGGCTCCGGGATGTAGGGATCACGTGGAAGCGAGGGCTGCCGCGGCAGCTCGTCCTCGCCCTCGATCACCTGAGGCTCATGCTGGACTTCGTGTTCCTCGCCCACACCCGCATGGTAAACGCGGGGCGCCCGGCAAAGCCGCGCCCCCCGCTTCATTCGAAGGGGAAACTCCGTTTCCCCCTCGAGCTCCCCCTTCCTTCGCGTGCTGGGAGTCTGTGCTGGCCGGATGTACACCGGCTAGGCTTGGCGCCCGCCATGAACCTCAAGGGTCTGATTCTGGCGGGGGGAGCCGGCACACGGCTGCGCCCGCTCACGTACTCGAGCGCGAAGCAGCTCGTCCCGGTCGCCAACAAGCCCGTCCTCTTCTACGGCATCGAGGCGATGCGCGATGCCGGGATCGACGAGATCACGATCGTCGTCTCGCCGGGCCAGTCGGGGGACGAGATCCGGGAGCGGACGGGAGATGGCTCCCGTTGGGGGCTCCGGATCGCGTATGTGGAGCAGCACGAGCCGCTGGGGATCGCACACGCTGTCCTGACCGCTGAGGAGGAGATCGGCGATTCGCAGTTCGTCGTCTACCTCGGCGACAACCTGCTGCGGGACGGGATCGACCGGATGGTCGAGCAGTTCAAGAGCTCGCAGCCGGATGCACTGATCCTGCTCCAGCACGTTCCGAATCCGACCGCATTCGGGGTCGCTGAGCTGGAGGGCGAGCGGGTCGTGCGGCTGACGGAGAAGCCGCCCGAGCCAGCCTCGGACCTCGCGCTCGTCGGCGTCTACATGTTCCAGCCCGGCATCTTCGACGTCTGCCGCTCCCTCGAGCCCTCCGCGCGGGGCGAGTACGAGATCACGGAGGCGATCCAGGCCCTGATCGACGAGGGGATGAGGGTCGAGCCGCACGTCGTCACCGGCTGGTGGAAGGACACCGGGAAGTGGGAGGACATGCTCGAGACGAACCGCCTGCTGCTGGACACGATCGAGCCGCGCGTCGAGGGCGAGCTCGTCGACTCGCGGATCGAAGGCCGCGTCTCTGTCGGCCCGGGAACGAGGCTCGAGCGCTGCCAGGTGCGCGGCCCGGTGGCGATCGGAGCGAACGCTCTCATCCGGGACGCGTACATCGGCCCCTACAGCGCGGTCGCCGACGGTTGCGAGATTGAGCGCGCGGAGATCGAGAACTCGATCGTGCTCGAGAACTCGAAGATCAGCGACCTCGAGCACCGGCTCGAAGGCTCCCTGATCGGCCGCAACGTCGTCATCGGCGGCTCGAACTCGAAGCCGAAGGCCTACCGCCTCCTCGTCGGGGACGACTCCCGGATCGGAATCCTGTGATCGACCAGGTCCAGGTTCTCCCCCTTGGCCGTCACGACGACGGCCGCGGCTGGTTCATGGAGATCCGTCGTGATAGCTGGCTGCCGAAGCAAACCCGGCAGACGAACATCTGCTTCACGCGCAAGGGCGTGATCAAGGGTCTCCACTACCACGAGCGCGGGCAGGACGACCTCTTCGTCTGTCTGGAGGGGATGATCCGGGTCGTGCTGCTCGACGTCGACAGCGGCGAGACTTTTGTGCTCGACATCGGTGACGAGAACCCAGTCGCCGTTTACGTCCCGGGCCGGCTCGCGCACGGCTACGAGGCGCTGACCGACGTTCTCTTCTGCTACGAGGTGACCGAGGAGTACGACGCCGACGATCCGGACGAGCACGAGGTTCCGTGGAACGATCCGCGCGTCAAGCACCTCTGGAGCACGCAATCGCCGATCCTGTCGGAACGGGACGCCGCAGCCAGCCGCGCGAGTTGACGCGGCTGGGGGGAGGGGGAGTGGGGGAACCGGGAGGTTCCCCCACCTCAGGTTCTAAGAAGGGGGCTCGTGGGGGAAACATGGTTTCCCCCACGCGAGCGAAGCGACGCATCGTCATAACCGGCGCCGGCGGCCAGCTCGGTGCCGCGCTGGGCGAGGTGTTCCCGGACGCTGTTCGCTTGACGCGCGCCGACTGGGACGTGACCCAGCTGGCTCCCGACCTGGCCGCGGACCTGGTTCTGCACGCTGCGGCCTGGACCGACGTTGACGGCGCGGAGGACAGCCCCGAGGGGGCGCTGACCGTGAACGCGGCGGGAACGCGGAACGTCGCCGCGCTCGGGGCGCCGGTCGTTTACTACTCGACGGACTACGTGTTCGACGGGACGAAGGCGGAGCCCTATGTCGAGTCGGACGAGCCCAATCCGCTCTCCGCCTACGGCCGCTCGAAGCTCGCCGGCGAGCGGGAGATCGGGCGCGGCTGGATCGTCCGCAGCTCCTGGCTGTTCGGGCCGACTGGCAACAACTTCCTGCGCACGATGCTCCGGTTCGGTCGGGAGCGGGACGAGGTCGCCGTCGTCGACGACCAGCGCGGCTCCCCCACCTACGCGGGACACCTGGCGGAGGCGACGCGCGCGATCGTCGAGCGGCCCGAGGGGATCTGGCACGTGGCCGCGGACGGCGACTGCACGTGGGCGGAGTTCGCCGAGGCGATCTTCGAGGAGGCGGGCGTCGATTGCCGCGTGCGACGGATTTCGACGGATGAGCTCGGCCGGCCGGCGCCGCGGCCGGCGTATTCGGTTCTCCGCAGCGAGCGTCCCCAGGCTCCACGCCTTCCGAACTGGCGCGAAGGGCTGCGCGCCTGCCTCGAGCGGCTCGCCTAGCCTTTTGCCGCCCCTGGCGTCTCATTTGCTGGGAGGAAGATGAGCGTATGCGGGAAGGCTGTCGCACCGGTTGTCGTCGTTGCAGCACTCGTGGCTGCCGGTCAGGCCATGGCGTGCGGCGCCGCGGTGCGGATCACCGCGGAGGGGCCGTTTCCTTCGAACGTGAGTGTGACCGCCAACGACCCGGTTTTCTGGCTTGGCCCAGCCTCATCGGCCCGAAGCGAGGTGAGGTTCACCGACTTGCCTTGCTCGATCTCATTCCCTTTTCGCCCAGTTCCAGTGGGCGGTGTCATCTACCTGGTGCCCCCCGGTTGCAACGACTTCGTCGCTCCCGGAAGGTATCCCTACTCAGTCACGGGCTTCGGCGCGGGCGCGGGGACGGTTGTCGTGGTTCCACCACCCCTCACGACTGTGCCAGAGCCGGTCGTGTTCGGGGACTCCGTGCCGCTCGCGGGCGAGTTTCCGACGCCGCATAGTTGTGCGTACGCCTCGATCGGCGGGCTGCACGAAAGTCCAGGGTCTCCGTCGCTCAGGCGGGAGGCGACCCTTCTCGCTCGGCGGTACGGCCGGCCCGAGGCTGAGCAGATCGCGAGCCTGGAGGCGATCGGGTCCCGCGGTGCGTGGGTGCTGGAGGTGACGCCGACGATCCGGACCACCTACCAGGGACGCCTCGATGACCAGACGAGCGTGGCGGCGACGGTCAACGTCCGGCCTCGAATCGAGCTCAAGCGCGGCGGCGGAGCGTTTCGGGCCTATGCCCAGGCGGCGCGCTCGCTCGCCGGCGCGCACGTTCGGGTGCAGGTGCGGCTCGGTCAGGCTCGCTGGCACACCGTCGGCACGCTCAGGCTCGACGCCAACGGTTCCGTTCGTTTCCACGCGCCGCGCGGAGGCTCGCAGCTCCGGATCTTCATGCCGGCCCGCGAGGCCGGCCCCGGCTACGTGGCTGGGTTCAGCCGCGTCGTCAGGCTCTAGGCTTCTCGGGCCCTTTGGTCCCGGGGGCAGCTCGGTGGTCCCGGCAGCCCGATCGCTACTCCTTGCGAGCCAGGCTGTAGCCTGGCACGGCGATCGAGGCTGCGTCGTGCCATGGGGTCGCCGGGGTAGATGCACGACTACTCTTCGGACGTGCGACTACTCGTCACCGGCGGAGCGGGGTTCATCGGCTCCAACTTCGTTCGGTACTGGACGGCGGCTCATCCTGACGACCATCTGGTTGTCTACGACCTGCTCACCTACGCCGGCGTTCGCGAGAGCGTCCCGACCGAGGTTCCGTTCGTCCACGGTGACATCGGCGACCTCGACCTCGCCGAGCGGACGCTGCGGGAGCACGAGATCGAGACCGTCGTCAACTTCGCCGCCGAGTCGCATAACAGCCTCGCGGTGCTCGATCCGGGCCTGTTCGCGCGGACGAACGTGCTCGGCACTCAGCTGCTCCTCGAGGCGTCGCGGCGCGCGGGTGTTGGACGTTTTCACAACATTTCGACCTGCGAGGTGTATGGGGATCTTCCTCTCGACACCGACGAGCGCTTCAGCGAGCGCTCGCCGTATCGCCCGCGCACGCCGTACAACGCCTCGAAGGCGGCCGCAGATCATTACGTGCGCGCCTATCACGAGACTTTCGACCTTCCGGTGACGATCACGAACTGCTCCAACAACTACGGGCCGTACCAGTTCCCGGAGAAGGTGATTCCCCTCTTCATCACGCATGCCCTCGACGACAAACCGTTGCCGCTGTACGCCTCGACGCAAAACCGTCGCGAGTGGCTGCACGTGCTGGACCATTGCGGCGCAATCGAGCTCGTCCTCACGCGAGGCAGTGTCGGCGAGACCTACAACGTTGGTTCCGGGGTGGAGAAGTCGATCGACGAGGTCGCCGACGCAGTGCTCGAGCTGACGGGCAAGCCGGAGTCGTTGAAGACGATCGTCCCCGACCGGCCGGGGCACGACCGCCGTTACCTGCTGGACTCGACGAAGATCCGCACCGAGCTCGGATGGTCTCCTGGGTGGGACTTCGAGGCCGGTCTGCGCGAGACGGTCGCCTGGTACACCGAGCGCCGCGACTGGTGGGAGCCGCTCAGGGAACGCGCCCCGGTCGTCGAAACCGCCTGGTCCTAAAACGGTAAGAGTTTTCCGGGCGCTCCGACTGGAGCCGATCCTGAACGTAAGCTACTCTCACGATGCCTCGGGAACCCGCTTTCCGGCCGGGAAAACGCGCTCCTCGAGGCGAAGTACAAAGCCATGCTTCGGAGTTCCCTCTTTGCAGCTCTCGCCGCAGTGCTCGGCACGGCGCTCTCGGCGCTGGCTGCGGCTCAGCCTGCAGCGAAACCTTCGCTCCCCACGTTCGTCATTCGCGGGCACGGCTGGGGCCACGGCGTCGGGATGGGTCAGTACGGAGCGCTGGGGTACGCCAGGCACGGCCTGGGCTATGCCAAGATCCTCGCGCACTATTACCCCGGCACTGCCCTCACCTCCACGACGGTGCGACAGGTTCGCGTTCTGCTCTCTGACGGTGTCCCGAGCGTGACCGTCTCCTCACAAGCGCCCTTCCGGGTGCGTGACGCGGACGGGAAGAGCTACAAGCTCGCCGCCGGCTCCTACGCGGTCGGCCCGACCTTGAAGGTCCGCGTCGAGGCGACTGCTGCGCCGAAGGCGCTTCCCGGCCCGATCATGTTCACGCCCGGCCGCGTTCCGCTCCAGCTCTCGCGACGTTATCGGGGCTCGATCCAGGTCATCTCGAAGGGAGGCGGTCTGCAGGCGGTCAACATCGTCGGGCTCGAGGACTACGTCCGCGGCGTCGTCTCGCAGGAGGTTTCTTCCGACTGGCCTGCCGAGGCTCTCAAGACGCAGGCTGTGGCCTCGCGCTCGTATGCGGTCGCGACCCGCAAGCGCGGGGCGACCTACGACGTCTTCGCCGACACGCGCAGCCAGGTCTACGGCGGGGTCGACGCGGAGGAGTTCACGACCGGCGCGGCCGTCGATGCGACCAAAGGCAAGGTGCTTACGTACCACGGGCAGCCCGCGACGACCTACTTCTACGCCTCGTCCGGAGGAAAGACGGCTTCGATCCAGGATGCGTTTCCGGGCTCGCGCCCGGTTCCCTATCTCGTCTCCGTCCCGGACCCCTACGACACCGTCTCGCCGTACCACGACTGGGGCCCCTACGTCTACCAGGCGTCCACTCTCGCGAACCGGCTCGGCGTAGCGGGCAAGCTGCTCGACGCCAGGGCCATGCGGAATCCGTCCTCGCGCGTGACGTCGGTAACGTTGACCACGAGCAGCGGTCAGCGGACGATCTCGGGTAGCGACCTGCGCCGCACGCTCGGCCTCCGCTCGAGCTGGTTCAGCATCGGCGTCCTTTCCTTGAGCCCACCGGCGAAGGCGCTCGTCTACGGCATCAAGTCCCAACTGTCGGGAATCGCCCGCGCGGTCAAGGGAGCGCGGATCGAGCGACTGGCGGGAAGCACGTGGGAGTCGGTCACGCCGGTCGCTCCCGAGCCGGACGGGACCTTCACCGCTTCGATCACGCCGAAGGTGACCGCGTCCTATCGCATCTCGGATGGGAAGGCTTCGAGCCCCGCGGTCAAGGTCTCCGTGGCCGCTTTCGTCAAGCTCGATCCGGCGACGACCCCATCGGCGCTCACGGGCCGTGTCCGGCCGGTCTTCGCCGGCGCCACCGTCTCGATCCAGCGCTACGAGGGGACGACGTGGACGACGGCCGCGACGGCGAAGCTCGACGCGGGCGGGCGGTTCACGGCGTCGATCGACCTCACCCCGGGGACCTATCGCGCGCGGGTCGCTCTCGGCCACGGTCTCGTGCCCGGCGTCTCTTCCGTCCTGCGGGTGGTGGGCGGATGAGAAGGCTCGCGCTGATCGGCCTCGGCCTTGCGCTCGCGCTTCCGGGGACAGCTGCGGCGGAGAGCTTCGTCGTCGGCGTCCGCCAGGGCGTCTCCTTCGACCGCGTCTCGGAGCAGGTGGCTCGCGCGAGCGGTGCCCGCGTCTCCCGCGACCGCGACCTGCGCGCGGTGTACGTCCACGCCTCGCGCGCGCAGCTGGCCCGCATCCGCGGCATCAGCTACGTCGAGCGGTTGTCCTCGCGGCAGCTGGCCTTCGTCCCGAACGACCCGCTCATGGTCCGGCAGTGGTACCTGAGCCAGATCCACGCCTTCGACTTCTGGCAGGCACTCCCTCCGCTTCCGCCGGTCAAGGTGGCCGTGATCGACTCGGGAATCGACCTCAAGCATCCCGAGTTTCAGAACCGGGTCTTCGCCTGGAAGAGCTTCGTCAAATCGAATTCGGTCGCGGACACCCAGGGCCACGGAACCTTTGTCGCCGGAGAGATCGCGGCGGCGACGAACAACGGCATCGGGATCTCGGGCATCGGCTTTTCGGTGCAGCTCATGATCGGGAAGGTGGTGCGCAGCGACGGAACGATCCCGCTCAAGGCGGAAGCAAGCGCAATCCGCTGGGCCGTCAACCAAGGGGCCCGAGTGATCAATCTCAGCCTTGCCGGGCTGCGCGACCCCCTCTCGAAGCGGCGGGACACGTACTCGCCTCTCGAAGCGGCCGCGATCCGCTACGCCGTCAGCAAGCACGTGCTCGTCGTCGCGGCGGTCGGCAACTCCGACCAGGCGCCCCGGTCGCCGTGGAACTTCGCCGGCTATCCGGCCGCGCTGAACCACGTCGTCGGCGTCAGCGCGCTCGAGCCGTCCGGGGCGGTCGCCGAGTTCTCGAACCGGGATGCGTTCTACAACGACCTCGCGGCCCCCGGAGCCGAGATCTACTCGACGCTGCCGCTGGCGCTGACCGCACCGACCCGCGGGACGTGCGTCAACCAGGGGTACGCGGACTGCGGGCCGTTCGAGTTCCGGCACGCCGAAGGCACGTCATTCGCGGCTCCGATGGCGACGGCGGCGGCTGCGCTCGTGCTCGGCGTTCGCCCCGGCCTCGCATCCGACCAGGCCTCGTGGATCGTCGAGCACTCGGCGGACGACGTCAACTCGGGCACAGGCTGCCGCGCCTGTCGTGCCGGCCACGACCGCCTGAGCGGCTGGGGTCGTGTCGACGTGACCGCTGCGGCGGCGTTCGCAACCGCCGGCACCTATCTGAGGGCCGACACGCGTGAGCCGAACGACGACGCCGGCAGGCTCTCGTCGACGATCTGGACGCGGGCCGGCGGAACGATCAACGCCACCCTCGACTTCTGGGACGACCCGATCGACGTCTACCGCATCCGCCTCCGGAAGGATCAGTTCGTCTCGCTGACGCTCAGCGGTCCTCCCAGTGGCAACTCCAACCTGGCCCTCTGGAGGCCGGGCACCCAGACCGTGGTGGATCTCTCTCCCGCTGCACAAAAGATGCGCGTGGCGCAGTCGTTCCATCTCGGCTCGACCGAGCGGATCCGCGGCTACCGGGCTAGGACGGGCGGTTGGTACTACGTCGAGGTAAAGATGTCCTCGAGCGACTCCGGCCCGTACACGCTGACGTACGCGCGCAGCTAGAGCAGCTCTTCCTCGGGAACTTGCCGGAGCTCGCGGGCGGGGTTGCCGACGACGACCGTCCGGGCGGGAACGTCGTGGAGGACGACCGCGCCGGCGCCCACGAATGCTTCTTCGCCGATCTCGATTCCCGGCAGCAGCACGGCCCCGCCGCCGATCCGGGCTCCGCGCCTGATCGTCGGGCCACGTCGGAGGGCGTGGCGCTGTTCGGTCCGGCCCATGAAGTTGTCGTTGGTCGTGATCACGCACGGCGCGACGAACACGTCGTCCTCGAGCGTGCAGTACGCCGTGATGTAGGCGTGGGCCTGGATCTTCGTGGACGCGCCGACCGTGGTGTCGTTCTCCACGAACGCTCCGCGCCCGATGACGGCGTCGTCTCCGACGCTGCAGCGCTCGCGCACGCAGGCCTGGTCGCCGATGATGACGCGCGCGCCGATTCGCGTTCCGGCGAACACGACGGCTCCTGTCGACACGATCGTCCCCGGCCCGAGCTCGAGCGGCGGCAGCTCCTCGCGCTTCGCGGTCGAGCGGGGCGAGAGCGAGGGCTGCTTCCCCACGACCGCGTAGTCGAGGATCTGGCAGTCGTCGCCGATCTTCGTCCCGGGATAGACGATGGCGGTGTCTGCGATCACGGGCCAATCCTTGGCCCGTGATCGTGTGGAGGGGGCGTGGCGGAACCCGGAGGTTCCCCCACGTCAGGTTCTAAGAAGGGGGCTCGTGGGGGAAACATGGTTTCCCCCACGGGAGCGAGCCAAAGGCGAGCGACGATCACGCCGGGACGGCTTCCAACGAGGCCTGCAGCTGCTCGAGCGTCCGCACGACCGCCAGCCCGTCGGCGGCGACGCGATCGCGGTCTCCGTCCCCGCTCACGAGCTGGAGGAAGTACTGGCACTCGAGCCGCAGCGGCTCGTCGTTCGGGATCTTCGGGCACCAGATGTCCCCCGTGCGAGTCCTCCACTCCCCATAGCTGTGCGCAGGCTGCTCGGTCGCCTTCTCGTAGACGGTCACCTTGCGCTCGAGCTCCATGTCGTCGAAGACGACCATCTTCTCCTTGCCGACGACGGTGATCTTCCGCATCTTGTGCGGGTCGAGCCAGGACAGGTGCATGTGCGCGATCTTCCCCGAGGGGAAGCGGAGGTAGCAGAAGACGACGTCCTCGACCCCCGGCGTGAGGAACGCGTTCCCGCGTGCCCACAGCTCGGCAGGCTCTTCGCCGCCGACGAGGTAGAGGATCACCGACAGGTCGTGGACGCCGAGCGACCAGAGCGCGTTCTCGTCCATGCGGATCTTGCCGAGGTTCTGACGATTGCCGTACAGGCAGAGGACCTCGCCCAGCTCTCCCGAGTCGACCAGCTCGCGCAGCTTCTGGACGCCGGGGTGGTAGAGGAGGAGGTGGCCGGGCATCAGGACGAGGTCGCGCTCCTGGGCGAGCGCACGCAGCTCCTCGGCCTCGGCGGCCGTCAGCGCCGGCGGCTTCTCGACGAGAACGTGCTTGCCCGCCTCGAGGGCGCGCTTGGCCAGGTCGAAGTGGGTGACCACCGGGGTGGCGATGACGACGGCGTCGAGCTCGGAGTCTGAGAGCAGGTCGCCGAAGTCCGTAGTTGCGCGCGCCGAGGGAAAGCGGGTCGCCTGGCGCTCGCACTGCTCGGGCGCGGCGTCGCAGATCCAAGTCAGGCGCGCGAGCTCGTCGAAGTTGCGCGCGAGATTCGGCCCCCAGTAGCCGAGGCCGACGACCCCGACCGTCGTGTCTGCAGGCTTCTTCACCCGCGGACAAGCGTATAGAGCGCCTCAGCGATCCGTTCCGAGGCCTTGCCGTCGCCGTAGAGCTGCGGCCTGTCCGGCGGCATCCGCGCCTGTGCGATCGCCGAGACGATCCGGTCGGGGTCGTCGTCGACGAGGATGTTCGCGCCGACCTCGACCGTGTCCACCCATTCGGTCGAGGGACGAAGCGTCACGCACGGCACGCCGTACCAGTAGGCCTCCTTCTGCAGGCCGCCGGAGTCGGTCAGGATCACGCGTGCGCGGGAAGCGAGCGCGGCGAGGTCGAGGTAGCCGAGCGGCTGTAGCAGGCGAACGTGCGGGGCGAGCGAGATCTGCGCCGCCTCGAGCGTCGCGCGCGTACGCGGGTGGGCGGGGAAGGCGACGGGCTCGGACAGGCGGTTGAGGCCGTCGGCGATGCGACGGAACCGGTCTACCGCGACGTTCGCCTCCCGGTGGACGGTCGCGACGACGTAACGGCCCGGCTCGAGCTCGAGCCGCTCGAGCACGTCCGAGCGCTCACGCGCGATCGGGGCGAGCCGGAACGAGGCGTCGGCCATCACGTCGCCGACGACCTCGATCCTGCCGGTGACGCCTTCACCGGCGAGCGTCTCGGCGGAGCGCTCGTCGGGGCAGAAGAGAAGCTCGGAGATCCGGTCGACCTCGACGCGAATGTGCTCCTCGGGCATCGACCAGTCGCCGCTGCGCATCCCCGCCTCGACGTGGGCGAGCGGAACGCGGCCTTCCGTGGCCGTGCGGGCGCCGGCGAGCGTCGAGCTCGTGTCGCCGTAGACGAGTGCCCAGTCCGGCCGCTCGGCCTCGATTGCGTGGAGGATTCCCGGACGCATCGCCGCGACCATCTCGTCGTGCGGCTGCCCGCCGATCCCGAGCCGGTAGGCGGGCTCGGGAAGCTCGAGCTCCTCGAAGAAAACCTGCGAGAGCTCGGCGTCGTAGTGCTGCCCGGTGTGGAGGGTGACCTCGTCGATCCCGCGCTCGCACAGGGCGACGGAAAGGGGCGCAGATTTGATGAATTGCGGCCTGTTCCCGACGATCGAGAGGATTTTCACGCTCGCTACAGTACGTCCCGCGGGCCGTTAGCTCAGCTGGTAGAGCAGGGGACTCTTAATCCCAAGGTCGAAGGTTCGAATCCTTCACGGCCCAAGGTGGAAAGGCGCTGGAAACGGCGCCTTTCCTGTTGCCAGGCCAGGATGCGGTGCGGCCATGGTGACAGCGAAACGCATCCGGTCGGGGCTCGTGATCGAAAGCAGCCTACTTCGACAACCGCGCCACGTTCAGCTCCGTGACAGGGGGTGACAGAGTTCTTCCAGAGCCCACGGACGGTGCTCGCCCGCCACGCGAAGGGCCCGACTGCCGGCGAAGCTGGTGCGTGGTCAGGGTCAACGGGTCAGGTCCAGTGGCCTTCGCGTTCGCGGCGCTCGGCATCTTGCGGAGCAGCGAGGTCGACCTCCGTCTCGTAGCCTGCCATCCGCCGCACGAGTTCCGAGCGCGAGTGTATTTCCAGCTTCCGGTAGACGCGAGTCAGGTGGAACTCGACCGTCTTCGGGGTGACGAAGAGCGTTGCCGCGACGTCGCGGTTCGTTTTGCCCGCGGCGACGAGGCGGGCGATCTGGAGTTCTCGCGGCGTGAGCTGTTCCGGCGCCGTGGGTTGACGGCGGCGCAGCGTTAGACCGGATGCTCTGAGCTCTGTCCGCGCGCGCTCCGCCCAGGGCGTGGCTCCGCTGGCCTCGAAGCCCTGGAGTGCGGCGCCGAGATGCATGCGCGAGTCGCGTCTGTGACCGCGGCGGCGGAGCTGCTCGCCGAAGCAGAGCTCTGTTCGGGCGCGCTCGAACGCGCTCGCGCTCTTGTGGAGCAGCAGCGCTTCCTGGAACCCGGCCTCCGCCGCTGCGTCCGCGTCGACGAGGAGCGCGCGACAGCGCGTTGCCGCTCCAAGAGTCCACGGGAGGCCGGTCGCGCGCGCCTGGCGCTCGAGGGACGCGACGACCGGCTTGGCCTCATCCCTCCGGCCCGACCTGACGTACGCCTCAACAAGATCGGGATGGATTCGGAATTGGTTCGGGTTCCTGACGCCACCCGCCTCGAGCGCCGCGACCGCGGGTGCCAGGTGCGCGACGGCTGCGTCCGCGTCGCCGGTCACGAGCGCGAGCATCCCGAGCGCGCTTCGTGCACGCACTCCGTTCTTTCGGTCTCCGAGCTGCAGGGCGGAGTCGAGCGCGCGCTGCGCGTGGCGGCGGCTGTCGCTTTCCCGTCCGAGCACGGCTTCGAACATCGCGAGACGCGAGAGGCAATCGTCGAGGGTCTGCGGAGTGGCGAGCTCCTCAACGATCTGCACCGCTTCGAGTGCGTGGTGGTATGCGCGCTGCAGGTGGCCGTCGTACCACTCGACTTGAGCGTAGATGTGCAGCGTGTACCCCAGGTCTCCGAGCGCACCGGAGCCGCGATTGGCGGCGACCGCGCGCTCGAGCAGACGACGTGCCGGAGCGTGCTCGCCCGCGTACAAGAGCGTCGATGCTGCGTCGGCGGCGACGATGCGACCGTCGGAGTCGTCCTCGACGAGTTCGGCGCAGCGCCAAGCCAGTTCCATGGCGTCGCGTACGCAGCCGGCAGACAGTCGTTGGAAGGAGACGATGTGGCAGAGCTCCGCATCGTCGACCGCCGCGTCGCCAGCTAGCCGCCATGCGCGCTCTGCGAGCCTGATCGACCAGGGAATGTCTAGCCGGTGATGGTCGGCGGCGGTTGCCGCGTTGGTCAGAAGAGTCGCCGCCGCGCGCGGATCCGTCGGTTCGAGGTCGTTCGCTCCGCCGATCATCAGGTCCAGGGCCTCGTCTAGCTCCCCTCGCTCAACCTGGATGTACGCGCGCCGAGCCTGCGCATGCGCGAGCTCGTGGAGTTCTAGGTCGCCCTCGACCGCTTCCTCGAGAAGCGCGTCCGCGAGCTCAGGGCGACCGGCACGATATGCGGCATCCCCCGCGCGCGCGAGACGCCGTGCGCGAAGCCGCGGCTCCGGCGTCAACCGCGCCGCGCGCTCGAGCGCCTTCGCTTCCGACCAAACGCCCCCTCGGTGCCGGGCAGATTCGGCAGCGTCGACAAGGGCGGACGCGATCTGCTCGTCCGGGGCGCGCGCCGAGGCGGCGAGGTGCCATGCCTGGCGATCGGCCTCGCCCGCGGCGTCGGCTGCGAACGCCAGCGCGCCGTGCGCCTCGCTCCGGTCGATCGCCTCAGCGGCCGCGTAGATCGCCGAACGCGCGAGGGGATGGCAGAAATCCACGCTGGACGCCAGCGTGACGAGCCCGAGCTGCTCGGCGGGCTCCAGGCTTTGGGTATCGAGTCCGAGGACGGCGAGCGCGCGAGAGAGGGCCCCCACCTCGGCGACATCACTTGCGGCGACGACGAGGAGGGCGCGCCGCGTCGAACTCGAGAGCTTAGCGAGACGGCCGAGGAAGCCATGCTCCACGGCTGTCCCTGCGCGGACTTGCTTATCGAGGGGTCCCTGTCCGGCGAGCTGCGGCGCCGTCAGGCCCGACGGGAGCTCGATCAGCGCGAGCGGGTTTCCGAGCGAGATCTCGATGAGTTGCTCTGCGACGAGCGATCCGGCATCTGCCGGCAGTCGCGTCGCCAAGAGCTGCCTCGCCGCGGCCCGATCGAGTCCGCCGAGCCGGAGCTCGGGAATTCCCGGCGCGGTGAAGTCTCGGACGTCGGGCTCCCGTACGCCGAAGAGCATCGCGATGCCGTCAGCGTCGAGGCGGCGCGCGACGAAGGTCATCGCAGCGGCCGAAGCCTCGTCGAGCCAGTGGGCGTCGTCGATTACGCACAGCAGCGGCTGCTCCTCGGCGACGGCCGCAAGCAGACTCAAGGCGCCGCCGAAGACGGCGAGGCGCTCGGTGACGACGTCCGCGCCGAGTGCCAGTGCCGCTCGGACGGCGACTGCCTGCGCTTCGGGAATCGTGTCGACCGACGAGAGCGCTGGGCGGAGGAGCTCGTACAGCCCGGAGAACGCGATGTCCACCTCGGACTCGACGCCGAGCGCGCGGAGGACCCGCATGTCATCTGCACGCTCGATGGCGGCGTTAAGTAGTGCGCTCTTGCCGATGCCGGCCTCGCCGCGGATGACGAGCGCGCCGCTGCGCCGCTCCCTCGCCGCGTCGAGCGCATCGTCGATCTGCATGGACTCACGCTCGCGGCCGAAGAGCATCGTGGGTAAGAGGGTATCCCCGAGCCAGTTCACAGACCTAGGGATTTCCCGGGCGCGAGTGCACCACTCCCATGCGCAGCATTGGCCGTACGGTGATGAAGCCGATCGCGTATTCGTTGCAGTTCCGCGGGCGTGCATCGTCAGTCGATTCGGACCGGATTCGGTTCAGGTTGACCGCTCCGAGCACCGCGCTCGTAACGAGGCTGGGTCCGCACGGAGTGCATGGTGAGTTCGAAGACGTTTCGGGTGGCGATGCGACCCTCGAAGCGGAGCTCTCGCTCCGTGAGCAGTCGACGTTCGACGACGCCGGCACAATCGAGTTCGGCCACGGAAACAGCGTGCGCTTTCGCAGCGTCGGGCTCGGGCGGCTCGTTGCATGCCCAGCTCCCAACCTCAGGCACGGCACCGTTGTACGCGAGGTCCAGGGAGGCGACGGCCAGTTCGCGCGGGCCGAAGGCCTCATCACCTCCAACTTCCTCGTCAGCGACACGGGCGAGGTCACGGACAACCATTTCGGACTGATCTTCGTCCACGAGCGGCGCACCGAGGCGGCGTCAGCCATACGACCCCTTCACGAAGGAACGAAGGGAGAGCAGCCGTGAGAGTGCGTGGAGCGTCTCGGTTGCCTACCCGGATGAGGATTGAGAGCGCGGGCTGATCAGCGAAACCACCCTCGACGAAAGGGGCACCGATGAAGCATGTTGCGTTTGGAGCGGTTGCGTGTCTTGTGGTGGTGGTGGCGTTGCTGGATGCATCGGTCGCTGAAGCGACATATGCGGGAAAGAACGGACGGATCGTGTTTCGCCGTTACTTGAATGACGACCATACGCGGGGGGCGTTGTTCACGGTTCGGCCGGATGGAAGCGGTCTCAGGCAGTTGACGCATCCGCGTGGGGAGCGGGTGACGACTGAGCCTGACTGGTCACCGAACGGCCGCTGGGTCGTGTACACGGTCAACTGGCACAACCTCGAAGAACGCGGGCGCATAGTCAAGATACGGCGGAACGGCACCGGCCGGACAAGCCTGGCATTCAGCTGTAGCGGGCGGTGCCTATTCGATGGGTTCCCGGCCTGGTCGCCCTCGGGACGGAGGATTGCGTTCCAGCGCGCCCTTGGCCCAGTCGACGTTCACGGCAACCCGCTCCACGCGATTTTTGTGATGCGGGCGAACGGGACGCACGCCCACAGGGTGACGCAGAAAGGAGTGCCTTCTTCTGACCGCGCTCGCTGGGAGGATCACGCTCCTGCGTGGGCACCGGGTGGCAGGACGCTCGCGTTCGAGCGACTTGACAAGAAGACGGGCCGCCAGGCGGTCTTCACGGTTCGCCTCGATGGCAGCCGCTTGCGCCGTATTACTCCCTGGTCGATGGAGGCAGCGCAGCCCGATTTCTCGCCCAACGGTCGCTGGGTGCTTGTCAGAACGAAGCAGTTCTCGGACACCTCAGGCAACTTGTGGCTCATCCAACGAAACGGGTTTCACCGCCACCGCGTAACCGACGATCCGGCCGGAACAGCCAAATGGCTCTCGGCGTCGTTTTCGCCGAACGGGAGAAGGATCCAGGCCGGTCGCGCCCCGATTGTGGGGGGTGAACAGCAAAACGCTGATGTCTACGGCATGAGACTAGACGGCAGCGGAATGCGCAACTTGACGAACACACCGAACAGATGGGAAAGCGCCTCAGACTGGGGCCCCAGGCCCTAAAGCAACGCGAGCCTGCAGACCGTTTTCCAGCTTGCCCCGCCTACGGCGGCCGCGGCCGGGATTTGTACTTTTGTACCGGCTGAACCATCAACAAGAGTCCTTTCCGACCCTGCTTAGAACTCGAATCAGAATGAGCGCTGTAGCCTTCTGAAGCAGACGAGGCAGCAGCCGAGCGCGAGGAACGCCTCGTGGATTTCGGCGCGGCGGTCGTAGCGGACCAGCAGCCGCTTGAGGTGATGGAGCCAGGCGAAGGTGCGCTCGACGACCCAGCGGTAGCGGCCCAGCCCGGAGCCGTGCTCGGTCTGGCGGCGGGCGATCTCGGGTGCAATCCCCCGCCGACGGAGCTGGCGACGGTACTTGTCGTGGTCGTATCCGCGGTCGGCGGCGAGACGCGCGGGTCGCTGCCGCGGGCGGCCGACCCGGCCGCGCACGGCGGGGACGGCGTCGATGAGCGGGATCAGTTGGGTGACGTCATTGCGGTTGCCGCCCGTGAGCCGCCAAGCGAGTGGGATCCCGGTCGCGTCGACCAGGAGGTGGTGCTTGGAGCCGTTTCTGGCTCGATCAACTGGGCTCGGGCCGGTCTCAGAGCCCCTTTTTTCGCCTGCACGTGACTCGAGTCCGCCACGGCCCGCGACCACTCGATTTCGCCGGCGGCCCGCAGTTCAGCAAGCAAGAGTGCGTGCAGCCGCTCCCACACGCCTGCCTGTTGCCACTCATCCAAGCGGCGGTAGCAGGTCGAACCGGAGCCGAAGCCGAGCTCGAGCGGTAGATGCCGCCATGCGATCCCGGTGTGCAAGACGACGAGAATCCCCTGCAGCGCCTGCCGATCGGATAAACGCTTCCGCCCTGGGAACCGCGAACGTCGCTCCACCTTCGGCAGCAACGGCTCGACACGCTTCCATAGCCCATCCGACACGATCCACAGCGCAGCGGCCATTGGCACCCCTCCCAGCTTGACGGCGGATGCCGACGGCCTTCGTCGTCAGGGAGCGGGTCCCTTTCACTGTGCGATCGGCATCAAGCGTGCGTCCAGGCGAGCGCGCGAGGCTTCCCTAGACTCCGCGCGTGGAGTTCCGCTACCCCGTTGGGCGCGCCCCAGCCTCAAAGGACGGCGGATGAGTTCGGCCTTCGCGGCGTCTCTCAAGGTCAGGAACGCGGCAGACTACGCCGACTTCCTGCTGGCGCACCTGGACGACGACTTCCGTGTTCTTGATGTCGGCTGCGGGCAGGGGACGATCACATTGGGTCTGGCGGAGAGCGTCGCTCACGTTGTGGCTAACGATCCGGAGGCGGAGGAGTTCGCGGACGCCCGGTGCTACGCCGCCGGGCACCAGATCAAGAATGTCGAGTTCCGGGTCGGCAGCGTCTGCGCACTTGACTTTCCCGACGATCAGTTCGACGCCTGTCTTTGCCACTCGATGCTGGAAACGCTCGACCGCCCGCTCGACGGCCTCGCCGAGATCAAACGAATCCTCAAGCCGGGCGGGGTGCTCGGCGTCGCCTGCGTCGAGTACGGGGGCTTGATCCTCACGGGGCCGAACCACGAGCTCCTGAGACGGTTTTACGCCATCCGCGAACGAGTGTGGCTGCTCGAGAATACTGCCGATCCCTATCGCGGTCGACAGCTCCGCGGCCTGCTGGAGCGCGCGGGCTTCGACCGTGTCGCCGCGACGTCCAAGTACTTCTGCTACGGCGCCGGCGAAGCCGTGGAGTCATTCGGCCTGGCACGGGCGGAAGATTGCGGCGACAGCTGGTACGCGCGCTCGGCGAGAAAGCACGAACTCGCAACGGCGAGCGACCTCGACGCAATGAGCCGGGCCTGGCTTGAGTGGTCGAAGTCATCGGACGCTTACCTGGCCTTCGCCTGGTGTCGAGCGTTGGGATGGAAACCAAGTTAGGAGAGCTTGCGAGGAGCTCTCCGCAGCCATCGCATACGCATTGATGCTCCTCTCATTTTGATTCGAGTTCTAAGGCCTGACGGCGACTTCAAATCCCGGGTGTCACACTGGACGCGTCCTTCCCGATGAGCGACCAGATCCAGATCGGCCGCCGCCGCGTCCGGCTCACGCATCCGGATCGCGTCCTCTTTTCCGGCGACGGCGTGACGAAGCGCGACCTCGCCGAGTACTACGCCGCCATCGGCGAGGCGATCGTCCCGCACCTGCACGGCCGGCCGTTCACGCTCAAGCGCTATCCCCACGGCATTCGCGGCCAGGCGTACTTCCACAAGCAGGCGCCAAAGGGCAAGCCGCCGTGGATCCCCACGCGCCGCTTTCGCACCTGGCCGCGGAAGGGTGAATCGCGGCTCGTCGACTTCACGCTCGTCAACGAGCCCGCCGCGCTCGTATGGATGGTCCAGATGAACTGCATCGACATGAATGCCTGGTACTCGCGCGTGGACAAGCCCGAGCGACCGGACTACGTCGTCTTCGACCTCGACCCGCCCGAGTCGCGGAACGGCTTCGTCCAAGCCATCCGCGTCGCGCACCTCGTGCGCGAGGCGCTGGAGCGGCTCGAGGTGCGCTCCTACGTGAAGACGAGCGGCGCCGACGGGATCCACGTGCTCGTGCCGGTCACGCGGCGCTTCTCCTACAGGGACACGTACGAGTTTGCCGAGCGCGTCTCTCGCCGGCTGGAGGCCGAGAACCCGGGGCTGGTCACCACCGAGTGGTTGAAGAAGAAGCGGCGCGGCGTGCTCGTCGACCACCGCCAGAACGGGCACGGCAAGACGATCGCGTCCGCCTACTCGGTGCGCCCGAAGCCAGGGGCACCGGTCTCGACGCCGCTGCGCTGGGAGGAGCTCGGCGAGAAAGTACGGCCGCGCGACTTCGGCATGCGCGAGGCGCTCGAGCGGGTCGAGCGGCACGGCGACCTGTTCGAACCGGTGCTGAAGGGAGGTCAGGGCATCGCTCAGGCGCTCCGTCAGCTGCGCGACTGACCGCCCGTATCGCTCTGAGAGTCCGACAGGGTGACAGCGAAGTGCCAGCGAGACGGGCCGAGACGACCCGAGACCTAAGGGCATCCGGGATGCGGATTCTCCTGCAAAACCCAGACGAACCGAGACAGGCCGAGACGGTTCGGCGGTTCTCTTAATCCCAAGGTCGAAGGTTCGAATCCTTCACGGCCCATCTTCGAAAGTCGGGGTCCGGGCGAGGGGCGCTCCGCAGTCGTCGCAGAGCTCGGCGTCGTCCCGGTTCCGCGCTTCGCACTGAGGGCAGATGGTCATGTAGAGGCAAGCTCCTGGAGCCGCTCACGCGTTCTCCCGGCCATGACGAGGTTTCCCTTCCGCTCATAGCGCGCGAGCGCCTGCTCGAGCGCCTCGGCTGCCTCCTGCGGGCGGCCGGCGAGCGACAGCACCTCGGCGAAGTCGGCGTACACATCTCCCTGCGCGTCGGGCTTGTCGGTCTCATCGCAGATCGCGACCGCCTACGGGCGAGCCGCTCTGCCTCGGCGTGCTTGCCGCGGCGCGCGAGCACCTTGGCCCTGACCCGCCGCCAGACCATCTCCTTCCAGGTGTCGTCGCTCGCGCCGAGCTCGGCCGCGCGGCCGGCACACGCGCCGGCGCGTTCGTGAGCGCGTGGATTCGGGGCTCGGAAAAGGCCGGAGCCCCCCGCACGCGAGGACTCGAGCCTGGCTACCCAGGGAACTCGACCATCGCGCTGCCGCCGCCGCGCCGGACTGGTTCGGCCGCGGCGAGCACGCTGCCGTCGGCAAGGAATTCGATTCCCGTCGCAGCGCCAATCTCGCCGGCGTCCACGAACTGGTGTCCGCGCGCCCTTAGCAGCGTCGCCAGCGGGCTTGCGATGAAGGCTGGCTCGGCGCTCGTCCGTATCGTGTTGCGCTGGCTTGCGCGCGGGTCGGCAATCGCATCCGGGAGCGACATGTGGTCGTCCAGACGGTCAAAGAGGATCTGCAGCACGGTCGTGATGATGGTCGAGCCGCCCGGCGAGCCGAGCGCGAGGAACGGCTTGCCGTCGTCGAGCACGATCGTTGGGCTCATCGAACTACGCGGACGCTTGCCCCCTTCGACGCGATTCGGGTGCGTCTGAGAGTCGAAGTTGAAGTCGGTCAGCTCGTTGTTGAGCAAGAACCCGAAGCCCGGAACCACGAGAGCGGAGCCGCCAGTCGACTCGATCGTGAAGGTATAGGAGACGACGTTGCCCAGCCTGTCGGACGTCACAAGGTGCGTCGTCGTCTCGGACTGCGTCATCGTCGCTGCGGCCTGTCCCGTCGCGTACGGATACGGGTTGCCGGGCTGCACGACCGGCGGGTTCGCCGCCGTCGGCCCGATCAGGTCACGCCGCGTCGTTGCGTAGTCCTTAGACAGGAGACCGCTCAACGGCACGTCGAAGTAGGCGGGATCGGCGAGATAGGCATTGCGGTCGGCAAACGAGTACCTCGAGGCTTCGAGGTAGTAGTGGAAGCCCTCTTCGCGCGTCATGCTCGAGAGCGGGTAGCCCTCGAGGATGTTCAGCGCCTCGCCCACGGTCGAGCCGCCGCTCGACGGCGGTCCCATCGAGTAGACGTCGAGACCGCGGTAGTTCACGTGCGTGGGTGCTCGCTCCGGAGCAACGTATGAGCGCAGGTCGCGCATCGTCATCACACCCGGCCGAAACACGTGGTTCGCCGTCGGTGAAACCGGCGGATAGTCGACGGTGTCGACGAGCGCGTCCGCGATCGCGCCGCGGTAGAAGCCCTTCAGGCCGAGGTGGGCAATCCGCTCGTACGTCGTCGCCAGATCGGGATTCGTGAAAACGGTGCCGACGTCACGCGGCGTGCCGTCGGGATCGAGGAAGAGCGCCGCGGACGCGGGGACGTCGTCCAACCAGTCGCGCACCATCCCGTTTGCCTGGTCGAACCAGGTCTGGTCGATGACGTAGCCGTGACGCGCGACGTGGATTGCCGGTTGGAGCGCGTTCGCGAGCGACATCGTCCCGTATGCCTTGAGCGCTTCCACCCACGTCGCAACGGTGCCGGGCACGCCGACCGACATGCCGCTGAAGCGCGCGTCGTTGAACGGCAGCGGCGAGCCGTTCTCCCAGAACGAGGTCGGCGTCATCGCCGCCGGCGCCGTTTCGCGCCCGTCGATCGTCGTCACCTTGCCGTCGGCCGTGCGGATCACCATGAAGCCGCCGCCGCCGACCCCGCACGAGAACGGCTCCGTAACGCCAAGGATTCCTGCCGCCGCGACCGCCGCGTCGATCGCGTTGCCGCCCGCCTTGAGCGTGTCGATCGCGGCCTGCGTGGCGATCCGCTCGACGCTTGCGGCCGCCCCGCCGTGACCGATCGAGGTCGGCGGGCCGGAGCCCGAGCCGACGTCGGCCGCAGCACCGATACCGAGGGCAAGCGCAGCCGCCGCCGCCGCCAAGACGAGCAGCAGCCGCCAACGCCTTGCATGCATTGCCTCCCCCCTCTCAGTGGCTGACTGCGCCCGGGATGATAGCGGCGAGTTGCCGGAGACGAAGCTTGTCGGAACAGGCTATGCGTGGGCGGCGTTCGGGACGCTCGGCCCAGCCCAAGCTCGATCCCGTCGCGATCGGAATGCCGAGGTCATACGTCGTCGAGATCAGCCGGCCCGTCCCGCTTGGCGGCGAATCCCCTAGAGTCCTCACGCACGACTTGTCGACGCCGCCCGCCGCTCTCGCGCAGCTGCGGAGCACTCTCTCGCGCATGTCGCGCGAGCGATGCGTTCCATCGGGGCGCTGCGGCGCGGTGCCTTTTCGGGTTCGTTCAAGTCGAGGCCCGTGACGTCGAGCAGTTGTGCTCAGGTTTGCGCATCCTACGCCGCCGCCCACACGCCCTCGCCGCGCCACAGCGCGGCGAGGGGGACCGCGGAGCAGGCCAGCTACCTCCTAGCAGGGTGGGTAGGGGCAGGTAGTCGTCCTGGTCGTAGTCGTCGTCGCAGGCGGCGCGGCCTTGACGACCGCCTTCCCGCTGCCGGAGACGGCGTACCACTTGGCGCCGAACACGAGCTTGCCCTCGCCGTTCGTCTGTCCGGCGTGCTTGTCGAGCGCGTAGGTGTAAAGCGGGTGCTTGTTGTAGGTCAGCTGGCGGCTACCGTTACTCCGCCTCGTCGTGCCGAGCATCGACATCTTGACGCCCGGGCCGACGCTCGCTTTCCTGTGGCTGAGCAGCGGAGGCCAGAACTTCGCGCAACTCCCGTTGCAGGCGCTCGTGCCGTGCTTGTCCTTCCTGAAGAGGTAGAGCGTATGCCCCGCCGAGTCGACCAGTACCCGGCCCAGCTTCGTCTTGCCGAGGGATACGGTTGCGCCCGTCCCGGTCGCGCTCTGCGCGATCGAGCCGGCGACGACGAACCCGGCCACTCCCAACGCCGCGATCAGCGGCAAGAGGAGTACACGGGTCTTGCTACGAGGCTTGGCCGGCCGGCCCGCTCCGCCGTTTGCGTGTCTTACGATTGGCATGGCCACTTCCTCCTTCACCCATTTCTACGCGGCGAAGGCGCAGCTGGATTGACCTGCTGGCTCGTCGGCCCAACATGCTCGTGAGTCGCGCGCGCGCGCCGAAAGACTCTGCCCTGCCCCGGCTAGCCCGACACGCGACTAGCGGTCACCTCGGGTCATGTCCGCGAGAGCACCTGCCTCGCTCTCCGAGCTGGGCCTTCGCGAAAGCTATATCGCCGAGGAGGACAGTCATGCCGGCGCCGACCGCTCGCACCTGTTCCCGCTCGAGTTCCTACGGCTATTGCCGGTATCAATCGGCGACGCCGTCTGGCGAGGCCGCCAGAGCGTTCGTAACCTCGGCCTCTGGCTGCCGGACCCCGCCAAGCCGACGCCCCAAGGTGACAGCAGGGTGGCAGCGAGACGGGCCGAGACGGGCCGAGACGCACGAAGAGCCGAGGACGCAATTTCCCCGCAAAACCCAGACCTACCGAGACAGCCCGAGATCGCGGTTCTCTTAATCCCAAGGTCGAAGGTTCGAATCCTTCACGGCCCACCTCTCTGGGACACGGGAATGCGACGGCGGGCGGAGCCGGGCTTCGCCCGAGCGCAGCCCACTAGGTCTTCGGTTGCAGGTGGTGTAGAAGGAGCGGGTCACGGGGGAACCATGGGTTCCCCCGTGTTAAGGGCCGTTAGCTCGGCTGGTAGAGCAGGGATCTTAATCCCAAGGTCGGAAGCGATTTCTTCCACGGAAGGTCGTACACTCGCGCTATGCGCTGTAGCGCATGCGGGAGGGAGAGCCCGGATGATGCCCGTTTCTGCGCGGGCTGCGGAGCGCCGCTCGCCCTGCAGCCACCCAGGCACGAGGTCAGGAAGACAGTCACGGTGCTCTTCTCGGACGTCGTCTCCTCAACGGCGCTCGGGGAGAGGCTCGACCCTGAGTCCCTGCGACGCGTCATGTCGAGATATTTCGACGAGATGCGAGCGGTGCTCGAGCGCCACGGAGGCGCCGTCGAGAAGTTCGTGGGCGATGCGGTCATGGCCGTGTTCGGAATCCCGCTCGTGCACGAAGACGATGCCCTCCGGGCCGTCCGAGCGGCCGCAGAGATGCGTGAGGCGCTCGGTCCGCTGAACGAGCAGCTCCTTCGGGAGCGCGGTGTCGGGATCGAGACGCGAACGGGCATAAACACCGGCGAGGTGGTCGCCGGGAGTCCAGCTTCCGGCACCCTCGTTACCGGCGACGCGGTCAACGCTTCCAAGCGCCTGGAGGAGGCGGCCGGCGCCGGTGAGATCCTGCTCGGGCAGCGGACCTATCAGCTCGTTCGCGACGCTGTGCGAGTCGAGGCGACCCCGCCCCTTGTCGTCAAAGGCAAGGTGGAGCCCCTCCAGGCTCATAGGCTGATCGAGGTCGCCGCGGGGGCACCCGGGGTGATGCGCAGGCTGGACTCACCGCTCGTCGGGCGCGAGCAGGAGCGGAAGCTACTCGGGGGCGCCTTCGAACGGATGGTTCACGAACGCGCATGCCACCTGTTTACCTTGCTCGGTGCCGCGGGGGTCGGGAAGTCCCGCTTGGTGGAGGAATTTCTGGGCTCGGTCGGCGATCGGGCGACGGTCGGCCTGGGGCGCTGCCTTCCGTACGGCGACGGGATCACGTTCTGGCCCCTTGCGGAGGCCTTGCGCCAGCTCGTCGGGGAGGACGTCCACGCGGCCGCGCTCGACGTGATCGGGCCCGGCAGGGAGACCGAGCTGATCGCGAAGCGGATCGAAGGCGCGGTCGGCGCCGCCGAGCCGTCAGGCACGCCCGAGGAGACGTTCTGGTCGGTGCGCAAGCTCTTCGAAGCCGCGGCCGCACGGAGGCCGCTCGTTTGCGTCTTCGACGACGTCAACTGGGCGGAGGGCACGTTCCTCGACCTCGTCGAGCACATTGCCGACTGGTCGCGGGATGCGCCGATCCTGATCCTCTGCGTCGCCAGGCCCGAGCTGCTCGACCTGCGGCCCGACTGGAGCGGCGGCAAGCTCAATGCGACCACTGTCCTGCTCGAGCCGCTCGACGAGATGGAGGCCGAGCGGCTTGTCGGCAATCTCCTCGGGACCACCGAGTTGTCCGAGCACGTGCGTCAGACGATCCTCGAGACGGCCGAGGGGAACCCGCTGTTCGTCGAGGAGACGCTCGGCATGCTCATCGACGACGGGCTGCTCGAGCGGGGCAACGGAGGATGGGCGGCGACCGCCGACCTGTCATCGTTGCGCGTCCCACCCACGATTCAGGCTCTCCTGGCCGCGCGCCTCGACCGGCTGGCAGTCGACGAGCGTGCAGTCATCGAGCGCGCCGCCGTCGAGGGAAAGGTCTTTCACCGTGGAGCTGTGGCGGCGCTTGCACCCGACCCGCTGCGTGCGCGAGTTGGCGAACAGTTGCTTGCGCTTGTCCGCAAGGAACTGATCCGGCCGGAGCGGACGTCGTTTGCCGGCGACGACGCGTTCCGCTTCCGCCACATCCTTATCCGTGATGCGGCCTACGATGCGCTTCCGAAGGAATTGCGCGCCGAGCTGCACGAGCGCTTCGCCGACTGGCTCGAAAAGCAGGCGGGCGATCGGGCGGGTGAGTACGAGGAGATCCTTGGCTACCACCTCGAGCAGGCGTGGCGCTATCGGGGTGAGCTGGGGCCGCTCGACGAGCACGGACAGGCGGTCGCCGAGCGTGCCGGCGAGCGGCTCGCAGCCGCCGGCAAGCGTGCATTCACGCGTGGCGACATGCAGGCGGCGTCTTCGCTTCTGGCGCGCGCCGCAGAGCTGCTTCCTCGCGAGGGGGCCCAGCATATGAGCGTGCTCGTCGCACTCGGCGCGGCACTCGAGGCGACGGGTGAGCTGACTCGTGCGACCGTTGTGCTCGACGAGGCAGTCGAGCTCGCGCTGCGGACGGGCGATACGCGGATCGAGCTCCGGGCCCGGCTGGAGCGCGCCGCGCTGGCGCTCGTGATGAGCGGCGAGCGCGAGCAGCCTCACTCGGAGGCTGCCGAGCTGGCCGAGCAGGCGATTCCGGTCTTCGAGGCGGCCCAAGACCACGAAGGGCTCGCCAGGGCGTGGGAGATGATCGGCAATCGTCATTGGAGCGCGTGCCACTACGGTGCCCGCGCCGAGGCGCTCGAGCGCGCGCTCGTTCATGCCGAGCGTGCGGGCGACAGACGGCTGGAGGCTGAGATCTACCAGGGACTGGGGCTCTCGATCGGAAGCGGTCCCGCGCCCCTCTCCGAGGCGATCGACCGCTGCGAGCAGCTGCTTGCGCGTGCGCATGGCCATCCTGCCCTCGAAGCGGCAGTCCGCGGGCCGCTGGCCGTGCTCTACGCCGGACGAGGTCGATTCGACGAAGCTCGCCGTGCTTACAGGTCGAGTCTCGAGACGTTCCGGGAGCTCGGATTGAAGCTCCGGATAGGCCTTGCGACGATCTTTGGTGGGCGCCTCGAGATGCTGGCTGGCGATCCAATCGCTGCGGAGCGGGAGTTACGCGTCGGCTACGAGCTCTTGCGCGAGTCCGGAGAGAAGAACGTCTTCTCGACGCTCACCGGCCAATTGGCGGAGGTGATGTGCGCGCAGGGGCGTTACCAGGACGCCGCTCGCCTTGTGCAAGAGGCTCGAGAGGCGAGCTCACCGGACGACGTGATCTCAGAGATTCTCTGGCGGAGGACGGAAGCGACTCTGAAGGCGCGAGGTGGTGAGTACGAGACGGCCGAGCGACTCGCCCGAAAAGCGGTTGACTTGTCCCGGGGTACCGACTCGATTGCCACTCAAGCAGGTTCACTGAGGGCGCTGGCGGAGGTCCTACGCTCGATCGGACGCGGCGAGGAGGCCGCCGAGAATCTCCGAGAAGCACTCCGTCTCTTCGAGCAAAAGGAGAACACAGTCGCCGCCGCAGAAGCCAAGAATCTTCTGGCGGAGATCGCGGTAGAAAGCGCGATTAGCAGAAAGCCCAGATGAGCCGAGACAGGCCGAGACGACCTGACGGTTCTCTCAATCCCAAGGTCGAAGGTTCGAGTCCTTCACGGTCCATGAGAAAGGCCCTCCGATCGGCTCCTTCGGCAAGCTCAGACTACGCTCGAGTACGGCGTTTGAGTAAGGGCCGCGCGCCGACGCGCCGGTTTCACGTCCCTTCGGCCGTCCGCGGCTCTCCGGCTCGCATCGACGCGGCGACGGCCCGGGAGCTCGTCGCGAGCGGCGCACCGCTCCTCGACGTCCGGCGGAAGGACGATCCGGCTATGACGCTCGAGGGCGCACTGCGGATCTTTCCCGACGAGATCCCCCAGCGACTGGATGAGTTCGCGCGTGACACACCGATCGTGCTCGCGTGCGGTTGACTGCGCGAGGCGACGAGCGTCCGTGTGGCGCACTGGCTGAGGGACCGAGGCTTCGAGGCATACGCAGTGCGCGGCGGAGTCGCTGCACTGACCGGCGAAGGGGTCGAGCCCGAGCCTGTGCCGGCAGAGCAAGCGACGCCGAAGCCGCCCGCGCGCGTGCTGGCGGCGCTGCACTCCCGGCTGTTTCGGCGCTACTCGGCCGGCGTTCTGCTCTCTTTGATCGGTAACTGGGTCGAGGCCGCCGCCTACGGGTACGTCGTCCTTCTGCTCGGCGGCTCCGCGGCGACGCTAGGACTGATCGGCTTTCTGAACACGATTCCGAACCTTGTGTTCGCCTTGCCCGCAGGAGCGCTCGCGGATCGCTACGACCGGCGGAAGCTTTTGTTCATCTTCCAATCGTTGAACATGGCCCTCGCTGCGGCGCTCGCCTTGACCTGGGCGACCGGGACGCTGACGGTCGGGCTGCTCGCCGTCCTCGCAGTGCTCGGCGGCATCCTCGGCACGCTCAGCTTCGCCCCATTTCAGGCGATGCTCGCCGCGACCGTGCCGCAGCGCGACCTCGAGAGCGCGGTTGCCATCAACAGCCTGTCGCTGCAAGTCGCGCGCTTCGTCGGCCCCGCGATCGCGGGGTTCTTGCTCGCCGCAGCCGGGCCCACGTGGGTGTTCGGCGTCAATGCTGTGAGCTTCGTCGCCGTGCTCGGCACGCTGGCCTTGTTGCCCGGTTCGCGTCCCATCCGTAGTGCGGCGGCCAGGGGTGGCGGCGCGATCTCCGACGGGTTCCGCTTCGTCTTCAGCCAGCGCAGCCTCGCGGCGATGATGGTGTTGATGGTGGTCGCCGGCCTGTTCGCGGCGCCGCCGGTCGCGTTCATGATCCCGGCGCTCGTCCGCTACAACCTCCACGCGGGTGCGGGGACCCTCGGCGCCGTTATGGCGGCGGTCGGCCTCGGGTCGTTGCTGGGGTCGATCGCGCTGTTAAGCCTCTCCGGTCGGCCGAACAAGGGCGAGCCGTTGCTCGTCGGGTTCGTCGTCACCGGCGCGGCTCTCGCCGGCATCGGCGCGTCGACCAACGCGTGGCTGTCGCTCGCGCTGGGGTTCGTGGGGGGATTCGCCGGCGTGCTGTTCGTCGGGTTGTCGACTGTGGTGGTGCAGGCGATGAGCAGCGACGAGATCCGAGCGCGGGCGCTGGCGATCTGGGCGGCCGCATTTGTCGGCATGCTGCCGTTCGGTGCGCTGCTGACCGCCGGCCTGGCAGCAGTGATCGGGCCGGGCGGCGCCGTCTTCGTCGATGGCGTGGCTGTGGTCATCGGAGCGATCGTCGTCGTCGCGCTTCGTCCACAGGTCGCGTGGCTGGGCTGCGCGGCGCTTCCGGAGTCCTGCGTCGCGGGCTTGAATCCCGCCGCTGTGGCGTTAGAGGGCGAGGCGCAACCGAGCACCCCTTAGCCCCGGAGCATGCCGCTCGGGGAAGGACTGGAAAGCGTCATTCGCCTCTTCCGTGTCGACGACTCCGCGCCCTTGTCGTCAGCGTCGCCACGACGTCCCTCCCTGCCTGGTCGTCGAGAACCCCGAGGAAGCGTGCGACGGCGGCGGTGCGCGTGCGGACACCTAGCTTCGCGTACACGTGCTCGAGATGCTTGCGCACGGTGGTCGGCGCGATCCAGAGGAGCTCGGCGATCTCGGGGTTCGTCTTGCCGCGGACGACCCAGGCAAGGATCTGGCGCTCGCGCGCGGTCAGGCCGAGCTCTTCGCGCGTCTCCTCGAGGAGCAGCGCGTCGCCGGAGCGATCGATCGTGAGACGGCGGTCACCACGCTGTCGTCGCATCGTTCCCGAGCCCACCTCCAGCCAGTCCGCGAGTGCGGCTGGAAGCCCCGCTTGGCGCGACGCTCCGAAGTACTCGTGCACGAGCCGGCGTGCGGCCGCCGAGATGAGCTCGATCCCGCCTCCGGGCGCCAGTACGATCACGCCGCGCGCTTGGTGCTCGCCCTGCCATTCGAGCGCGGCCAGCGCCGCTCGCAGCCGCCGGCGGGTCTGCGCTGCGCGCCAGAGGTGGCCGAAATGGGGCTGGAGCAGATCGAGCACGAGCCGGTCGCGTTCCGTGAAGTCTCGTCCCGGGCGCCGGTCGAACAGGAACGTCTTCGTGTGCCACGGCGGTGAGGGGATCGCGACGTTGAGCTCGCGCTCGACGCCGAAAGGCCGGAACCACACCGCGTAGACATGGCTTCTCCTGAGCTGTTGCAGGCTGAGGAAGTCTGAGAGCTTCAACGCGCGGAAGTCGCCGCGGTTGTGCCTGCTGCAGACGGGGTGCTCGTCTGCGATGTCCCAGTAGGACACGGGCGGATCCCCCAACCAGTCATCGCCCGGGCGACCGACGCTGAGCCGGACCCGCTGCCGGACGCGGTCCTGCTCGCAATACGAGATCTCGTCGGCGACCACGAGCTTTCCGAGCTCCTCGAGGACTTGTGGCGTAAACGGCTCGTCGCCTCCCATTTCTTCGGCGACAGCCATGAAGCGGAGCAGTGCCTCCGCGTCTCGGGCGGCAAGCGCGGCCACGGCCCGTCGAAAGATACGACAAATGACGAATGGAGTCCAGGCACGCGGCGGGGGAAACTGCTTACAGGCCGACCGGAGGTCGGCGAGGGAGAGAGGGGAAAATGAGACGTACACGATTCGCCTGGCTTACGGCGCTTGCCGCCGTAGCCGTCGCGCTCGCCGCACCCGCGATCGCACAGGCTAACGAGGTCACGAGCTGGAACGAGATCGCGACGAGAACGCTCGTCGCGTTCCCAGGGCCGGCGGGCGGGGCGCCGCCTGCCTCGCAGATCAACATGGCGATGGTGCAGGGCGCCGTCTACGACGCGGTCAATGCGATCGAGCGCCGGCATCAGCCGTATCGCCTCGAGACGCTGTTCGACTCGATGGCGTCGAAGGAGGCGGCGGTCGCGACCGCGGCCTACCGCGTCCTCTCCAACATCATCTCGACGGTTCCCTACACCATCAACTTTCCGAATAGGGCGAGCTTGTTGGAGTCCGTGGCCACCGATTACGCCAACGCGCTCGCTCTGATACCCGATTCCGAGTTCAAGACGGAGGGGATCGCGGCGGGGAACGCCGCGGCCGACGCCATGATCGCTGCCCGGCAGAACGACGGACGCTTCGGGCCGTCCCCGTGGGCGCCGAAGCCCACGTACGACATCGGGGAATGGCGGCCGCTGCTGAACCCGGACGGGACGCCGGTGCTCGACCCGACCCCGTGGGTCGGAGGGGTGCAGATGCGGCCGTTCCTGATGCAGAGCCCGTCCCAGTTCCGCACCGACGGCCCGAATGCGCTCACCAGCGCCGCGTATGCGGAGGACTTCAACGAGGTCAAGGCGCTCGGCTCGAGGAACAGCACGACGCGCACGGCCGAGCAGATGCACATCGCGATCTTCTGGCAGAGCACTCCGGTCGCGACCTGGAACGCGGTTGCCCGTAACCTGGCCGACGACCCGGACTACCACGTCGACTTCGGCGACAGCGCCCTCCTGTTCGCGATGCAGAACCTGGCCGCCGCGGACGCGGCGATCAACTGCTGGAACGACAAGTACTACTGGGTCTTCTGGCGGCCGTGGACGGCGATCCAACTGGCGGACGAGGACGACAATCCGGCGACCGAGCCGGACCCGGCGTGGACGTCGCTCCTCACGGCTCCGTACCCCGAGCACCCATCCGGGCACCTCTGCCTCGACGGCTCGCACCTCCGCGTGCTGCAGATGTTCTTCGGCACGGACAAGATTCCGTTCGGCGTGACGAGCGTCAACTTCCCGGGCGAGACACGCTACTTCGACCGGTTTTCGCAGGCTCTCAAAGAGATCATCGACGCCCGCATCTGGGCGGGCCTGCACTTCCGCACCGCCGACGTCCAGGCCGAGTTGCTGGGCATGAAGGTCGCCCACTACATGGCGAAGCACTACTTCCAGCCGCTCGACTTCGACTGAGACCGGCGGAAAGGCCGCGCCGCTGCCGGCGCGGTGCTCTCCGGGTCTGTGCAAAGCACTATCCCGGCATCGCACCGGCAGCGACGCGTCAGACACGCGAGGAGTATCTGCGCTTCCGCCTACACCTCGCTTCTCTGACCGCCGCCGCTCCCGGCCGGCGGGCGGAGCCGGGCTTTGCCCGAGCGCAGCCCAAGCGGTGTTGGATCCTGCGAACTGTGAAGGAGGGGGCAACACGGGGGAACCATGGGTTCCCCCGTGTTCTCTAAAGGACGTCGAGCAGCGGCCAGCGGTCTTCCACATCGATGCACGCGCGGAGGTACAGGGCGACACCGAGATCGCCGGTCCACAGGCCGCGCTCGCCGTTGCGCTGCTCGATTGCATGCATCGCAAAGCGCCGTGCGCGCTCGAGCCACTTCCGGTCGCCCGTGCGCCGGTTGAGCTTGAGAAACGCCCAGCCGTTGCCGGCCGTGCCGTGGCAGAGACCGGCGCCTCCTCGCAGCGGCCCGGCCTCCCAGACGAGCTCGCCCGCTGCGAGCAGCAGCGCGTTGAGATCGCGATGTGCCGGCGCACCGGCCAGCGCGCAGACGACGCCCGGCGCGCCGTGGCACCACTGCACTCGAATCTGCTCGGCAGCGGTCTCACCTGCAACCGGTGGCCAGTTGACGAGGTTGCTCTCGCGCAGCGCGGTGCGCTCGAGCGTCTCGAGGATACGATGCATGAGCTCCGTCTGGTGCTCGCTGCTTTGCAGAGGAGCCGCGCGAAGGAGCGCGTATGCGTTGCCGGCCACGCCGTGCGCCATGCCGAGGAATTGCTCCCGCCGGTTGTCGTACCGCTGTGTCCAGATGCACGCGCGCAGCTTCGAGTCGAAGGTCCACGTCGACCACAGCCGCTTGATCGCCTCGCGCGCGACGTCGTCCTCGCCGAGGAGCCGCGCCGCCACGAGGGCGCCGCCGGCACCGTAGAGCAGCTCGTTCCAGGGGTTCTCGATGCACGCCGGTGCGGCCGCACGGAAACGCTCGTTGTCGCCCGACACCAGCGCGATCCCGACTTCTCCGTCCGCGAACCCCGTCCCTTCGCCCGCGCCGAGCTCCCAGTCGACCGGCTTGCCCAGCGATCGCAGCGCGTAGAGCTCTCCGGCGACTCCGGCATACACGCCCGCCTCCTCGGGCCGCCCGGCGGCGATCGTCTCGTCGAGGATGTCGGCGATCGCGTAACGCGCGAGGCGTTCGTCCCAGGGCCCGCCGGCGAGCTGCGCGTGCTCCGTCGCCCTGAAGATCACGCAGGCTCGATCGGGTCGCCGACGCGAACAGCGATCACGAGCTCTGTTCGCGCGTCAACTCGCACGAATCCAGGTTAACTCGGATGAACCCGGTGAGGCACGACGCGTCAGGAAAGCGAGGCAAGCGCCCTCGCACAGCCGCCGCTCGACTCGCGAGGATGCGCTCGAGCGGCCGGCGGGCCATCCCCGAAAAGGGGGATAGAGCCGTACCCAGGCCGGGCATTGCCCTCGCCTCGGCCCGCAAGTAGAACTCCCGTCGAATACGAGCGATCGTGCCGCAGGATCGCTCAGAGGAAGGAGAGGCTTCCGCAGGGCCCGTCTTCGTCGAGAGGGCGTGGCAGCTCCGCCAAGCCGCCGCGCCCCTCTTCCTCTCGGTTCGTGAAGGAGTTACTCCTGCGGCGCGAGTTGCTTCGGCGTCGCGACGAACGACCATGTCTGCGTGCCGACCGACGGGCTGACGAACCACTTCAGGTGGACCTCGGCCGTGTTCCTGTACTGCGGCCCCTTGGCCTGTACGACGACCAGGGACTTCAGCCGCGACGAGAGCTTGAATCCGGTCGTGACCTTGACCTGCTTAACCTTCTTGAAGCCGGGCCCGGTCTTCCTGTACAGGGTCAGCCAGAGTGCGACACGCCCGGCCCGCTTCTGGTCGAGATTCGTCTTCGACGCGACGAGGCGGATCGTGATGCCGCTGGGCTTGAGCGTGATCTGTTTGCTCTTGACCACGGGAGGTGGCCCCGCGGCGGCGGCGGTCACAAGGACCGCGCCGAGCAGCGCTGTGGTGAGGGCCAGGACGAGTTTTTTCATGCGGGCGATGATAGCCCGCTGCTGAGCTACTTGAGCGTCTTGAGATACGCCGTGATCGCTTGAAGCTGATGCGCGGGGATGATGCCGCCCCAGTGCGGCATGCTCACGATCGGCGCCCGGCCGAGAACGCTTCCGGTCCGGATGATGTCGATGATCTTCGTGTCAGTGTTGAACTCTGCCCGGAAGTCGGCTCCCGAGAGTGACGGGATCGTCTTGTCGGGTGACTGAGGATTCGGCACGCCGCCGAGCCCGTTTGGCCCGTGGCAGTTGATGCAGCCGTACCGCACGTACAGCGCCGCTCCTTCGACGGCGGCGCCTTGGCCTTGAGGGATCGGGACCGGCGTCGCGGTCGAGACGGACGGCAATCCCGCATGGATATAGGAGACGAGGTCGTTCACCTGCGTGGACGAGATGACCTCGCCCCAAACCGGCATGTACGGCTTGGTCGGGTTCGCCGACTCCCCGAGCCCGTGGTCGATGATCGAGCGCAGCTGCCCGGTCGTGAGCGAATTCCCGACGTTTGAGAGGGAGGGGACGTCTGGAGAGACCCCGCCGCGACCCTGCTCGCCGTGGCACTGCGCGCAGGCGAACTGGACGAAATCGTGCGCTCCCGCCGCGACGTGTGGATCGACTGTAGTGGCCGTCGTGGTGGACTCGCCGGCGGCGACGGTGACGGTCGACGTCCCGCGCGTGTAGTGGCCGGCGACGAACCCTACGACACCGATCGCGATCGCGACCGCAAGGCCCACCGCGGAGAGCACCAGGAGGAGGCTGGTGCGCATCCTCATACCCTAAACCCGATGACGGCCCAATGAGGATCCGGCCGACGCTCAGGCGAAGAGGAGGCCGGTCGCGTAGGTCGCCCCGCCCACGATCACGCCCGCGAGCGTCATCTCCAGCCCCGAGGCCCACCAGCTGCGGAGCGTGAAGAGGGACTTGGCCGCGCCGACCGCGAAATGGGCGATCAGCGAGACGATCCCGGCGACGATCACGCCCGTGTCGCCGAGCAGGAAGAAGAACGGGATCACCGGAATGATCGCGCCGAGCCCGGTGCTGATGCCCGCCGCGAGCGAGGCCTCGACCGGGTTTCCGGCCGACGTCGCTCCTCCGAGCTCCTCGATCGTGAGCAACCGGAGCATTGCCTCCGGGTCCCTCGACTGCTCCTCCGCAAGCGCATCGGCGGTCTTGGGATCGATCCCCTTCAGCTGGTAGAAGAGCGACAGCTCCTCCTTCTCCTCCTCCGGGTGCTCGACGATCTCCTGGCGCTCGCGCTCGACGTTCGCTTCCGCCACCTCGACCACCGAGCGCTCGGCGAGGTACGCGCCCGTCGCCATCGAGAGCGCCGAGGCGACTGCGCCGGCAACACCTGCGGTGAGCACGAAGCTGGAGCCGCCGGTTGCGCCCGAAACCCCCGACACGATTCCGAACACGGCGGCGAGCCCGTCGTTGGCGCCGTAGATCGCTCCGGAGATCCAGCCCGATCCCGTCTCGTGCCACTTCTCCCGGCCGAGAATGCGGTCGAGGCGCGCCTGCGCGGGCGCGACCGTCGGGGAGGGCAGCGGGCTCTCTCCCAGCATCTCGTTGACGGCCAGCGAGTGCGAGCGCTCATCACGCCGGATGTCGTTGAGCAGCCGGTCGGTGTCCTCGTCGCCCGTCGGCTGGAAGTAGAGGTCGTCGACCTCGTCGAGCTCCGCCGCCTCGCGCGCCGCCAGCAGGCGGTCGATTGGCGCTATGCGCGCCTGCAGCTTTGTCCAGAGCGAGATGCGAACCGAATCCGGGTCCGGGATCGGGATCCCGAGCTCCCGCATGCGCGCTTCCAGCCGCCGCCGGTGCCCGCCCTCGGCTGCCGCCATCTTGCGCAGGATCTCGGCGCGCTCCGGGTCCTCCTCCCGCTGCGCGATCAGCTTGTAGATCGCACCTGCCTCGATCTCTCCACGCCAGGCCTCGAGAAGCCGCTCAGCCGCGCCGGACATGGACAGTAGGTTACGACTCGCAGTGGCCTCCATTCTCGTCGTCAATGCCGGCTCGACGAGCCTCAAGCTCGATCTCGTCGCCGAGAGCGAGACCACCCGAAGAATCGCGTCTCTCGCCGAGGCCCCGGGCGAGGTTGCGGCGGTCGGCCACCGGATCGTCCACGGTGGGGCGCGCTTTCACGATCCCGTCGTGGTCGATCCCGACGTGAAGCACGAGATCGCCGAGCTCTCGGTGATCGCTCCGCTCCACAACGGGCCGGCGCTCGAGGCGATCGACGAGGCCCAGCGCGCGCTGCCCGACGTTCCCCACGTCGCCGTCTTCGACACCGCGTTTCACGCCTCCATTCCGGACGAGGCCGCGACGTACGCGGTCCCGAAGCGCTGGCGGCAGGAATGGGGCATCCACCGCTACGGCTTCCACGGGCTCTCGGTGCAGTGGGCGTCGGAGCGGGTGCCCGTGCCGCGGCTCGTCGTCTGCCACCTCGGCGGCGGCTGCTCCGTGACCGCCGTCGCGGACGGGCGATCGGTCGAGACGACGATGGGCTTCAGCCCGCTCGAGGGCGTCCCGATGGCGACGCGGTCGGGCTCGGTCGATCCGGGAGCGCTCTTCTATCTCCTCCGCGAAGGGCTGCTGACCGTGGAAGAGCTGGACCACGCGCTCGAGCACGAGTCCGGGCTCGAGGCGCTCGGCGGGCTCGACGATTCGCTTGGGCTCGCCGTCTACACGCACCGGATCGCTGCGGCGGTGGCGGCGATGGCGGCCTCGCTCGGGGGCTTGGACGCGATCGTCTTCACGGCCGGGGTGGGCGAGAACGTGCCCGCCGTCCGCGCGGAGGTTTGCCGCCGGCTCGGCTTCCTCGGCATCCAGCTCGACCAGGCCGCGAACGACTCAGCCGAGCCTGACGTCGACATCGGCAGCTCAGGCTCGGAGGTGCGGGTGGTCGTCGTCCGGGCGCGCGAAGAGGTCGTCGTCGCCCGGGCCGTCCGCGCGCTCGGCTACGGCTCCTAGGACGAGCACGCCTCTCTGCGCGCGTCGAACGTAGGATCGCCGTGTGAACCCGAGCTTCCAGATCGGCCGGATCTTCGGCATTCCCTTCGGCATCAACTGGAGCTGGCTGATCGTCGTGGCGTTGATCGTCTGGTCGCTCGGAAGCGGCGTCTTCCCGGCGCAGAACCCGGGCCTCTCTCGAAGCACGTACTACGGGATGGCGGTTGTCGCCGCCGTCGCCTTCTTCGCTTCGCTCCTCCTCCACGAGCTCGGGCACGCGATCGTGGCGCAGCGCGAGGGGATGGAGATCGAAGGGATCACGCTCTGGCTGTTCGGCGGCGTGGCCCGCTTCCGCGGCATGTTCCCCTCTGCGGGAGCCGAGTTCCGGATCGCGGTCGCGGGGCCGCTGGTGACGCTCGTCATCGGAGGGTTCTTCGTCGCGCTTGCGGCGCTCACCCATCTCCCGAACGCGGTCGATGGCGTTGCGGCGTGGCTCGGCTACATCAACCTGTTCCTGCTCGTCTTCAACCTGCTGCCGGCGCTGCCGCTGGACGGCGGCCGCATCCTGCGCTCGATCCTCTGGAAGGCGAAAGGCGACTACTCGTGGGCGACCCAGGTCGCAGGCGCCGCGGGCAGGACGTTCGGCTTCCTCCTGATCGGCGGCGGAGTCGTCCTGCTGATCTTCCAGGGGACGTTCACGGGCGCCTGGCTTGCGTTCATCGGCTGGTTCCTGCTCCAGGCGTCGGCTGCGGAGCTCCGCTATCTGGCGGTTCAGGACGCGCTCGACGGGCTACGGGTTCGCAACCTCATGACGCGTGAGCCCGTCACCGTCAGCCCCGATCTGACCCTCGGCGACGTGATGGACGAGATCGCCCGCTCCCAGCAGCACTCGACCTATCCGGTCGTCGACGGCAGCGGCGCGCCCGTCGGACTCCTGCCATTCTGGGCGTTCACCGCGGTGCCGCGGGAAGAGTGGGATCGCGTTCGCGTCGGGGACGCCATGATCGGCCTCGACCAGGTACCGACCGTGACGGAGGAGGAGACCGCGCTCGAAGCCCTCGCCAAGCTGCAAGCGAGCGAGCTGCGCCGTGCGCTGGTGGTCGACGACGGGCATCTCGGCGGGATCCTGTCGATCAGCGACGTCGCGCACGCGATCGAGATCAGGCCGCCGATTCGCCGGGGCTAGCCGGAGCTCGAGGGCTCGATCTGCGCGCTCTTGCTGACGGTCTTGCCGCCCTTTCCGCTCGCCGTGATCGTCATCGTGTGCGGACCGGGGCAGATGTACGCGAAGCTCATTGTCCCGCTGTTCGGGTCGTAGCCGGCCTGGGCTCCGGGCGGCTGCCCGTCGATCTCCGGCTCGACCGCGGTCGCGTTCTTCGTCTCGTACTGGAACGCGACCGTCTTGACCTCTCCGCTCTTTCCGCACGGGACGATGTCGGGGCCCGAGAACTTGACGATCTCCGGCCCGCTCGAGCCTCCGCCGCAGCCTGCGACCAGGCCGACCGCCGCCAGCGCACACACGAGCAATACCGCGTTTCTGGCCATGGCGCGAGATCCTAACCGAGCATCCGGGCGACGTCCTCGTACCCGCCTTCGCGGGCGAGGTCGAGCGGCGTCTTGCCGTCGGCGCCCGGCGCGCCTGCGGGTCCGCGTCCCGTGCCAGCAGGTGACGCGAGACGGGCTCCAGGTCGGATCCTCGCTCCGCGAAGAGCTCTGCCGCTGCCGCGTGTCCGAAGAAGGCGGCGAGGTGGATGGGGAGGAACCCGTCGCTCGACCATTCGATGACGCGCGCCGCGTCCTCGTCCAGGAGATCCTGCAGGCGCCCGGTCCCACCCAGCGCCGCGGCCTCGAAGACGTCGAGCTGCGGTTCTTGGGCCAGGAGTGCTTGAACCTCGGTGGAATCCCCCCGATACAGCGCCTCCATGAGAGGCGAGACGTTATCTCCCGCGTCGCTCATGGCGCGATCCTGAACCATAAGGAAAGCGGACCGCGCCAGAGGCGGGCTTTGCCCGTCTCTGCTCACCACGCCTGGGATCAAACGTGTCTTCTGCCGCCAAAAATTGGAGCGCCCGCGCAGCGGGCAAGATTTTTGGTGGGGATACCATGCCCGCATGGAAGCTCGTGGCCGGGCCGCCGATGCCACTCACCAGGGTGCGGCCGCGGAGGACGTTCAGCGCGCCGAGGGCGCGGTCGACGAGCTACTGCGCGACCTGCTGACGAGGATCAAAGACACCCTCGAAGTGGACACCGTCGCAGTGCTGCTGCTGGATGACACAGACGAGACTCTCGTCGCGCGAGCCGCCCTCGGTCTCGAGGAAGCGGTCGAGCGCGGCGTCCGGATCCCGGTCGGCCAGGGGTTCGCGGGCCGCGTCGCCGCTCGGAGGCACCCGATCGTGATCGACGACGTCGACCACGCGGACATCATCAACCCGCTGCTCCGGGAGAAGGGGTTGAAGGTCGTCCTGGGCGTGCCGATCGAGGTCGAGGACAAGCTGCTCGGAGTCCTTCACGTCGGCTCGCTCACCGAGCGCAAGTTCGACGACGACGACATTCGCACGCTCGAGCTGGTTGCCGACCGCGTGGCGGTTCCGGTCGTGCAATCGCAGCTCTACGGTGCGGAGCGCGACTCCCGCAAGCGTCTCGAGGGCGTCCGCCGCCAGCTCGGCTTCCTCGCTGACGCGAGCGCCGTCCTTGGCTCCTCTCTCGACTACGAGACGACGCTGGCGAGCGTGGCCAGACTGGCTGTCCCCGAGCTTGCCGACTGGTGCGTGATCGACGTCCTCAGCTCCGATGGATCGGTTCGGCGCGTCGCGGCAGTCTGCGCCGATCCTGCTTTGGAGGAGCTGGCAGACGAGCTTCGCAACAGCTATCCGGCGCGGCCCGAGCGGCAGGAGGGAACGGCCAAGGTGTTGCGGACCGGGCGATCTGAGCTCGTCGTGGAGGTCACCGATGCCTGGCTCGACGAGATCGCCCCGGATCCGCGCCAGCGTGAGATCCTCGGCTCGCTGAACCTGCGATCGAACATCCTCGTGCCGCTCGTGGCACGGGGGCGGACGCTCGGCGTGCTCACCCTCGCGACGGCGGAGTCCGAGCGGCGCTACGGCGAGCCGGCGCTGAGGCTGGCGGAGGAGCTGGCGGCGCGAGCGGCGCTCGCGGTCGACAACGCGCGCCTCTACCACGACGCCGAGGAGACGCTGGGGCTGCTGGACACGCTGTTTGCCACTGCACCGGTCGGGTTGGCGTTCCTCGACCGGGAGCTGCGCTACCTGAAGGTGAACGACACCTTCGCGCGACTGAACGGAATCCCGCCTGAAGAGCACCTCGGACGGAGAATCGCCGAGCTTGCTCCGACCCTCGCCGAGGAAGTCGAGGATTCGCTTCGGGAGGTGCTCGAGACAGGGGAGCCGATCCTCGACCGCGAGATCTCGGGCCCGGCCCCCGAGCATCGTGAGGAGCGCTTCTGGCTCGCGAGCTACTACCCGGTTCGAGCGACCGACGGCGAGACGATCGGCGTCGGCGCCGTCGTCACCGATCTGACCGAGCGAACGCGGGCGGAGCGACGGTTGTCCGCGCAGTACCAAGTGACGCGGATTCTCTCGACCGCGGAGTCGCTCGACGAGGCCGCGCCCCAGATCCTCGAGGCGATGTGCGAAAGCCTGGAATGGGAGCTGGGAAGCTTCTGGATGCTCGACGAGCAGAGCGGCCGTCTCCATCTGCTCGAGCAGTGGCATGTTCCGTCGATCGAGCCCGCCCCGTTCGCGGCCATGAGCGCGGAGCTCGACTTTGGCCTCGGAGAAGGCTTTCCCGGCAAGGTCTGGCAGGAGGGCGGCCCGCTCTGGGTGCCGGACTTCGCCGACGATTCCTCATTCCCCCGCGCTCCAGCTGCTGCGACGATCGGGTTGCACAGCGCCTTCGGCTTCCCGGTCTTCCTGGGCTCGACGGTGCTCGGTGTGGCGGAGTTCTACAGCGGAGAGAGGCGGGGCCCGGATCACGAGCTGCTCCAGATGACCGACGCGGTGGGGAGCCAGATCGGGCAGTTCGTCGAGCGCACCCGCGCCGAGCGGGAGAGCGAGGCCGCCCGGGAGCGGCTCACCTTCCTCGCCGAAGCGAGCCGGGTGCTCGCCTCGTCACTCGACTACGAGACCACGCTCGAGCAGGTCGCCCAGCTCGCTGTCCCCGCGATCGCCGACTGGTGCGTGGTCGACGTGCTCGGGCCGGAGGAAACGCTCAAACGGGTCGCGCTCACGCACGTCGACCCCGAGAAGATCGCGTGGGCGAACGAGCTCAGCGAGCGCTATCCCGACGATCCTGATGCGTCCGACGGCATATACAGCGTGCTGCGTTCGGGTGAGCCCGCGCTCGTCCCCGAGATCTCGGACGAGCTGCTCGTCGAGGGAGCGCGCGACGAGGAGCATCTGTGCCTGCTCCGCGGGGTGGGCCTGCGTTCCTACATCTCGGCGCCTCTTGTCGCCCGCGATCGGGTGCTCGGAGTGCTCACGCTCGTCACCGCGGAGTCCGGCCGTGTCTACGGCGAGGACGACCTCGCCTTCGCTGAGGAGCTCGCCCGCCGTGCAGCCACCGCGGTCGAGAACGCCGGCCTGTTCCGAAGCGCGCTCGAGAACGAGGAGCAGCAACGCTTCCTCGCCGAGGCCGGCAGCGCACTCGCATCTTCGCTCGACTTCACGGGAACGCTGCAGCGCGTCGCGCATCTCGCCGTTCCGGTCTTCGCAGACTGGTGCATCGTCGACATCGTCGAGGGCGGCGAGATCCACCGGGTGGCGGTTGCAGCGGCCGACGCGGACAGTCAGGAGGCGCTGGAGGAGCTGCGCAGCCGCTACCCGCCCTCGCTCGACTCGCCCCAGCCCGCCGCCCAGGCTCTGCGCGCGGGAGAGCCCGTGCTGTTCTACGACTTCACGCCTGAGTCGTTGGCCTCGACGACGCGCGACGAGTACCACTACGAGCTGATGCAGCGACTCGGCCCGCGCTCGGCGATTGCCGTCCCGCTCGTCGCGCACGGCCACACTCTCGGCGCGATCACGTTTGCCTGGGCGGCGTCCGGACGGCGCTATACCGACTCCGACCTTCCCCTGGCGGAGGAGATAGCCCGCCGGGCGGCGCTTGCGGTCGACAACGCACGGCTGCACCGGGACGCCGAGGAACGTGCCCAGGCCGCGCTCGCGCTCACCCACGTCGGTGACGGTGTCTTCATGATCGACCAGGACGGCATCGTTCGCCTGTGGAATCCGGCGGCGGAGGCGATCACAGGACTCCGCGTGGACGAGGTTGTCGGCGGCGCGGCGAACGACGTGATCCCCGGCTGGGCCGCGCTCGGCCCACTGGTTCCGGTTGCGCCTGCGCCTGCCCCGGCGGCGCCTCGCGCGGAGACACTTCCGATCGAGATCGGCGACCGCGAGCTCTGGCTCTCGATTGCCGGGGTCGGGCTCGAAGAAGGAACGGTCTACGCGTTCCGCGACCTGACCGAGGAACGCGCGCTCGAGAAGATCCGGAGTGACTTCGTCGCCACGATCTCGCACGAGCTCCGCACCCCCCTCGCCTCGGTCTACGGGGCGGCGGTGACCCTGATCCAGCGAGGAGACCAGCTCGAGGCGGAGCAGCGCGCGCAACTGTTGGGCGTGATCGCCAGCGAGGCCGACCGCCTGGCGCGGATTGTCAACGACATTCTGCTCGCGAGCCGGCTCGACTCCCAGACACTCGTCTTCACGATCGAGAGCTTCGACGCCTTCGAGGCGCTCCGGCACGCGGTCGAGGCCGCGTGCACGCATCTGCCCGACGAGATCGACGTCCGGCTCTTGGAGCCGGACGGCTCTCCGCCCGTCGCCGCCGACTCGGAGAAGCTCCGGCAGGTGCTCGGCAATCTGATCGACAACGCCGTGAAGTACTCGCCGGATGGAGGGCTCGTGCAGATCGGGGTCGAGCGCCGCGGCCGGCACGTCCGGTTCTCTGTCAGCGACGAGGGGATCGGAATCCCGTCCGAAGAGTTGGAGCGGATCTTCGAGAAGTTCTACCGGCTCGACCCCGAGTTGCTGCGCGGAGTCGGCGGAACGGGTCTCGGCCTGTACATCTCGCGGGAGCTCGTTCGCCGGATGGAAGGAACGATCTGGGTCGAGTCCGAGCTCGGCAAGGGGTCGACCTTCTACGTCGAGCTTCCGCGCGCCGAGCGCGCGATTCCCGACCTTCCGGGAGAGCTCACCTCGGAAGCACGAGCGTGAAGCGGGCACCGGCCGGCTCGGCGGCCTCGTAGAGGAGGTCACCTCCGAGCGACCGGGCGTACGAGCGCGCGATCGAGAGCCCGAGGCCGGCTCCCTGGTGCGTGCGCCGGGAGGCCTTGCTGCGGGTGAAGCGGTCGAAGAGCTGAGGGGCGAAGGTCGGATCAACTCCCTCGCCCTGATCCTCGATCGCGATCCTCGTCGCTCCGTCTCGAAGTGCGCGCACGATCACCGGCGGGCGCCCGTACGTGAGCGCGTTGATGAGCAGGTTGGACACGATCCGCTCGAATGCGTGGAGATCGCAGGTGAGCTCGAGTGACGGCTCGATCTCGATCTCGACCTCGGAAGCCCGGTCGGGAACGAGCTCGGCGGCGAGCCTCTCCAGACACTCGCGCGCCTTGAACCTCCTCGGCTTCAAGTAGAGCATCCCGGCGTCCAGCTGTGAGAGGTCGAGCAGCTGCTCGGCCAGCCCGCGCAGCCGTGCCGTCGTGTCGTAGAGCGCCTTCCGGAGCTCTTCGAGCTGCCCCGTGGGTACGTCGTCTCCGCGCGCGTACATGGTGGCCGCGATCCCGTGCACGACTGAGATCGGGTTCCGGAGCTCGTGCGAGGCAATGGAGACGAAGTCGCTCTTGACGCGGTCGAGCCTCTGCAGCCCCTCGAGCGCCCTCTGCAGGGCTTCGTACTGCTCCGCCTTGGCGATGAAGACTGCCGCGACCGCGCCGAGGGTCGTCAGGAACGAGAGCTCCCCCTCGCTGAGCTCGAACGCGCCGCCGCCTCCCTTGCGATCACCGACGATGAACCCGAGGCAGTCGCCCTCCACCATCAGCGGTACCGCGACGATCGAGTGGACGCCGAAGCGCTCGATGATCTTCGACGGGATCGCCGCGGCCGCGCGGGCGTCCTCGACGAAAACCGCCCGGCCGCCGTCCAGCGCGGCGACGAGGAACGGGAACTTGTCCAGCATTAGCCACTGGTCGCCGGGCCAATCGACGCCTTGCTGGACGACCGCGAACACGGTCCGGTCGTCGGGGTCGTAGCGCACGAGCAGCGCGCGCTCGAACCCGAAAGCGTTCCGGATCTCTGCGCAGATGCGATCGACGATCTCGTCGACGTGATAGGGGCCAGTCGCCACGACCCGAGCCAGGTCGTGGACGATTCGCAACTCCGTCGACAGCTCCGCGCGCGCCATCTTCTCCCCGGCAGAAGTCTTACAGGTCGATGCCGGGACGGCTCCAGGCCGCCCCGGCGCGTGCGTCCGAGTCAACTCAAGACGGCGGCGGGCCCTCGTCGACGTAGGTCGTTCGGCGGCGCTGTGTCCAGTAACCGGGCCCCGCCCACGACTGCCAGAAGATCATCGACAGGACGAGTCCGACCGCGCCCACGATCAGCACGATCCAGCCGACCGCGTGGATGTTGACGCCGGAGACGTCTGCGTTGACGGCGAGGGCCAGGACGGCTCCCACCGCGATCAGGATCAAGCTCACTCCAATTCCCATCCGACCTCCTTCATTGCTGCGCCCGTACCCACTGCGGAGCGGCGCTAATCCGGTGAATTGACACGTCCACGTGGTTCTGGCGGCGCGGACGGTGGTCGTTCAGTAGTCTCGGCCCAGGTGCGCCGGGGATCGCTCTTACAGCTGGTCGCCATCGGGATACTCATCGGCGGGGCGGTATCCGCCGTCGCCTTGCTGATCCCGTGGCTACCGCCTTCGGCCGGGAAGGAACGCGATCGCATCGACTTCGTGTTCTGGTTCACGACCGGAATCTGCATCGCGATCTTCGCGGTCGTTGCGGCGGTGACGGTGTACTCAGTGCTGAAGTTCCGGGCTCGGCCGGACGACGACTCCGACGGTCCGCCGATCCACGGCCACACCGGGCTCGAGGTGGTGTGGACGGCCGTCCCGGCCGTGCTCGTGACGGCGATCGCGATCGTGAGCGCGGTCGTCCTCTCGCGGAACGACAGCTTTCCCAAGGATCACCTGACCGTGGACGTGACCGCGCAGCAGTTCACGTGGAGCTTCAAGTACCCAGGTCAGGGCAACGTCACCTCGACGCTGCTGCGCCTGCCGCTGCACAAGTCGGTGAAGCTGAACCTCCACTCCCTGGACGTGATCCATTCCTTCTACGTGCCGGAGTTCGGGCAGAAGCAGGACGCAGTGCCCGGGATCACTACTCATCTCAAGATCACGCCGACGAAGCTGGGATCGTTCCCGGTGATCTGCACCGAGCTCTGCGGCCTCGGCCACGCGCTGATGCGCTCGCAGGCGATCGTGATGCAGCCCGCCGCGTTCGAGCAGTGGGCCAAGGAGTCGAAGAAGGGGATCTCGGGCCCCGGCGCGGGCAAGGCCGTCTTCGACAACAACGGCTGCGGCGGCTGCCACCTCTTCACGCCTGCCGGCTCGAAGGGCACGGTCGGCCCCGACCTGGACAAGCTTCCCGCCGACGCCAAGCAGGCGGGCAAGCCGCTCGAGGCGTTCACGCGGGAGTCGATCGTGAAGCCGGAGGCCTACATCCAGCCCGGTTACCCTCCGAACGTCATGCCGAAGACGTTCGGGACGCTGCCGAAGTCCCAGCTCGACGCCCTCGTGCAGTTTCTGATTCAGTCGGGTAAGAAGGGAGCCAAGTGACGCAGTTCGCCGAGGTCGACGTCTCCCAGCGCTACGACTTGCAGGGGCCTCCGCCCATGTCCGGCCGGAAGTACCTGACGCGCCCGGGCTGGGTGCGTGCGGCGTGGATGACGGCGCTCTTCTTTGGAATCGGCTTCGGGCTCGTCGTCCTCTTCCGCTGGTGGGGAAACTGGCAGCCGATCGTCGACTGGCAGCCGATCACCGCCGTCGCGATCCTAACCGCGGCTCCGGTCGGCTTCCTCGCCGGCCTCGGAGCATTCGACTACTGGGTCGGGTGGGCGCTCGGGACGCCGACGAAGCCCGAGGATCACTCGGGGCACGGCGCGAGGAGCTGGAAGGACTACTTCCGCGTCAACACCGACCACAAGGTGATCGGCATCCAGTACGTGACGACGACGATCTTCTTCTTCCTCGTCGGCGGCCTGCTGGCGATGATCATGCGCGCCGAGCTCGCACGGCCGGGGATGCAGTTCGTCGACAACCAGACCTTCAACGGCCTGTTCTCGGTCCACGCCTCGCTGATGATCTTCCTGTTCGTGATTCCGGCCTTCGCGGGGCTCGCGAACTACGTGATCCCGCTGATGATTGGCGCGCCGGACATGGCGTTCCCGCGCCTGAACGCCCTCTCCTTCTGGCTGCTCCCGATCGCGGGCACCATGATGCTGTCGAGCTTCCTGGTGCCGGGCGGGCCGTTCGCCGCCGGGTGGACGAACTACGCGACGCTCTCGATCCACCAGCCGTTAGGGAACATCTTCTTCTCGATGGGCGTCCAGTGGGCCGGCGCGTCCTCGATCATGACCGCGCTCAACTTCCTGGTCACGATCATCACCATGCGCGCCCCGGGGATGACCTTCTGGCGCATGCCGCTGCTCGTGTGGGCGAACTTCACCACCTCGCTGCTGGTGGTGATCGCGACGCCGTTCATCGCCGGCTCGCAGTTCTTCGTCATGTTCGACCGGGTCATGCACACCCACTTCTTCGACCCGTCGAGCGGCGGCTACGTGCTCGGCTACCAGCATATCTTCTGGTTCTACTCCCACCCGGCCGTCTACATCATGATGTTGCCCGGGTTCGGGATCGCCTCGGAGGTGATCTCCGTCATGGCGCGGAAACCGATCTTCGGCTACCGCCTGATGGCGTTATCGCTGATGGCGATCCTCATCCTCGGCTTCTCGGTCTGGGCCCATCACATGTTCGTCTCGGGGATGGCCACCTGGTTGCGCGTGCCGATGATGATGACGACGCTGCTGATCGCGATCCCGACCGGAATCAAGGTCTTCTCCTGGTTAGCGACCTTATGGGAGGGACGGATCAACTTCTCGACCCCGATGCTGTTCGCGCTCGGGTTCGTCTCCATGTTCGTGATCGGCGGGCTGTCCGGGATCTATCTCGGCGCGGTTCCGATCGACATCCACGTCTCCGACACGTACTTCGTCGTCGCGCACATCCACTACGTCTTGCTCGGCGGATCGTTGTTCACGATCTTCGCCGGCATCTACTACTGGTTCCCGAAGATGACGGGGCGGATGTACAACGAGCGGTTGGGCAAGCTCCACTTCTGGCTGACGTTCATCGGCTTCAACGCCACCTTCTTCCCCATGCACTGGCTCGGGCTCCAGGGGATGCCGCGCCGCGTCGCCGACTATGCGCCGAAGTTCGGCGACCTCAACTTCTTCATCTCGATCGCGTCGTTCTTCCTCGGCGCGTCGTTCCTGATCTTCGTCTACAACATGATCGTCAGCTGGAGGAGCGGTGCGAGGGCGCCCTCGAACCCATGGCGCTCGATGACGCTCGAGTGGCAGGTCTCCTCTCCGCCGCCGGTCTTCAACTTCGACGAGATCCCACAGGTCGTCGGCGCCCCGTACGAGTACGGAGTCGTCGGCGCGCGGCACGCGGTCTTCAACGGCGATCGGACCGCGAGCTTGGAGCGTGTCGAAGAAGGGGAGAAGGTGCACTGACGTGAAGCACGTGCTCGTGGTCGCGAACGAGACGGTTGCCGGCGAGAGCCTGATCAAGGCGCTGCGCCGGCATGCGGAGAGCGGGCCGATCCGGATCACGGTCGTCTGTCCGATCAACCAGCCGCGACAGGGGAGCGTCGTGTACGAGGACACGCGGCGCGCGGCCGCTCGGCGGCGGCTCGACCGGACGCTCGCCGTCCTCCGCGATGCCGAGATCTCCGCCCACGGGCTGGTCGTCGACTCCGATCCGGTCAACGCGGTCCGCGACGCGTTGGAGCAGCACGACGTCGACGAGATCATCGTCTCGACGCATCCGGAGCAGCGCTCGGGCTGGTTGCGTGGCGACGTCGTCGAGCGGATTCGGAAGGCCGCCGGCGACGTCCCGGTCGAGCACGTCGTTGTCGACCTGGACGAGGAGGGCCGCGAGGCCAACGTGCTCGTGATCGCGAACGAGACCGTCGTCGGGCGTCCGCTGCTCGACCGGATCCGTGAGCGGGCGAGGCGCTCGCCGGCCAGCTTCCTGATCGTCTGTCCGCAGAGCGATCCCACTCAGTCGCAGCATCCGGAGGCCGAGCGCAGATTGCGGCGCGCGCTCGCGGTGCTGCGCGGGGAAGGCCTCGACGTCCACGGGCAGATCGCGCATCCCGATCCGTATACGGCGGTCATGCATGCGGTCCACGACGAGCGGACCGACGAGATCGTGATCTCCACCTTCGAGGGGGAGCGGTCGGGTTGGCTGCGGCGCGACCTCGTCGAGCGCGTGCGGAAGGACACCGGGCTCCCCGTCGAGCACGTGGTGACAGACCAGGCCGAAGTGGGGGAGGCGGTTCAGGCCTAGTGGAAGCTCAGGCTCACCCGCACGCCGAGCACCCGCCGGTCGCAAACGTCTCGTCGCGCGTGGACGCCCGCGTGCTCGGGATGTTGCTCTTCATCGCGTCCGAGATCATGTTGTTCGGATCGTTCTTCACGGCCTACTTCTTCATCCGGGTGTCCGGGGACGCGCCGTGGCCGCTGCCGCCGTTCCACCTCCCCGTCTTCGTCGCCGGTATCAACACGATGATCCTGCTCACGTCCAGCTTCACGATGCACTGGGGCCTGCAGTCGATCAAGCGTGGGAACAGGGCCGGGCTGCAGGCGGGGTTGGTCTTGACGTTCCTGATGGGGCTGACGTTCCTGCTGACGCAGATCACCGAGTACGCGCGGGTCGGGTTCGCGCCCCACGACGGGGCATTCGGGACGATCTTCTACTGCCTGACGGGGCTGCACGGCGCGCACGTGTTCGTCGGGCTCACGATCCTGCTCTTCGTCACCATCCGCGCGTTCCGGGGCCATTTCTCGCCGGAGCACCACCACGGGGTCGAGATCGGCGGGATCTACTGGCACTTCGTCGACGCGATGTGGATCGTCGTCTACACGACGATCTACATCCTGTGAGGCCGTGAAGAACCCCCTGAAGAGCGAGGCCGAGGCGTACCGGTTCCTGCTCGGGACGGTCGTCTACTTCGCGGCGATCGTGCTCGCGAGCCTGGTCGGAGGGACGTGGTGGGGGGTCGGGGTTTTCGCGGTGCTGACGGTCGCGGCGGCATTGTGGTTTTTCCAGCGTGAGCCGGTGGAGCCGCCTCCGCCGACGGCGCCCCGCCACCAGGGGGCCGAGGACGAGAAGCGGATCCTCGTGGTGGCCAACGAGACCGTCGGCGGGCGCAAGCTGCGCGATCTGATCCGGCAGCGCGCGGAGGGCACGCGTGAGGAGGTGCTCGTTGTCGTGCCGGCACTGAACTCGCCGCTCAAGCATTGGGTCTCGGACGAGGACAAGGCGCGCGCGGCGGCTCAGAAGCGGCTCGAGGAGAGCGTTCGCGCGTTGCGGGAGGAGGGAGTCAACGTGCGCGGCGAGGTGGGCGACGGCGACCCGCTCCAGGCGATGGAAGACGCCCTGCGCACGTTCGGCGCCGACGAGATCGTCATCTCGACCCATCCGGAGGGGCGGTCGCACTGGCTGGAGCGAGGAGTGGTCTCAGGAGCGCGCGAGCGCTTCGCAGTCCCGATCACGCACGTGGTGGTCGACCTCAAGCAAGAGCAAGAAGCGGCCCAGGACTAGCCTCAGGTCCCCTAACGGGTGCCAGGCCCCTTAAGAGGCGCCGTTGTTTGAACTCGCGCGTCTCCGAGCCGAGATCGAGCCCGGTCCGGGCGAGGAAGTCGGCCGCGTGGCCTTCCTCTTCGAGCTCGACGCGGAGCCGCCAGTCGTCCTGCGCCACGGAGAGAGCGCATTCGAGACCGGATGCTCTGCGCGCACGTCAGGTCGAGCAGGCGTGGGTACTCCTCTCCACGGGTCGGAGGACGCGGCGGACGGTGCGACCGTCCGAAAGGGCGGCGACGAGAGTTGTAGGGAACACGCGCATGGCTAGCTTTGCGTGAGGCACGAACGCTACAAAAAGCGGACGTGCGTCCAGGGCGAGAGAGGATGTGGAGCAATCCGAGAACTTCAGACGAAGAGATCGCACCTGCCGGAACACAATGCCGTAGACGACGCTTTCGGCGGCGCGCGACGGATCCTGCCGGTCCGGCTGTGCTCCGGCGTAGACGAGAAAGGGACGTCGCGCGACATCCGCGTGGCGCCCGCAGATTCCGTCCCGAATGAGACGCGGGACAAGGAGCACCAAACAGCTTCGCGTCGAGCGCTCTCCATACGCGAGTCGCCAAACGTCGCCGGAGACGATCTTGTTCAGGACATGAAACCTCCCTCGGGACCACCCTCCGGGAACTGCCGGAGCGCGCTCCGCTTCGGTGACCAGATCTGCGAACAGGCGCTCGGAGAGCGGATCTCGCTGGGTACCGTGCGGGCTGCCTTCGGCAGACGGCTCGTTCTTCGGCGAACCACGCCCGACGCCGGCGAGGACAGCCACGATCACAGCCGTGAGAGCGGCCGCAGCGGCGATCGTCAGGGCGAACCGGCGAGGGGTAGTACCTCGCCGGTTCGCGATTCTAGTCGGCATGCTGCCGCCTAACGGGATCACGCCAGTCGGTAGATGGTCATGGTCCAATCCGTTGCCGCCGCATTGATCGTCATCTCCGACACGAGGCCTCGGTTGTAGCTCGAGACGCCTGCTCCTGTGTAGTGCCAGGTGCCGTCGAGGCAGAACGGTCCGCCGGTCCAGACCGGGTTGTATGGGTCCCAACTGCCGTTTACGACGAAGAAGACCTTCGCGTTGTATCCGTACTGGTAACAGGGGCTCTGGTAACTCGCGTTGTACGCGTAGAAACCCACCCTGTAGCCCGAGCAGCTGATTCGCGGAGTCGTAAGTCCGCGCCATGTGGTGTCACTGGCCGAACAGGAGACGTATCCGCCTCCCCCATCACCAGGCAGAACCGCGGACGCGGCAGGAACGAATACCGCCCCCGCCGCCGTCGCGCATAGCACTCCGATCGACGCGATTATCCGGAGCCCTCTCTTAGCCATCGCTTCCTCCCTTCTTTGGGCACGTGCTTGCGCCGCCTATGATCCGGCAGGGGGCTCGCGCGCGGGTATATGGCTGGTAAACGAATCGAAGCCACCAAGGATGCGTTGGCTTCAGCGCGAGCAGCCAAAGGAAAGCGCGCCGCCAACCTGACGTTCGCGGTTCTCGGGCCGGTGGCGGCTTTTCGTGGTTCAAGGCCGATCCCAATCCCCGGCACGAAGCCCAGGGCCATGCTCGCGACGTTCCTGCTTCGGCGAAATCAGCCACTGACAGCCGACGCTCTAACCGAGGCCTTGTGGGACAAGCGGCCGCAGAGTGCGACGAAGATGATTCACGTCTTCGTCTCCCGACTGCGGCAGGCGCTTGGATCGGCGGGCTCGCGTCTCGTCACGAGCCGGGACGGCTATCTGTTCCACGTCGAGCCGGACGAGCTGGATCTGGACCGGTTCGAGAGGCTGATCGCTCGGGTGCGCCGCGCGGATTCGGCCGATCGACCAGAGCTGGTCGCACGGACGCTTCGGGAGGCGCTCTCGCTCTGGAAGGGGCCTCCGCTCGACGACGTGCTCGAGAGCGACTTTCTCCGTCGCGAAGCGGCCCTGCTCGAGAACCTGCGCCTGGGTGTGCTCGAGGACTGCGTGGACGCCGAGCTCGCGTTGGGGCGCCACTTCGAGCTCGTCCCCGAGCTCGGGCGCCTCGTGGTCGAGCATCCGCGCCGGGAGCGTTTCCTTGGGGAGCTGATGGTGGCTCTTTACCGCTGTGGCCGCCAAGCCGAAGCGCTGGATGCGTATCGCGAAATGTGCCGGAAGCTCGATACGGAGATGGGAATCGAACCCGGCGGAGAGCTGAAGCGGATCGAGCGGGCGATTCTCGAGCAGGACCCCGAGCTCGATCTTCCGAGCAGATATCGGCGGCGGCTCCGAAAAGGTCGGTTCCGACGAACCTTCCTGCGGAAACGACCTCCTTGATCGGTCGTGCGCGCGAAGTCGCCGAGGCGGGCGAGCTCCTGCGGCGTGAGACACGGCTTCTGACGCTGACCGGGCCGCCGGGAACAGGCAAAACCCGGTTGGCGCTCGCCGTCGCTCGCGCACTCCTTGCCCAGTTCCGCGATGGCGTCGTCCTCGCAGAGTTGGAGACGGTTCGCGACCCGGCCCTGATACTTCCGTCAATTGCCCGCTCGCTTGGCGTGAAGGAGTCCGGCACGTCCCTCCAGCCGGCTCTTGAGAGCCACCTCCGCGACCGCAGCCTCCTGCTCGTCCTGGACAACTTCGAACAGCTTGTCGACGCAGCTGCAGTCTTGTCCGAGCTCCTCGCGGCGGCTCCGCAGCTCAAGCTCTTGGTCACGAGCCGCGAACCCCTGCGCGTGAGGGCCGAACGCGAGTATCCCGTACCTGCTCTGCCGCTCCCCGACTCCGTTGACACACTCGAGTCCGTTGCAGACTCGGCGGCTGTGCAGCTCTTCGTCGAGCGTGCCCGGGCGGTGCAACCGTCGTTCGAGCTGAACGAGGAGAACAGCCGCACGGTGGGGGCGATCTGTCTCCGGCTCGACGGTTTGCCCCTCGCCCTCGAACTTGCAGCGGCAAGGACCAAGCTGCTCGAGCCGAAGCAATTGCTGGAGAGGCTCGAACGACCGCTCGAGCTGCTTCGCTGGCGACGTTCCGATCTGCCGCCCCGGCACCGAGCCCTCGAGGCGACCTTCGACTGGAGCTACGAGCTCCTTTCGCGGGAGGAGAAACAACTCTTCTCGAAGCTGGCGGTCTTCACGGGGCCGTTCTTCCTCGATGACATTCACGCGATCGGAGATGAAAAGGACCTCGATTCGCGATCGAGCCTGCTCGACACCTTGTCCTCACTCGTGGACAAGGGTCTGCTGAACGTCCGCACCGAGTCTTCGGAGCCAGTCTTCTGGATGCTCGGGACGATCCGGGACTACGCACGCGCGCGGCTGGCGGACGCCGGCGAGGAGCAGGAAGTACGCAGACGCCATGCATGTCACTTTCTCGGGTTTGCTGAGGAGGTGCGCCCTGCGCTTTCGGGTGCCGAGCAGGCAGAGTGGCTGGAGCGGCTCGAGCTCGAGCGCGACAACTTCAGGGCGGCGCTCAGCTGGGCGGACGAGGCGGGAGAACCGGAGCTGGAGCTTCGATTGGCCACGGCACTCGGGCGGTTCTGGGAGATTCGCGGTCATCTCAGCGAGGCCAGAGCTGCGCTCGAGCTTGCGCTCGAGAAAGGCGAAGCGCAGCCCCCAGGATTGCGAGCCGAAGCCTTCCGAATCATGACGGGGGTAGCCCGCCTACAAGGCGACTTTGCTCAGGCCGAGCCGTACGCGCGCGAGCAGGTGCGAATCTTCCGCAGCCTGGGGGATCGCTCGGGCGCCGCCAGGGCACTCAACGACCTTGCCCTGGCCGTGGCGGGCCAGGGGCGACACGACGACGCCGCGAAACACTTCGACGAGGCGATCAGCGTGTTCGCGGACATTGGCGACCTCAACGGCCAGGCGATGACGATCACGAACCTGACGCATCTGCTGCTCATTCAGCGGGAGTACGAAGCGGTGGTCGAGCGCGCCGAGGCCGGGCTCTCACTTTTCCGCGAGCTCGAGGACAAGCTCGGAATTGCCGTTTGCCTCGTGAACCAGGCCCTGGCGGCCCTGTGCCTCGATAGACCAGAACGGGCAGTTGGCCCTCTGGCCGAAGGCCTGCGCGTCAGCCGCGAGCTCGGGTGGAAGGAAGGGATCACGTACGCGCTCGAAGGAGCCGCGGCACTCGTGGTGTGGGATGAAGAGTTCGCGGATGCGGGGCGCCTTCTCGGCGCAGCAACGCACGTGCGCACCGACGCGGGCTACGTGCTCGACGCCTTCGCGGAGGAGTTGCATCGACGGACGGTGGCGACGCTCGAAAGCAGGCTCGGCCGGGCCGCGGTGCGTGTACTCATGGAAGCGGGTGGCAGCCTTTCCCTCTCGAGTGCGGTGGAGCTGGCGCTCGCGAAATGCAAGGAAGCGACGGCCAAGATCGCGTCTGCTTGAGCTCACCCGGCATCTGGCACCAGCCCTCGTAGGGGGGAACTCGAAGGTTGGCTACTTCAGGGACTTGATGTAAGCGATCAAGTCGCGCGCGTCGGACTCTGCGACTTGGTGCGGCTTGATCGTCGCGCTCATGATCCCTGCCTGGAAGCCCTTGACGATCTCGGCATCGGGATCCTCGATCGACTCGAGCAGGTACGCGTCGTCCGCCGTTACCGTCTTGCCGTTCGTGAGCTCCACCTTGGAGCCGAACAGCCCCTTGAACGTCGGCCCGACTCCGGATGAGCCGTCGAGCGAATGGCAGCTCGAGCAGCCGAGCGACGTGTAGAGCGACTTGCCCTTGGCCACATCTCCGCCCGAGGGAGCAGCGCCGGTCGTCGTCGGGCTGGTCGTCGTCTCGCCGGTCGTCGTCTGGGCGGTCGTCGCCGCGGTTGTCGCGGCGGTTGTCGTAGGGGCTGCCGCGCCCGTCCCTGCGACCGACGCGACATAGGCCGAGACGGCTTCGGCATCGGCGCCCTTCACGAGGTTCGCCGGCATCGTGGGGAAGCCGGGCGATCCCTGGGGCGGAGACGGGAGGTGAATCTGGTCGCGGACGATCTGCCTGATGGTGCTCTCCTTGAACCCTTGCGCGCGCGAGGGCCCGAAAGCGGCGTCGAGATCCGGCCCCACCTTCCCCGTCGTCCCCGCGTCCGCCAGCGTGTGGCACGAGCCGCACTTGCTGACGAACAGCTCCTTTCCTCCCGACGCGTTTGCGCTTCGGTCGACGCCGCCGGTCCCGCAACCCGCAAGGAGCGCGACCCCGCCCAGAATCGCGACGGCGGCGAGAGCGCTTCTACGCGGGCGGCTCGTCGGAGTCAAGCTTCTCGAGCGCCTCGGCGCGAGTCGGATAGATCGTGAATACGCGGTCGAGGCCCGTGATCTCGAAGATCTTCGTGATGTTCCGGTCGCTGCAGACGATCGAGAGGCGGCCGCCGTTCGGCCGCAACCGCTTCACACCCCCGACCAGGACGCCGAGCGTCGTCGAGTCGATGAAGGTCGTGTCGGTGAAGTCGACGACCACGTCCTTCGCGCCGTTCCCGATCACATCCAGCAACTTCTGCTTCAGCTCGGGGGCCGTGTAGAGGTCGACCTCGCCGGTAAGCGAGATGACGTGTCTCGCGTCTGCGACCTGTTCGGTCTCGATGCTGAAATCCATTTCCGCTCCCAAGGGACGCCGTCGGACGCGAGAGTCTATCCGGGGTTGGCTTGGATCGGAGTGTTAGCCGCCTGCTTGAGCGCCTTGATCTGCTGCTTCACGATCGGTGCCGTCGGATCGTCGGGCGCGAGCTTGATGAACTCCTTGTACGCGGCGATCGCGGTGCCCGTATCTCCTGCCTGCTGGGCGACCTGTCCGAGATTGAGCTGCGCAGTCGCGTCCCTGGGCGTGATCTTGACGATTCGCTTGTAGACGAGCTCCGCGTTCGTGAAGTCCTTCTGCTGGTCGGTGTAGAGCTTCTGCAGCCGGTTGCTCGAGACCGCGGACACGGCCTGGAAGACCGGATTCGGCGGGACGGCCAGCTGCCCGTTGAACGAGATTCCCGGGTTGAAGGCGGCGTCCAGCGAGCTGGTGTTCCGGGCCTGCGCCGCCTGGATCTGTGGCTGCAGCCGCGAGCCTTGGGACGTGTACAGGCCCGCGAGGTCGGTCAGCGCCTCCACGTTTTGCCGCCTCAGCTTCGTGAAGTGCCGAAGCGCCGAGATCGCCCCCGGGAGGTCGCCCTTGGTCTCGAGTGCGGTCGCGAGATCGCGGTACGCCTGGGCGTCCCTTGGATTCTTCGCGATCCGCTTCCTTGCCGACGACTCGGAGACGGCGCTCTTCGAGTTGTTGTTGCTGTTGAAGAGGTCGCCGAGCCCGACCCCGCCTCCCGAGCCGACGCCGAAGACCACGAACCCGATCGTGAACACCAGCGCGAGGAACACGAAGACCCATTTCGCCTGCCGCCGCAGGCGTGGGAAGAACATCGTCTGCGAAGCGACGCTGACGGGAGCGCTGCTTTGTGCGCGGCGGCGGCGCCGGCGGGCGTCCGCCTTCGTGCGCTTGCGACGTGCCTGAGCCGCTCCGCGGGCCATCGGGGCTAGGGTACCTGCCCTTCGAGCGCCTGGACGTTCTCCCAGTCGAACTGCGCTTCGACCGCGCGCAGGCGCGCCAGCGTCTCCTCGTCGCAGAGCGCGCCCTCGACGCCCGCCTCGAACATTGCCCGGGGGTCGAGCCCCAGCGAGACCGCCGCGTCACAGTCCCGCGAGAGGTCGGTGCCGAACATAGCCGGATCGTCGGTGGAGATCGAGCAGCGCACTCCCGCGGCCACGAGCTGCGGCAGCGGATGTTCTTCGAGCGAGCGCACGACGCGCGTGCGGAGGTTCGAGATCGGGCAGACGTCGAGGACGATCCGTCTGCCGGCGAGCTCGCGCACCAGGCCCGGGTCCTCGACTGCGCGAATCCCGTGCCGCAGCCGGTCGGCGCCGAGTGCGTCGAGCGCACCTCGCACCGACGGCGGGCCCGCGGCCTCACCGGCGTGCGGAACCGAGGCGAGCCCCTCCTCGCGTGCCAGCGCGAAGGCAGGTTCGAACGGCTCCGGCGGATATTCGGCCTCGAGCCCGCCTAGGCCGACGCCGACCACGCCGCGGTTGCGGTACTTCGCCGCGTAGCGGACAGTCGCCTCGGCCTCCTCGAGCGTGAAGCCGCGGATGATGTCGGGCGTCAGCCTCACCTCGAGCCCGTATCGCTCGCGCGCCTCCTGGGCACCGTCGCAGTAGCCGCTGAATATCTCGTCCCAGTCGACGCTCCGGCGTACCCGCTCTGCGGGCGAGAAGATCGCCTCGACGTAGACCGCTCCATGCGAGGCGGCCTCGGCGGCGTAGTCGACGACGACCTGGCGGAAGTCATCCGAGCGCTGGAGCGCGTTCGTCGTCAGCACCCAGACCTCGATGAAGTGGGCGAAGTCGCGGAAGTCGTAGAGCGACGCGAGCCCCGCCTCGTCGTCGGCCGGGAGCGGGTAGTCGTTCCGGCGAGCGATCTCGAGCAGCGTCCGTGGCCGCACGGTCCCCTCGAGATGGACGTGGAGCTCGATCTTGGGATACGTCATCAGGATCGGATCGAGGGCTCGAGCGCGATTCGGCTCGTCTCGCCCTGCGCTTCCGGGGCCACCATCCTCCACCCCACTGCGAGCATATCGAGGAAGCCCATACGCGTCTGTGCCGAAATCGAGCCGGCTTTCGCCGGCGCATGGGGGCGGCAGTTCGTCCCCGGTCGGCACGGCGCTCCGTAGACTCGATCCATGCCTCCCGCCCTCGCCGTCCAGGGGCTCGAGAAGCGGTACGGGGCCGTCGAGGCGCTCGCCGGTGTCGATCTCGAGGTGGAGGAAGGAGAGCTCGTCGGTCTGTTGGGCCCCAACGGCGCCGGCAAGTCAACCCTCGTCAAGATCGCCTGCGGCCTCGTCAGGCCGACGAGAGGAGCGGCTTCGATCTGCGGCGCGCGGCCCACCTCCGCGCACGCGCGCAGGACGCTCGGCTATCTCGCCGAGCTGTTTCGCTTCCCCGGCTGGTACAGCGCCGACGAGCTGCTTGCGCTCCACCAGCGCCTGGCCGGCTCCGAAGGCGGCGCGGCCGAGCGAGCCGAGCTGCTCGGGCTGGTGGGGCTCACGGATGCCGCCGCCCGCCGGGTCGAGACGATGTCGAAGGGGATGCAGCAGCGCCTGGGGATCGCCCAGGCCCTGGTCGGCTCCCCGCGCCTGCTTCTGCTCGACGAGCCGACCAGCGCGCTCGATCCGGCGGGCCGCCGAACGGTCCGCACGCTGCTAGAGGAGCTGCGGGCACGCGACGTCGCCGTCCTGATCAACTCCCACCTCCTCAGCGAGATCGAGCTCGTCTGCGACCGTGTCGCGATCATCTCGAGCGGGCGGCTGGTCGCGCACGGCAGTCCTGCCGAGCTCTCGCGCCCGCGCGGGGTCGAAATCGAGACCGGCGAGGGGCTACAGCTCTTTCCGGAGGCCGGCCGCGAGGACGCCCCGCGCCTCGTCGCCGAGCTCGTCGGCCGAGGTGAGCGCGTCTACGAGGTGCGGGTCCTCCACACCTCGCTCGAGGAGGCGTACCTCGAAGCCGTCGAAGGGGAGCAGGGATGAGGGCGGTACCCGTGATCGCCGGTTATGCGCTGCAGGAGGCGATCCGGCGGCGCGTCTTCGTCGTCGTCCTCGGCCTGACCGCGCTCTTCGTCGCTCTGTACGGCCTCGGGATCTGGCAGGTCTTCCAGCGCGTCGACGAGATTCACCCGCCCGGCAACCTCGCGCCGCGCCCGTTCGCGGGAGCGACGGTGTTCGGTCTCTCGATGTTCGCAACGCTCTTCCTCGGCGTCGTGCTCGGCGTCTTCCTCACGCTCGGCGCGGTGCGCGGCGACGCCGAGAGCGGCCTGCTCCAGCCGCTGATCGTCCGCCCGGTCAGCAGGTCGGCTCTGCTGACGGGACGGATCGTCGCGGCCGGAGCCGTCTGTACCGCGTACGTCGCGGTCGTCTACACGAGCCTGCTCCTGCTCACCGGCTTGATCGGCCACTGGTGGCCGGATCGGATTGCTCTGCCCGCCGTCGAGCTCGCGGCCGGCGTCGTCGTCATCGTCGCGATCTCCCTCCTCGGATCGGTCTTTCTTTCCGGAACGGCGAACGGGATTGCCGTGTTCATGGTCTTCGGGGCAGGCCTCGTCGCCGGTCTGCTCGGCTCGATCGGCCAGGCGCTTGGGTCAGCGACGTTGAAGACGGCCTCGCACGTCGCCTCGTGGGCCGTCCCGTTCGAGGCGCTCTACCAGGACGGGCTGCACACGATCACCGAGCACACGCCCGGGTTCACCGGTTTCGTCCTCAGGCTCGGGCCGTTCGGCGGCGCCCACTCATCGGGCCCCTTCCTCGGTGTCTGGGTCGCCGCGTACGTGCTCGTCGTCGGCGCGCTTGCGCTAGCCGGCTTCGCCCGGCGAGACGTCTAGAACGTGGCGGCGGTTCCAGCGCCGCTCGAAGAAGACCGACATCCAGATCGAGCCCTCGAACAGCGCCATCAGCGGGATCATCTCGGCCAGCGTCGTGATCGGGTCGACGCCGGGAAGGGCGACCGCGATCACCGCCACGATCACGTACCCGATCCGCCGGTTCCGCCTCAGCTTTGCGGTGGTCAGGATCCCGATCCGGACGAGCGCGAGCACGAAGATCGGAAGCTCGAACACGAGCCCGATCGCGAGCAGCACCAGCGACGCGAACGAGTAGTAGTCGCGCGCGCGAATCTGGATGTTGTAGAGGTTGCTGTCGTAGTTGGTGAGGAAGTGGACCGCGGCCGGGAGGGCGATCCAGTAGCCGAACGCGATCCCGCCCACGAGCAGCACCGTCGCGAACAGGACGAACGCGCCGACGACCCGCTGGGTCGACTCCATCATCGCCGGCGCGAAGAAGCTCCAGACCTGCCACAAGATCACCGGCAACGCGAGCAGGAAGCCGGCGAACATGCTCACCATCACGGAGGTCAGGAACGGCTCGGCCACCCCGAACGTGATCGGGTGGCGGCGCGCGGGCGGCAGCGGCTGGTTGAGCCAGTGGATCAGGTTGTCGTGGAAGACGTACGCGACCGTGAACCCGATCGCGAGCGCCACCAGGCTGACGACGAGCCGCGACCGGAGCTCACCCAGGTGCTCGACGAGCGTCGCCTCCTCGCCGTGGCGGAGACGCCGGGGGAGCAGCCGCACGCCCTACGTGGGGTTGATGGTCTCGCGCTCGCGCGGCTCGGCGGCCGGCGGCGGCGTAACGTCGTCGTGGTCCTCGTCCCCGCCGATCTCCTTGACCGAGTTCTTGAACTCGCGCATTCCACGGCCGAGCGAGCGGCCCAGCTCGGGCAGCCGCTTGGGGCCGAAGATGAGCAGCACGACGAGGAGAAGGATCAGGATCTCCCATGGTCCGATCCAGCCAGGCATGCCGCGATGGTAGCACCGTGGACACGCCCGACCCCGTGTGAGAAGGCCGTCGCCTGTGGTGAGCTAGGAGACCTTCTCCTTCTCGCGTTCGGGCTCAGGCGGCGGCGGCAGCTCCGCGGGCTCGTCGTCCTTGTCGTCCTTGTCGTGGCGGCCCGTGATCGAATCCTTGAACTCGCGCGCGCCGCGACCCAGCGACCGCCCGAGTTGCGGTAGCCGCTTGGGGCCGAAGATCAAGAGCACGACGCCGAGGATGATCAGGAGCTCCCAGGGACCGAACCAGCCGTTCATGAGTCGAGGATAGCGCGGACGCTCGTCGCCGGATAGGCGACCGGTACCATGGAGTTACGAAGCCCACGCGTTTTTCCAGAGAAATCGGGAAGGAGGACCGCACAAAGTTGGCATTGCTCGAGATCAAGAACCTGCACGTCGCGCTCGAGGACGGCACCGAGATCGTCAAGGGCGTCGATCTGCGGGTGGACCCGAACCAGATCCACGCGATCATGGGCCCGAATGGGTCGGGCAAGTCGACGCTCGCCTACGCGCTGATGGGCCATCCCGGCTACGTGATCACCGAGGGCGAGATCCTCTTCGACGGCGAGAACGTCGTCGAGATGGGGCCGGACGAGCGCGCGCAGCGCGGGATCTTTCTCGCGTTCCAGTATCCGCACGCAATCCCCGGCGTTACGGTGACGAGCTTCCTCCGTTCGGCGATCAACGCGGTCCGCAAGGCGCGGGCGGGCGGCGAGGACGACCCGGTGCGCGTGCCCGAGTTCCGCAAGGAGCTGCTTGCCGCGATGGACGACCTCAAGGTCTCGCGCGAGCTCGCGTCTCGGTACATCAACGACGGGTTCTCGGGCGGCGAGAAGAAGCGGGTGGAGATTCTGCAGATGGCGATGCTGAAGCCGCGGATGGCGATCCTCGACGAGACCGACTCGGGGCTCGACATCGACGCGCTCAAGACCGTCGCCGAGGGCGTGGGCCGGCTGGTCAGCCCCCAGATGGGCGCGGTCGTGATCACCCACTATCAGCGGATCCTCAACTACATCACGCCCGATTACGTGCATGTGTTCGTAAACGGGGGTATCGTTGAGGAAGGTGGCCCGGAGCTTGCGCAGAAGCTCGAGGCCGAGGGTTACGAAGGTTTTGGCAGCAACGGGAAGGGGCCCGCCTAGTGGCCGTTACAGAGACTGAGATCGTCAAGGGAATCGGATCCGACTACGAGGTCAAGTACGGCTTCAGCGTCCCCGAGGACTACTTCTTCAAGTCCGGCCGCGGGCTCTCGCACGAGCTGGTCGACGCGATCTCCTCCCACAAGGACGAGCCCGACTGGATGCGGAAGTTCCGCCACAAGTCGCTCGAGTACTTCAACGCGCGCCCGCTGCCCACGTGGGGCGGCAACGTCGCCGGGATCGACTTCGACTCGATCTTCTACTACATCAAGCCGACCGAGAACCAGGCCGACGCCTGGGAAGATCTTCCGGCCGACATCAAGGACACCTGGGACAAGCTCGGGATCCCGGAGGCGGAGAAGAAGTACCTGGCCGGCGTCGGCGCCCAGTACGAGTCCGAGGTCGTCTACCACAAGCTGCAGGAGGAGCTGACGAACCAGGGCGTGCTCTTCCTCGACATGGATTCGGGCCTGCGCGAGCACGAGGACATCGTCAAGAAGTACTTCGGCAAGATCATCCCGCAGAACGACAACAAGTTCGCCGCGCTCAACTCGGCCGTCTGGTCGGGCGGCTCGTTCATCTACGTCCCGCCGGGCGTCACGATCGAGATGCCGCTCCAGGCCTACTTCCGCATCAACGCGGAGAACATGGGCCAGTTCGAGCGCACGCTGATCATCGTCGACGAGGGCGCCTACGTGCACTACGTCGAGGGTTGCACCGCGCCGATCTACTCGAGCGACTCGCTCCACTCGGCCGTGGTCGAGATCATCGTCGAGAAGGGCGCGCGCTGCCGCTACACCACGATTCAGAACTGGTCGAACAATGTCTACAACCTCGTCACCAAGCGGGCTGTGGCCCACGAGGAGGCGACGATGGAGTGGGTGGACGGGAACCTCGGCTCCAAGCTGACGATGAAGTACCCGGCGATCTGGCTGATGGGCAACGGCGCGCACGGCGAAGTGCTGTCGATCGCGTTTGCCGGCCAGGGCCAGCACCAGGATGCGGGTGGCAAGGCCGTCCACGTCGCTCCGAACACCTCGTCCGTGATCACGTCCAAGTCGATCTCCAAGAACGGCGGGCGCGCCGGATATCGCGGGCTGCTCGAGGTGGCCAAGGGCGCGCACGGCGCCAAGTCGAAGGTCGTCTGCGACGCGCTGATCCTCGACGAGGAGTCGCGCTCCGACACCTATCCGTACATCCGCATCGACGAGAACGACGTCTCGGCCGAGCACGAGGCGACGGTGTCGAAGATCGGCGAGGAGCAGCTCTTCTATCTCATGTCCCGCGGGCTGACCGAGGCCGAGGCCTCGGCGATGGTCGTCTCCGGGTTCGTCGAGCCGATCACGAAGGAGCTCCCTTTGGAGTACGCCGTAGAAATGAACCGCCTCATCCAGCTGCAGATGGAAGGTTCGGTTGGTTAAACCATCAGTCTTGCCAGCCAGCCGTCGCGGGCGGAGCCGGGCTTTGCCCGGCGGGAGCCCAACCGAGCTACTTGGCAACACAAGCAAGAAGAAGGGGGCTCACGGGGGAAACATGGTTTCCCCCGTGCTACTGCAGATGGAGGGCTCGGTCGGTTGATCGAGGTCGAGCGCACCGACTTCGTGTCGGTGCCGGTGCAGGACATTGAACGGGCGAAGCGGTTCTACCGGGACACGCTCGGCATGCACAGCCCGTCGTGGGACAAAGGCTTCCCGGAGATCGAGAGTGGGAACGTCAGCCTCTACCTCGTCGACCCGACCACGTTCGGCACCGAGTTCAGTCCGCACAAGGCTCATATCGCGCTGCGCGTCCCCGATGTCGCGGCGGCGCGGAAGCAGCTCGAGGAGGCCGGCGTCCAGTTTCAGGGAGACGTACACGACACCGGTGTCTGCCACATGGCGTTCTTCGAGGACTCCGAGGGGAACGCGCTGATGTTGCACCGCCGCTACGCCCCCAATGACTAGGACGGAAGCGCTCGAGCGCTACCGCGCGCTGCCACTACCGACGACGTCCGAGGAAGCGTGGCGCTTCACGGATCTCAGCGGCTTCGATCCCGACGCCTTCGTCTCGAACGGCCAGGTCCGAGGGACAGTCCCTGTTAAGGGGCTGGTGGAGATCGACTCGCTCGCCGTCGCGACTGTGACCGAGGCCGGGATCGAGATTGAGCGCGCTCCCGACGGAATCACCTTCGAGCCGCTGGCCGACCATCCGCGGCTCGGCGAGCTCGTCGGCGCCGACGAGAAGTTCGCCGCCCACAACGCCGCCGCGTGGAAGCACGGCCTGCTCGTCCACGTTCCGAAGGGCGTCGTCCTGGAGGAGCCCCTGTACGTGCGGATCGCGAATACCGCGGCGAACGGAGCGCTCTTCTGGCGGATGCTCGTGATCGCAGAGCCCGAGAGCCGCTTCACCCTGATCGAGGAGTACACGTCCGCGTCGCCCGAGCTCGAGGCGTATTCGAACGCCGTCGTCGAGCTGTTCGTCGAGCAGGCGGCCAAGGTGGAGTACGTCTCGGTGCAGAACTACTCGCTCGACACCTGGCACTTCTCCTCCAACCGCGCCCGCGTCGGGCGCGACGCCGAGCTCGACTGGGTCACGGCCGGGTTCGGCACCAAGAAGGGCAAGGTTCGGATCGAGAACGACCTGGCGGGCGAGGGCGCGACCTCCCGCGTCACGGGCGCCTACTTCGCCGACGGGTCCCAGCACCTCGACTACGACACCTTCCAGGAGCACATTGCTCCGAACACGACGTCCGACTTCGCCTTCAAGGGAGCGCTCCGTGACCAGGCGACGGTCGTCTGGCGCGGGATGATCAAGGTCGAGAAGGAGGCGCAGCGGACGAACGCCTACCAGGAGAACCGCAACCTGCTCCTGTCCGAGCAGGCTCATGCGGACTCGATCCCCGGGCTCGAGATCGAGGCCAACGACGTCCGCTGTACGCACGGCGCGACAATCGGCCAGGTCGACCGAGACCAGCTCTTCTACCTGATGGCGCGCGGTCTTCCCCGCGGCGAGGCGGAGCGGCTGATCGTGCGCGGGTTCTTCACGGACCTGCTCAGCCGGATCGAGCTCGAGCCGGTGCGCGAGGCGCTCGGGGAAGCGCTCGAAGCCCGCATCCCGCGCGGCTAACCTGTTCTCGATGGAAGCTCTCGGCCGGCGCGCAGCGCCGTTGCTCGTGCTCGTACTTCTGCTCGTCCTCGCCGCCTGTGGCGGCTCGAAAGCGCAGACGGCCGGGCTCGACACGAGCTACCGCGCCCCGGACTCGTACTCCCTGCAGACGCTCGAGCGTCAGCCGTACGGATGCGCTAAGAACAACGAGCAGTGCGCGATTGCCTACCTGACCAAGCTGACGAAGCACTACGGTCCGCATGCCTCCCTCGGCGTGCTCGGGTCGCTGGAGCAGACCGGGCAGATCGACCCCGCCTTCGACACGCACCAGCTCGCCCACCTCGTCGGGCAGACAACAGCGCAGAGCTTCGGCGCGAACAAGCGCGCGTTCAACCTCTGCCCTCAGACCTTCAACTACGGCTGCGTGCACGGGTTCTTCATCTACGTGCTCGGCCACACTGCGACCCCCAGCAAGGCCGCGAGCGTGATCTGCAACTCCGCCAACCCGGGCGGGCCGCTCGTGCCGACGTTCTCCTGCTGGCACGGGGTCGGACACGGCGTGATGATGGCCCGGGGGAACGACCTGCAGGCCTCGCTCGCCGTCTGCAACACGCTCGGGAGCCCGAGCGCCGCCGACGGTTGCTGGCAGGGCGTCTTCATGGAGAACGTCAACGCCGAGATGCGGCACCAGGCGCGCCCCGGGGTCTTCTCGAAGACGCAGCCGCTGCGGCCCTGCACGCGTGTCCAGACGGCCTACCGGCTCGAGTGCTTCATCAACCAGGCGGGCTGGCTCGCCTACCTCGCCGGAGACGACATCAGCAAGATGGCGCGCTACTGCCTCGCGGCCCCTAGCCCCTACGTCTCGATCTGCGCCCAGAGCATCGGACTGATGGTCACGAATCCGAGCTGGCAGGTCGAATTCGTCCCTCGCACGAAGGGCTCGTTCGAGCAGATCGCCTGGTCGCTCTGCACGCGCTTTCCGGCGCGGTTGCAGAAGGACTGCGTGCTGGGCGGAGTCGACAACCTCGCCAATTTCGACCAGCTCGACGTGACACGTTCGAATGTCTTTTGTGCGCTCACCGGCCGCGCCCAGTCGACCTGTTTCCGTGAGATCGGTGTCAACCTCGCTAGGAGGACGGCGAGCGCAGACGAGGCTCGTGCCCGGTGCACCGGCTCACACAGGAGCGATTGTGTGGCTGGGGTGACGCAAGGTCGGCTGCCGGTGAAGCCGATTACGGTGCCGAAGACGCGCACGCAGACGCAATCGAATTCGTCCACGCAGAAGGCGAGCGCCACTGTCCACATGACGAGCAGCGGCTTCTCACCGCGGGTCCTCCAGATCAAGGAGGGCCAGACCGTCGCGTTCGTCAACGACAGCGGGCAGGGCTACTGGCCCGCATCCGATCCGCATCCGATCCACACCGACTATCCGGGCTTCGACGCGCTCAACACGGTCGAACCGGGCGGCTCTTGGTCGTTCACGTTCGACCGCGTCGGCCGATGGGGCTACCACAACCACCTCTTGCCCGAGACGAAGGGGACGATCGTGGTTACTTCGTCGGCCTCGTAGCCGAGGCGGCTCCCTTGATGCACTCCGACAGGTCGCTGGGGGGCGAGAACTTGACGCACGCCGTCCTCCTCTCGGCCGGCGTCGAGTAGTACGCCCCGACCATCGAGCCGATCCCGTACGTGCAGTAGGAGCGGAACTCGGCCGCCACCTTCGTGCATAGCTCCCGCGAGCGGACGTCGGTCGGGCTGTTGTTGAGGATGTCTCGCACGGCGCCGAAGATGCACTCGCGCTCGCCGCTCCCGGCGTGGCTGCAGTTCTTGAGGATCCCGTCGGGCTCTTCGCGCGCCTGGCCCGACGCATCCCGCCCGTAGGACTGGAAGCAATAGGCGACGAAGCCCGAGTCGCTCTTGCGGCACCAGTCTGCCGCCTTCGTCCAGTCCCAGCCGACCTGGGGCAGGATGTAGGACGTGACGAGCAGGTAGCAGTACAGCTTGTTCTCCCGCGCGACGATGTCGCAGGGATAGAGCAGGTCGTCTTTCTTCAGCCACTTCGACCTGATCCCGTAGGACGACTGCTGGTTCTCCATGAAGACGCCGCCCGTGCACGAGGTCTGGTCGTAGCTCGTCAGGAGCTCGTGGCAGAGCTTCAGCGCGCCCGGGAGGTCGTAGCGCGTGTACAGCATCAGCCCGTGCCCGAGCCCGTGCACGCACTGGTAGTAGTCGTAGGCGTTCGCGCGGATCTCGGCGCTCGAGCAGACCGTGCGGGCCACGGGCGCCACCTGTGCCCGGTTCAGCCCGGCGAGCTTCCACTGCAGGAGCCCGTGGTAGTAGCCGGAGCCGCAGGTCGGGTTGCCGGCCGCGAAGGCCTTGCCGACGTTGCCCTTGTAGCGGAGGAGCGCGCCTGCGCCGATCGTGTGCGCGATCGGGTGGCAGGTCGCCTCGATTGCCGGGTCGGTGCCGATCTTCTCCTGGAGGAGGCGCAGAGCGTCGGCGGGCCCCTTCGTGTACGCGAGGTTCCCGAAAGCCTGCAAATAGCAGGCGGCGTCCGCCGTCTTGCAGTCGCCGAGCTTGGTCTTGTTTGGCTTGAAGCCGACCGGAACGACGTTCGTCTGCGCCGCCGCGGAGCTGGACACGTACGCCGCGAGCTCGTCGATCTGCTGGTTGCTCAGCTTGCCCGCGAAAGACGGCATCCCGCCGCCGCCGCTCTTGACCTGCGCTGCGACGATCGCCTTGCTCGGCTTGACTTGGTCCAGGTTGGGACCCACCGTTCCGGTCGAGCCGGAGGCCGCGAGCGTGTGGCAGGTGCCGCAGCCGGAGTCGGCGAAGATCGTCGCGCCGGTCTTCTGCGCCGTCGTCGGGGTGCCCGAGTGCGATCCGCCGCCGCATCCGGCGAAGACGAAAAGGGCGGCGGCGAGGGTCACCGCATAGGCAGAGTCTCGCGCCACCACTAGATTTTGCCGGAAGCGTGCTCCGTACCCTCGCCCTCATCGCTCTCGTCCTGCTGGCCTCGGCCTCGGCGGCCGCCGCGTCGGCCGGCAACGGGAAGATCGCATTCGTCCGCAATGGGGACATCTGGACCGTAGATCCCGACGGCTCGAGCCTCACCAACCTGACGCAGGGCAGCGCCGGCGAGGTTGTCGGATCGCCCGTGTGGTCGCCTGACGGATCGCTGCTCGCGGCGGCGACCGCTGCTCCCACGCCCGGCCCGATTCCCTTCGTCGTTCGCTCCGACGGGTCAGGCGTCGTCCACTTCCCGGCCAACGGACAGGTCGTCTGCTGGCTGACACCGGATCGCATCTTGCTCGAGCGAGATTTCCGGAACCCGGGCGTCGTGACGGAGGATCTCTTTGCCGTCCAAGCCGACGGGACGGGCTTACAGGCGCTCACCAACGACGGCGGTCAGAAGTATGTGACCGCGCAGGCTTGCGCCCCTGACGGATCGAAGGTCGCCTACTCGCGTGCGTCGGGCAGCGTCGCGCAGGCGTACTCGGTCTCGACCGCGGGTGGGGCGTCGGGGCTGCTCACCCCGGCCGGATTCAGCGACTTCGCGCCCGCGGTCGCACCCGACAGCCGCCATGCGGCGATCTTCCGCTCGAGCACGTTCGGCGCCGGGATCTTCGTGATCGACCTCGCGGACGGCAGCACCGTCAAGCTCTCGGATTCGATCCCGAACAGCGCCTTGCTGTGGTCGCCCGACGGCTCCAAGCTCGTCTTCGGGACGCAGCGAAGCCTCGGCTACGTCGATCGCTACACGCAGCTGATCGACTACGACGTTCACCTGCTCGCGACCGACGGATCGGCGGACCGCGACCTCACCTCCACGCGCGCGGCCGACACGCAGCCGAGCTGGTCCCCGGACGGCACGCGGATCCTGTTCTTCAGCAATCGCGGCTCCGCCGGCAACCTCTGGGTGATGAATCCGGACGGGACGTGCCAAACGCCGGTCGCGGACGTCGGCTCGGCGGCGAGCGTGGGCTGGCAGCCGCTCCCTGATGCGCCGCCCGCGCCGCCGGTCGAATGCGCCGACCTCGCCGTCACGGCTGTGGGCAACGGGCCGGCTGTGGCCTTTGGAGGGATCGTCTACTACACGTTCACCGTCACGAATCACGGCAACCAGACCGCGACGGACGTGATGCTCGAGGGCGTCCAGCCTCCCGAGCACGTCCAGGGCGCGACCGTCCAGGCAAGTCAGGGCTCGTGCGCGCTTGCGAACCCGATCACGTGCGATCTCGGGGCCCTGGGGCCGGGAGCAGACGCGCAGGTCCTCGTGAAGATGGAGTCGACGCTCGCGCCGCCCGGCGAGGGCCCCACAGGCCTCGTGTACGGCATGACGGCGTCGTCACCCGAGCCCGACCCCGATGGGACGAACAACTCCGGTTCCGCGACCGTTCTCGCCTACCCGTGCAACCAGGTCGGAGGCGACGGTCCCGATCTCCTTTACGGGACGCCCCAGGACGACACGCTGTGCGGGCTGAAGGGGCCGGATCGGATCCTGGGCCGAGGCGGGAACGACGTTCTCGAGGGAGGACCGGGTTTCGACTGGATCGACGGCGGCTCTGGGCGGGACGCGATCACCGGCGGCGGCGAGAACGACACCGTGCTCGCAACGGACGGTGAGCGCGACACGATCGACTGCGGCGGCTCCAACGAGGACCTCGCGGTCGTCGACCGCATGGACGAGGTGACCGACTGCGAGCGTGTCGTCCACAGTCCCTTGCTCTGCAAGAAGATCGGGACCTGGTACGCCAACGACATGGTCGGGACGCCGGGTACGGACATCATGTGCGGTCTCCCCGGGGGGGACAAGATCAACGGGCTCGCCGGGAACGACGCGATCGATGGCGGCCAGGGGAACGACACGCTGATCGGAGGCACCGGCCGCGACCGCCTGATCGGCGGGGCCGGGTACGACGTCATCCTCGCTCGCGACGGCGAGGTCGACCGCATCGAATGCGGCCGCGACTACGACATCGTGGTTGCGGACCGGCTCGACCGCGTTGCGTCTGATTGCGAAAAGGTGCTCCGGAACCTCCGCTCGTTACCATAGATCCGTGGCCGTAACGCCAACGAAGCCGGCCCTCGACGCTCACAAGCTTCGGGGCGACTTTCCCATCTTCGAGCAGCACTTCCACGGCAAGCCGCTCGCCTACCTCGATTCCGCCGTCAGCTCGCAGAAGCCGCGGCAGGTGCTCCACGCGATGACCGAGTTCTACGAGACGTCGTACACAAACGTCCACCGTGGCGTCTATGCGCTTTCCGAGCGGGCGACGGCGCGGTTCGAGGAGGCCCGTGAGAAGGTCCGCGCCTTCGTCAACGCGCCGGCGGCCCGCGAGATCATCTTCCTCCGCAACGCGACCGAAGCGATCAACCTCGTCGCCTACTCGTGGGGGCTGAACAACCTTGGGCCCGGCGATCTCGTGATCGTGACCGAGCTCGAGCACCACTCCAACTACGTCCCCTGGCAGTACATGGCCAAGCGCACCGGGGCCGAGTTCCGCATGCTGCCTCTGGACGAGCACGGCGAGCTCCGCCTGGATGCGCTCGACGAGACCGGCTCGGGCGGGAACGTGAAGGTCGTAGCGTCGAATCTCGTCTCGAACTCGCTCGGCACGATCACCCACGTCGAGAAGCTCGCGGCCTGGGCGCACGAGCAGGGAGCGATCTACGTCTGCGACGCCGCGCAGGCGGCGCCGCACCGCGCAGTCGACGTGCAGGCGCTCGACTGCGACTTCCTCGCCGTCTCCGGCCACAAGATGTGCGGGCCGAGCGGGATCGGCTTCCTCTGGGGGCGCGCCGAGCTGCTCGAGGCGATGGAGCCGTTCTTGATGGGCGGCCACATGATCCGCAAGGTCGCCTACGAGATGACGACGTGGGGTGAGCTGCCGCACAAGTTCGAGGCCGGGACGGCGCCCTCCGCCGAGGCGATCGGTCTCGGCGCCGCGATCGACTACCTGAACGGGATCGGGCTGGACGCGATCGCCGCCTACGAGCACGAGCTGGCCGCGTACGCGCTCGAGCGGCTGGCCGATCTTCCCGGGATCGAGCTCTACGGGCCGCCCGCGGACCGGCGCGCGGGGATCGTCTCCTTCAACCTCGGCGACATCCACCCGCACGACGTCGCGCAGATCCTGGACATGGAAGGGATCGCAATCCGAGCCGGGCACCACTGCTGCCAGCCGCTGATGCGCAAGCTCGGCGTCGCCGCCACGAATCGCGCCAGCTTCTACCTCTACACCATTCCCGAGGAGATCGACCGCCTCGTCGAAGGCCTGCACAAAGTCCAGAAGGTACTCGGCTAGCTAGCCTGGACCCATGAGCTTCGACCAGATGTATCGCGAGGTGATCCTCGATCACTACAAGAACCCGCGCGGGCACGGGGCGATCGAGGACGCCGACGCACGCGCGGAGGGCGTGAACCCGCTCTGCGGCGACGAGGTCACGATCTCGGTCGCCTTCGACGACGACGGCGAGACCATCAAGGACGTCATGTTCGAGGGCCGGGGGTGCGCGATCAGCCAGGCGTCCTCGTCGATGCTGATGGAGATGGTCAAGGGCAGGACCGCGACCGAGATCGCGGAGCTGCCGAAGGAGGAGCTGCTCGAGGAGATCGGCATCCCGCTGACGCCGATCCGGCTCAAGTGCGCGCTGCTCGGGCTCGGAGTGCTGAAGGTCGCGCTCCACCGGGCCAAGGGCACGCCGCTGCCCCAGGAGTGGGCGGGGCTGGACGAGCTGGAACTGAAGTAATTGGCGGAGATCGAGGTCTGCCCCCTCGACGAGCTGCCGCCCGGCTCGGTCAAGATCGTCCGCGTCGGCGAGCTCGCGCTCGGCGTCTACCACGTGGACGGCGAGCTGTACGCGATCGAGGACCGCTGCTCGCACGACGACGGGCCGCTGTGCGAGGGGGATTGGGATCCGGACGAGCGCGTCGTCACCTGTCCGAGGCACGGCTCCAACTTCGACCTTCGCACGGGGGAGGCGCTGACCCTGCCGGCGTACGTCCCGGTGGAGACGTTTCCCGTCCACGTCGAGGACGGGATCGTCAAGGTCAGGGTCGCGTGAAGCGGTGAAGCGCTGCTGGGAGAGCGCCGACCCCGCCTACAACGCCTACCACGACGAGGAGTGGGGACGTCCGGTCCGCGACGAGCGTGGAATCTACGAGCGCCTCTGCCTCGAGGGCTTTCAGTCGGGACTGTCGTGGATGACGATCCTGCGCAAGCGCGAGAACTTCCGCGCCGCGTTCGCCGGCTTCGACCCAGAGCAGGTCGCGCGCTTCGGCGACCGTGACGTCGAGCGCTTGCTCGGCGACGCGGGAATCGTCCGTCACCGGGGCAAGATCGAGGCGGCGATCGCGAATGCGGAGGCCACGCTCGCGCTCCGCGAGTCGACGCCGCTGGAGGAGCTCGTCTGGTCGTTCCGCAGCGATGGTCCTCCGAAGACGGAGTGGGTCGCGCGGACGCCCGACTCCGTGGAGCTCTCGAAACGTCTGCGACAGGCCGGCTTCCGGTTCGTCGGCCCGACGACCGTGTACGCCTCGATGCAGGCCTGCGGCGTGGTCAACGACCATCTCGCCGACTGCTTCGTGCGCGACGAAGTCGAACAGGAACGTCATGCTGGATGACCGGATCCGCTCCGTCCTCGAGCGGCTCGAGGAGGAGGACCGAGAAGAGCGTGACGCCGGGTTGCCGTCCTCGGAACGGGCTCGCCAGATCGCCCGCACGACGGGCCAGTTCCTGTTTGCGCTCGTCGCGCCCCAAGCCGACTGCGAGGTGCTCGAGATCGGCGGCTCGCGCGGTTACTCGACGATCTGGCTCGCAGCCGGGGTTCGCCACCTGGGCGGACGCGTCCTCTCGCTCGAGCACGATCCCGCCAAGTGCGAGGCGTGGCGGCGAAACGTGGCCGAGGCCGGGGTCGAGGACACGGCCGACCTGATCGAGGGCGATGCGTTCGAGACTCTGCCTGCGATCGACGACGTCTTCGACATCGTGTTTCTGGACGCCGAGAAGGACCAGTACGAGGAGCTGTTCCAGCTGGCGCGGACGAAGCTGGAGCCGGGCGCGCTCGTCGTCGCCGACAACGTCCTCTCCCACGAGGAAACCCTTGGCGCGTATTCCGCAGCTCGGCAACGGGACGAAACCTTGGAGAGCGTGACGGTTCCACTCGACCGAGGGCTAGAGGTCTCAGTCCTCCTCCGCTAGGCATCGGACAGGCCGAAGGGTGGGGTTCACGGTCCCCCTGACCGCGGGCTAGAGCTCAGCGTCCTCCTGCGGTAGGCGTTACGAGACGTCGAAGGAGAGGGTCTCAAGGGGGAACCATTGCGGGTTCCCCCTTGAATGGAGGAGGGGCCGGCTTTGCCGGCCCCTCTATTCACTCCGGTGGACGCACTCGCTAGAGTGTGTCCACCGCGGAAAGGAGGTGGTCCGGCTTGACAGATTCCAGTACGGGCAGTGGAGGTACCAGCGGGTAAGGGCGTGTCCCCCGGACCTACGGGGAATCGCCTAGCCAGCGTAGGGGACTCGCTGACAAGCGCCGCCGGCTTCCTAGGATGCCGGCCGGAAGCGTCCTTACTACTCCACGCTGGTAACCGGGATTGCGGCCACCTTCGGGTGGCCCTTTCCTTTCTGGCCCGGAAGCTGAGCGTGTTACGCGGGCGGAGCCGGGCTTTTGCCCGAGCGCAGCCCGAGCTATGTCCGACCACCGGGCGGGCGTGAAGGAGGGGGCCAACGGGGGAACATGGGTTCCCCCGTTTAGAGCGCAGGGGACTCGCTGACAAGCGCCGCCGGTTCCTAGGAGCCGGCAGGAAGCGTCCTTACTACTCCACGCTGGTAACCGGGAAACGGGGTCGCCTGGCTAAGCCAGGTGACCCCTTTCTTTCAAAGGGGAACCGATGGTTCCCCCTTGAGACCCCCTCCTTTGAAAGACGCGGCGAGCCGCCGCAGCGCCTCGATCAGGGGCGTTCTGGCCACAGCAAGCGGTGAACATAACCGGTTGCGAATTCCTCCGCTGCTACCGGATAGGCCAGGCCTAATCGCTCGGCCGTCTCTCGCGCGAGCCGTCCGAAGAGGCGCATGGTGGCCTCCAGCGCCCGGCCGAGCTCGCCCTCGTCGTATCGTCCATAGGCCTCGCGAAGCTCCTCGAGCGCGCCGGGGTCGGCCCACTGCTCGAGAAAACGGCCGCGGTGCCATGTGTCGGTGCCGGGATTCCGGGCGCGGGCCTGCCACTCGAGCACCCGGAGAAGCCGCTGCTTCATGTCCCCGTCGATGCACTGCTTGGCCACGAACAGTTCGCGCCGGCGGAGCTTTCTCGCCGACCAGAGCGCGTGGTACCAGAAGTCCATCGCCACCTCCCGTAGCTCCTGTTCGCTCGGCGGCCTGGGAGCTTCGGGCGCCGGAAGGCCGGCCAGCGCGCGCCCAAGGCTGCCGTCCTTGTCGAGCAGGACTCTGATCCCGCGGGCCGTGACGTCGGCCAGCGCCGTGGCGGACGGCCGATCGAGCCTGTCGAGGAGCTCTGCGGGAACGACGGCGAAGTCGACGTCCTCGCCGGTCTCGTAGAGCACGCGCCGCTCTCGCTGTCCGCCGACGGCCGTGTCCTCCAAGAACGTGATCCGGACGCTGCCGAACCGGGCGACCCAGTCCTCGCGATCGATCAGCTCGCCGGGATTGCGCGCGAAGACGACCAGGTCGAGGTCGGACCAGTCGTCCGCAGGTGTCTCCGTTCGTGCCTGGGAGCCGACGACGGCGAGCGCGCGGATGTTCTCCTCGTCCCGGGCCCAGGCCGAGACGAGATCCTCGATCACAGCTGCCGGGCTTCGATCGGCGTCTCGGACCCGGGCTCGACACGGTAGGCCTGTGCACCCGGCCGGACGCTGACGGCCTCCTCGAGCTCGGTTCCGACGTAGTGGAGGGCAACCCCGTCGTCTGCGGCCACGCCGGGCGGAAACCCTTCGTCCACCAGGCGGCGGTAGGTCGGACGCCGGAGCTCCTCCCCGTCGTAATGGGGACAGGCGCTGCCCTGGAGGAAGCCGAGGCCGTCGCGAAGGCCTTCCAGCTGAGGGCCGAACGAGTCGGTCACGGCCGCCTCGAACCAGCAGATCATCCCGGCGCTACCGCCGGTCAGGACGATCCCGGCCTCCCAGGCCTCGCGCAGGATCGCGTCGAATCCCTGCAGCCGCCAGATTGCGAGCATGTTCGCCGTGTTGCCGCCGGATACGACGATCACGTCCTGTGCCAGCGCGAGCTCGCGGAGGTTGGGCGGAGGCCAGGGGAAGAACTTGACGTGGGTGAGCTCGCCGCGTCCTTCCCAGGTCTCGTAGAAGCGGACGATCGCCTCGGTTGCATCGCCGGCAGCCGTCGGCACGAAGCAGATCCGCGGCTTCGTCTTGTCCGTCAAGCTCGTGACGAATGCAAGGAGCTTTGCGGTGCCCTCCTCTGAGTCTGCCCCGCCCCCCAGGCCAACGATGTTCAAACCGCGCGCCTCAGCTGCTCGTTCAGCGAGAGGAGCGGCAGTCCGAACGTGCGAACGGCGTCGTCGTTCGACACCACGTTGTCGCCCGCCTCGATCATCGCGAGCTGGTCGCGCGTGACCGGCGTCGGCCCCGGCAACGCCTCCAGCACGGCGGCGTTGACGCGCATCAGCCCGAAGGGCAGGTGGATCTTCACGCGGCGTTTGCCGAGCACGGCACTGATCCGGTCGTAGAGCTCGTTCCAGGTGACGACGTCAGGGCCCCCGATCTCGAAGGTGCGGTTGGGCGCCGCCGGAAGGCCGACGGCTTTCGCGAAGTACGCGGCGACGTCCTCGACCCAGATCGGCTGGATTCGCTGCGTCCCCGGGCCGATCACGGGGGTCGCCGGCAGGTAGCGGATGAGCCTCGTGAACGTCGGCAGCACCCCGCCGTCGCGGCCGAAGACGAAGCTCGGCCGGAAAATCACGTGCTCGAGTCCCGATGCCTTCACCGTCTCCTCCATCTCCCACTTGGAGCGGAAGTACGGCACCAGCTCCTTCGTCTGCTCGTTCGTTCCGAGCGCGCTCATCAGAACGAAGCGGCGCACTCCGGCCGCTTTTGCCGCCGCAACCAGGTCCCGCGTCCCCTGGGACATGATCCGCTCGAAGTCCTCGGGCTTGCCGGCGATGATCGCCACGAGATGGACGACCGTGTCGCAGCCCGCGACCGCACGCTGGAGGCTGTCCGGGTCGGTGACGTCGCCCTCGACGAGCTCGCAGCCCCAGGCTGTCAGCTGTCCGGCGCGTTCCGGATTGCGGACGAGGCAGCGCACCGGACGGTCTTCGGCGCGCAGGGCGTGGACGACCTTGGGCCCGACGAAGCCTGTCCCTCCCGTGACGAGAATCACCGTTCGATTCTACGATTCGGGGGATGCTCGCCCTTCCGGCAGCCCCGCCTGCGGTCACGATCGTCTCACGCTCGGTCCTCGTCCAGCCGGGCAAGGTGACGGGCCTCAGCGTCTCCTGCCCCGGCGGGAAGGTCGCGGCGAGCGCTGGGGTGTCACGCGCGCTTCCGGACGTCGACACGCTACGAGCCCGGGTCCGTCGCGACGGTGCGACCGGGAGAGAACGTCCTCGTTCGCAGGTGTGGGGGAAACAACTCCCGGGCGATCGGTGGCGGCTTCGCCCTTCCCAGCTCCGGCTTCTTCGACGGCTTCTCGGTCGTCTCGCCGACGGCGGGCCGCTGGACGATCTATAGCGCCGCGTCCGGCCCGCGCAAAATGACGCTCTCGATCCTCTGCCTAGCTTCGAAAGTTCTGCCAGTACCGGCTCGGCGTCGGGCCCTGCTGCCCCTGGTACTTCGACCCGAGCTTGCCCGTCCCGTACGGGTTTTCCGCCGCCTCTGACAGCTGGACGAACGACAGCTGTCCGATCTTCATCCCGTAGTAGATCGTGATCGGCAGATTGGCCACGTTCGAGAGCTCGAGCGTCACATGGCCGTCCCATCCCGGGTCGATGAATCCGGCGGTCGAGTGGATGAGCAGCCCGAGCCTCCCTAATGAGCTCTTCCCTTCCAATCGAGCGACGAGATCGTCGGGGAGCCTGATGCGCTCGAGCGTCGAGCCGAGCACGAACTCCCCGGGGTGGAGGATGAACGGCGTCTCGTCCTCGATCTCCTCGAGCTCGGTCAGGTCCTCCATCGGCTCCTTGACGTCGATGAACGGATAGCGCGCATTCCGGAAGACGCGGAAGTAGCGATCGACGCGTACGTCGACGCTCGAAGGCTGGAGGAGCGAGGAATCGTAGGGATCGATCTCGATTCGCCCCTCGTCCAGCAGTCTCGAAATAGTGCGATCTGACAGAACCATTGTTTTTGTCTAAGGGACGAGCTCTCGCGTTCCTGGGGCGCCGCTGACGGTGCGGGGCCGGAGGGGACAGTATTTCAATACGGACCCCGTCGCTAAGACTTAAAAAGCGGCCGGAGAGGGCTCGGCCCTCTCTGGTCGGTTTGCCGGCAGCGGCGCCAGGCGGGGCGGAGCCGGGCTCCGCCCGGCGGGAGCCCCGCCGGCCAGGGGCGCGAGAGGCGATTTTAGGGCGGAAGTCCGCCCAAGACGGGCATACTTCACTGTCCTATGAGGGACGAGCTCTCGCCTGAGGCTCGCCGAGCGCTGCGCGCGCGGCATGAGCGCCGCCGGAGGATGTATCGACGGCGTAGACTCGTCGCGCTCGGGATCCTGATCGCCATCGCCGCTGCGATCGCCGCGACCGTCGCTACGCTCGCCGGCGGAAGCTCCGACCAGAATCAGGCCGGCAGCGGAAAGACGAAGCAGCACAAGCCGGCGAAGCCGAAGGAGACGCAGCGGCCGAAGGAGATCCGAGGCGTCCACGTGACCATGTCCCTCGCCGCGGTCAACGGGAAGATCGACGAGTACCTTGGGCTCAGGCGTCACGGCTTGAACACGCTCGAGGTCGATCTCAAGGACGAGAGCGGGCAGGTGGGGTTCGTCAACCCGTCGGTGAAGCTCGCGGACAAGATCGGCGCTGCTCATTCCTACTACGACCCGTACGAGGTGGCCGCGAAGGCACACGCCAAGCACGTCTATCTGATCGGCCGCATTGTCGTGTTCGAGGATCCGGTTCTCGCCGAGCAGCGGACGAGCTACGCGATCGAGAATCCGGACGGCTCGGTCTGGCACAACGACATCGGGCTCGGCTGGACGAACATGTACGACAAGCGCGTCTGGGAGTACAACGTCGACATCGGCAAGGCCGCCGCGAGGGCGGGTTTCGACGAGATCCAGTTCGACTACGTCCGCTTCCCGAGCGACGGCGACGTCACGATCATCCAATACCCGGGCAAGGTCAACGAGCCGATGGGGGCGACGATCGCCAGGTTCGCCGAGTACGCCTCCCGGAAGCTGCATCTGCTGGGCGTGCGTGTCGGCGCCGACCTTTTCGGTTTGGCGGCCAACCACAATCTCGGGATCGGCCAGGTACCGCGCAAGGTCGGCAAGTACCTCGACACGATCTCTCCGATGGCCTACCCCTCTCACTATGGCCCCGGCGAGTACAACGTCCCCGATCCGAATGCGGACCCGGGGACGATCGTCTTCCGGACGCTGAAGGACTTCCGGCGGGCGTTGCGCGGCCGCAAGGCTCAGATCGTCCCCTGGCTGCAGGACTTCTCCCTCGGCAAGACGTATACGTTCGAGGACGTGGCTGCCCAGGTCGACGCCGCTCGCCGCGCCGATGCGAAGGGCTTCCTGCTCTGGAATCCCGAGGGCCTCTACACGGCGAAGGCGCTCAGGCCGGCGCCCAAGTCGACCTACGGCGCGAGCCTCTCGACGACCCAGACCTCGTCGTCCAACCGGTAGCGCAGCCGGTCGTGCAACCGGTCCGGCCGGTGCTGCCAGAGCTCGATCGACTGCGCGCGCAGGCGGTAGCCGCCCCAGCTCTCGGGTAGCGGCACCTCTCCGTCGCCGTAGGCGGCGGCAGCCTTGTCGTAGAGCGCGTCGAGGGTCTCTCGGCTCGGCACGACCTCGCTTTGCGGCGAGGCCCACGCTCCGAGCCGGCTTCCAGGCGGACGTGTCCGGAAGTAGGCCTCCGACTCCTCGCGGGCCAGCCGCTCGACCGTTCCCTCGACCCGCACCTGCCGGCCGAGCTCATGCCAGTAGAAGACGAGCGCGGCCCGAGGATTCTCCTCCAGCTCGCGTCCCTTGCGGCTCTCGTAGCCGCTGAAGAATACGAAGCCCTCGGGCCCGTGCTCCTTGAGCAGGACCATGCGGGCCGAGGGCTTACCGTCGCGCGTAGCGGTCGCGAGCGTCGTCGCCTCGGGAAGCTCGATTCCGGCGGCTTCGGCGTCCGCCAGCCAGGCCGCGAACTGCTCGAACGGATCGGCGGACAGGTCGCTCTTCCGCAGCGTTCCGGCGCGGGGGTCCTGCGCCCTCATGACTCAACTGTACGCGCCGCCCCCTGCGATATCGTCCGCGTCGTGGCCGTCACGCGCACGATCGACATCCGTACCGAGATCCCGGGCCCCCGCTCGAGCGAGATTCTCGCGCGCAAGGAGGAGGTCGTCGCCGACCCGCTCTCGATCTACCTGCCCGTCGTGATCGAGGAAGGGCGGGGCGCGACCGTCAGGGACGTCGACGGCAACACCTTCATCGACTTCAGCGGCGGCGTCGGCTGCCTCAACGTCGGGCACGCGCATCCGCATGTGGTCGCCGCGGCCCAGGAGCAGATGGCGCGCTTCAGCCATACCGACTTCACGATCGTCCCCTACGAGGTCTACGTCGAGCTGGCGGAGCGGCTGATCGAGATCGCGCCGATCTCCAGGCCCGCCAAGGCGGCGTTCTTCAACGCCGGGACGGAGGCGGTCGAGAATGCGGTCAAGTTCGCGCGCTCCTACACGAAGCGCCAGGCGGTGATCGGCTTCGAGGGCGCCTTCCACGGACGGACGCTGCTCTCGATGACGCTGACGTCGAAGACGCACCCGTACAAGGCCGGGCTCGGCCCGTTCGCTCCTGAGGTCTATCGGGTTCCGTTCCCCCACAGCTATCGAGGCCCGGACGCGCAGACCGCGCTCGCCGCTTTGGAACGGGCGCTACTGACTCAGGTCGCCGCGGAGAACGTCGCCGCAATCGTGATCGAGCCGGTGCTCGGCGAGGGCGGCTTCGTCGTCGCGCCGGAGGAGTTCCTCGTCGGCGTCCGGCGGATCTGCGACGAGGAAGGGATCGTGCTCGTCGTCGACGAGGTTCAGACCGGATTCGGTCGAACCGGAAAGATGTGGGCGATCGAGCACTACGGGATCGAGCCCGACCTGATGACGGTCGCCAAGTCGATCGCCGCCGGCCTGCCGCTCTCGGGCGTGATCGGGAAGGCCGAGATCATGGACGCGCCGCCCGATTCCGCCATCGGCGGCACCTATGTCGGAAATCCCGTTGCGCAGGCTGCGGCGCTTGCCGTGCTCGACGTCTTCGCCGACGAGGACCTGGTCGCGCGCGCGGCGTCGCTCGGCGACACGATCCGCGCGCGAATGGAGTCCTGGCAGCAGCGGTTCGACGCGATCGGTGACGTCCGCGGGCTCGGGATGATGCTCGCGATCGAGCTCGTCCGCGACCGGGAGAGCAAAGAGCCGGCACCTGAGCTCGCGAGCGCGGTCACCGAGGGGGCCGCCCGCAAGGGCCTGCTGCTGCTCAAGTCGGGGATCTACTCGAACTGCATCCGCGTGCTCGCGCCGCTCATCCTCAGCGAGGCCGAGGTCGACGAGGCGCTGGATGTCTGGGAAGAAGCTCTTTCGGCGACGCTCAACGGCGCCTAATTCCTCTCGCATGGGGAAAATGGGCTTCGCCGTGATCGGCGAAGTCATCGGTGGGCGCTACGAGCTCCTCCAGCTCGTCGGAAGGGGCGGGATGTCGAACGTCTACCGCGCGCACGACCGGCTGCTCGAGCGGTCGGTCGCGCTCAAGCTCCTGCACGACCGCTACCTGGACGACCCTGATTACGTGGAACGGTTCCGGCGCGAGGCGCGGGCGGCGGCGCGCCTCAGCCATCCCAACATCGTCACCGTGATCGACCGGGGAGAGCAGGACGGACACCAGTTCATCGTCTTCGAGCACGTCGACGGGGACAACCTGAAGCAGCTGGTCGAGCAATCGGGGCCGCTCCCGATCGGACAGGCGCTCGAGCTTGCGCTGCAGATCGGCCGTGCGCTGTCGTTCGCGCACGAGCACGGCCTGATCCACCGCGACGTCAAGCCGCAGAACGTGCTCCTGAACGGCGACGGCCGCGCGAAGGTGACCGACTTCGGAATCGCGCGCACCGTGGACGTCGAAGGAGCGACGACGACCGGAGTCGTGCTCGGTACGAGCCACTACATCTCCCCCGAGCAGGCGCGCGGCGAGCAGGTGGACGCCGAGAGCGACGTCTACTCGCTCGGAGCGGTGCTGTACGAGCTCCTGACCGGTGAGGTGCCGTTCCCCGGCGACAACGCCGTCACCGTCGCGATGCGCCATGTGCGCGAGCAGCCGCCGAGCGTGCTCGAGAGCCGTCCTGAAGTGCCGCTACGCCTGGCCGGGGCGGTCGAGAAGGCGCTCGAGAAGGATCCTGCGGCGCGATTCGGCTCGATGAAGGCGTTCGTGGACGAGCTGCAGGAGTGCCTCGACCGGCTCGGCGACGAGGGCGAGTACGAGCCGACGATGATCGTGCGCTCCCCTGTCGCGCGCGAGAGCGCACCGTCGCGCCGGCGCGCGCGGAGGCCGGTCTGGCCGCTCGTCGCGCTGCTCGCCGGGCTGGCGATCGCCGCCATCGTGGTCGGGGTGTACCTCGTGCGCGGCACGTCGGGCGGGAAAGGACCCGCCTCGCCCGTGCATCTGAACGCGGTCGCGAGCTTCGATCCCTTCGGGGACAACAAGACGGAGAACCCCGACTCGGTCGCCAACGCGACCGACGGCGACCAATCCACCTACTGGGAGACGGAGACCTATCACTCGCCCTCGTTCGGTGGCCTCAAGCCGGGAGTCGGGCTCGTGCTCGCCGCACGCCGTCCGTCCGAGCCGGACCGGCTCACGATCTGGAGCGAAACGCCCGGCTTTCAGGCGCTGATCAAGGCGAGCGATCGGAGCGACGGCGGGTTTGAGCCGGTCTCGCCGTCGCGAACCGTGGGATCGAAGACGACGTTCGACCTGACCCTCAGCCAGCCGGCGCGCTACCTCCTGATCTGGATCACGGAACTGCCCCCGGACCTTCAGGCGCGCATCAACGCAGTGAAGGCAAGCTAGGCAGCGCCGCCCCGCTGCGTCAGAATTGCCGAATGGCGACCTGTGCGTCCTGCGGGACCGAGCTTCCCGCTGAGGCGCGCTTCTGCCCGGGGTGCGGCGCGCCCGCCGAGGCGCCCCCCGTCTCCGCTGCGGAAGAGCGCAAGCTCGCGACGGTCCTGTTCGCCGACCTCGTCGGCTCGACCGAGCTCGGCGAGCAGGATCCCGAGCGGACCCGCGTCTTGCTCGATCGCTTCTACGACGCAATGGCCGCCGAGATCGGGGATGCGGGCGGCACGGTCGAGAAGTTCGCCGGCGACGCAGTGATGGCGGCCTTCGGCGCTCCGGCGGCACTGGAGGACCACGCGGAGCGCGCACTCCACGCGGCGCTCTCGATGCAGCGCCGGCTCGAGGCTCCGCTTCAGCTCCGGATCGGCGTCAATACCGGCGAAGTCGTCGTCGGCCGGCCGCGCGAGGGAAGCTCGTTCGTGACGGGTGACGCGGTCAACGTGGCGGCCAGGCTCGAGCAGGCCGCCCTCCCCGGAGAGATCCTCGTCGGGGAGCGAACCGTTTCAGCGGCTCGTGGCGCGTTCGAGTTCGACGAGCCGCGCACGGTCGAGGTCAAAGGGAAGTCGAGCGGCGTCGTTTGCCGCCGCGTCGTCCGCGCCCTGACGCTGATGCGCCCGCGGGGCGTCGGTGGCCTCCACGAGGCTTTCGTCGGCCGGGATACGGAGATCGAGCTCCTGCGGGCGACGTACCGGCGCGTCGTCGACCGCGAAGAGCCGCACCTCGTCACGATCATGGGTGACGCCGGGGTCGGCAAAACGAGACTCATTCGCGAGCTCTGGCAGTTGCTCGCCGAAGAGTCGCCCGAGCCGATGCGGCGGACGGGCCGGTGTCTCTCGTACGGACACGGAATCACCTACTGGCCGCTGGCGGAGATTCTGAAGGAGCACCTCTGGATCCTCGACACGGACTCGCCCGAGACGGTGCTCGAGCGGCTGAGCGGCCGCGAGATCCTCGGTTTGGCGCTCGGCCTCGACGTCGCGGCCGACCTGCATCCGCTAGCGGCAAGGGAACGGTTACACGAGGCGGCGACCGAGTTCCTCGACGCGCTCACCGCCGAGCGGCCGGTCGTGATGCTCGTCGAGGATCTGCACTGGGCCGAGGAGGAGCTGCTGGATCTCCTCGATCGTCTTCTGCTCGACGTGCGCGGGCCGCTCTTCTTGATCGGAACCTCCCGTCCCGAGATTTTGGACACGCGACCCGCCTGGGGCGGAGGGAGGCGGAATGCGTCGCTGCTCGGCCTCGAGCCGCTCTCCGAGCGGCAGACCGCGCAGCTCGTGTCGGAGCTACTCGCGGCCAAGCTGCCGGATCGTGTCTGCGAGGCTCTCGTCGAGCGCGCCGGAGGCAACCCCTTCTTCGTCGAGGAGGTTGTCGGGACGCTGATCGACCGTGGTCTGCTGGCTCGCTCGAACGGAACCTGGACGGCGCGCGAGCTGCCCGAGGGGTTCGAGATTCCGGATTCGGTGCAAGCAGTGCTCGCGGCGCGCATCGACCTGCTGCCGCCGGCGGAGAAGGCGGCGCTGCAGGCCGCCGCGGTGATCGGGCGCACCTTCTGGGCCGGCCCCGTGCGCGAGCTGCTCGACGGAGCCGAGCCGGACTTCGGACTGCTGGAGGAGCGGGATTTCATCCGCCGCCGTTCCGGCTCCTCGATGCTTGGCGAGCGTGAGTTTGCGATCAAGCACGCGCTCACCCGGGAGGTTGCGTACGCGAGCCTGCCGAAGGCGCGGCGCGCTCGTCTGCATGCCGCTTTCGCTCGGTGGATGGAGCGCGCCGGCGAGGCCCGCGACGAGTACGCCGCCCTGCTTGGCCACCACTACGCCGCCGCCGTTAACCCCGAGGACGCCGATCTAGCTTGGACCGGCGAGGAGGCGGAGCTCGAACGGCTGCGGGAGAACGCATTGATCTGGCTCGAGCGGGCCGGAGATCTGGCCGGCGGCCGTTACGAGATCGACGACGCACTAGCGCTCTTCCACCGAGCCCTCGAGCTCGGACCCGATGAAGCCAAGGAATCCGAGCTCTGGCGGAAGATCGGCCAGGCGAACGCGCTCAAGTTCGACGGAGAGGCGTTCTGGACCGCGATGCAGAACTCGCTCAAGACGTGCCTCGACCGCGAGACGTGCGCCGAGACGTACAGCTGGCTGGCCTTCCACACGACGGCACGCTCCGGCATGTGGAAGCGCCGTCCGGACCGGGAGCTGGTCGAGGGCTGGATCGAGCAGGCCCTCGAGCTGGCACCTCCCGAGAGCCCGGCCCGTGCGCGGGCGCTAATCTCGAGCTGCTACTGGAGCCACACCAAGTCGCAGGCATTGCCGGCGGAGGCGAGTGCGATCGCCAACCGGATCGGCGATCTGGATCTTCGTTCGTACGCCTTGGAAGCCCGCGCCGTCGCAGCCTTCGCAAACCAGCAGTACCCCGAGGCACTGAGCTGGGAGCAGCGGCGGTTCGATCTCCTGGACCAGATCACCGACCCGGACCACCTCCACGATCTCTACTGCGCCATGATCCCGGTCTGCATTGCCAACGCGAACTTCGGCGAAGCGCGACGCATCGCTCACGCCAACGAGGAGTTGTGCTCCACCCTCTCGGCCCATCACCGGCTGCACGGGGTCGGGATTCTCATGGAGGTCTACGAACTGACGGGAGAGTGGGATCGGGTCCGCGAGCTGCTTCCAGACCTGCGCGAACGGGTTCGTCTCAACCTCGCCACGCCGTGCATCCGCAATAGCCGCTCGTTGCTGATCGGCGCCGTCGCGAGTGCTTACCTCGACGATGAGCAGCAGTCGCGTGCGCTCGAGGAAGAGGCGAACGACCTGGGCATGGAGGGGTACGAGGAAGTGCTCAGCGGGCCCTTGATCCGCCTTGCCCTCGCCCGAGGGGATCTCGAGAGCGTGGAGCGCATGGTTGCCGACCCGCTTGGCATGCTCCGGCAGACCTGGTTCTTTCCTTCGGGCTGGGCGGCACGGCTCGAGGCGCTCGTCGCCCTGGAGGAGAAGGCCCGCGTCGAGGACGAGTCGCAGTATTTTCTCAAGCCCGAGTCGTACTTCGAGCCGTTCGTCCTGCGCGCGCTCGGTCAGGTGCGCGAGGACGACGAGCTGATCCGGCAGGCGCTGGAGCGCTTCGAGGCGATGGGCCTCGACTGGCACGCCGAGCAAACGCGTGCGCTCCTGACTCCGGCCTGAATCCGGGACAGCTCTTAACAGGGACTGTCCCTCGGCGAAGGCGGATCAGAACCGGAGCCGGGAACGGCGCTCGTGCCGCTCGAGCGCGAGCTGCACGAGCCGGTCGAGCAGCTCGGGATACGAGATCCCGGAGGCCTCGAACAGCTTCGCGTACACGCTCGTCGCGGTGAAGCCGGGGATCGTGTTCAGCTCGTTGACGATCACCTCGCCGCTCTCGCGGACGAAGAAGTCGACGCGCGCCATCCCCTCGCACTCGCTCGCGACGAACGAGCGCACCGCCAGCTCCTGGACGCGGGCGATCGCCTCCTTCGGGATCCGCGGCGGGATGATCAGGTCCATGCCGCCTTCGTCGTACTTGGCCGAGAAGTCGTACCAGTCGACGCCGGTGAAGCCGTGGGACACGATCTCGCCGGGCAGCGACGCGATCGGGTTGTCCCGGTTGCCGAGCACGCTGCACTCGACCTCGACGCCCGGCACGAACTCCTCGACCAGCACCTTCTCGTCGTGCTCGAACGCGAGCGCCACGGCCCGTTCGAGCTCTTCCGGCGAGAACGCCTTCGTGATCCCGACCGACGATCCGAGCCGTGCAGGCTTGACGAACACCGGGAACCCGAACGGATTCTCGAGCGGGTCGCCTGGCCTGAGCGTGACGTTGCGCGCGACGGGAACGTCGTGGTCGCGCATCACCGACTTGAACAGGTCCTTGTCCATGCAGAGTGCCGAGGCGGTGACGCCGGCGCCGACGTACGGAACTCCCGCGAGCTCGAGCAGCCCCTGGACGGTGCCGTCCTCGCCGAACGGCCCGTGCAGGATCGGCAGGACGACGTCCACCTCGCCGAGAGTCGCCGGCACGGAAGCGGTGGGAACGGGCAGCGTCTCGGCTGCGCTGGCACCTTCGAGCGCCCGGGTGTCGCCGCTTCCGAGCTCCCAGCGGCCCTCGCGGTCGATCGCGACCGTCACGGCGTCGTAGCGCTCTGGATCGAGCGCCTCGAGCACGGAGCGGGCGGAGGCGAGCGAGATCTCGTGCTCGCTCGAGCGCCCGCCCATCACGACGGCCACTCGGACCCTTCCGTTGAGGCCGCTCATAGGCCTTCCTTTGGCCTATGAGCGTGTGGAGGGGGCGTGGGGGAACCGGGAGGTTCCCCCGCCTCGGGTTCTAAGAAGGGGGCTCGTGGGGGAAACATGGTTTCCCCCACGGGAGCGAGCCGGAGGCGAGCGACGTTCACGGCGAGACCGACGTCGTCGTCGTTTCGGTCGGGGTCGTGGGCGTCGTCTCGGTCGGCTGCTGGACGAGGACGCCGACCGTGATCGTCACGGTCGAGCCGACGTCCGCCTGCTTGCCGGCGTGCGGGATCTGGCTGAGCACGATTCCGTCCTCGGCCGGGTCGACCGTGTCCGTCTGCTGGACGGAGACCTGGAAGCCGGCCGACCTGAGCGTCGCCGTTGCCGTGTCCTGGTCGAGACCCCTGACGTCCGGGATCGCGGTGGTGGACGGCCCCCTGGAGACCTTGAGCGTGACGGTTGACCCCTTCGGCTGGGCCGAGTTCGGGGCCGGGTCCTGGTTGGTGACCGTCTCGGCCGGCTCGTTCGACTGGACGTCGATGCGGCGGACCGCAAAGCCGAGGCCCTGGAGCTCGCCGAGGGCATCCGCGTACGACCTCCCGACCACCGACGGCACCCCGACGAGCTGCGGGCCGCTCGAGACGTTGATCCGGACGACGGTGTTCTGCTTTACGCGTGCGCCCGCGCCCGGATCCTGGGCGACCACCGTTCCCTCCGGCTGGTTGTTCGGAACGCTGTGCTGGTCATAGCGCAGGTGCTGCGCCTGAAGTAACGATTTCGCCTCCGATTCCGACCTTCCGACCAGGTCGGGAACCGTCACCTGCGGAAGCCCTTGCGAGACGTAGATCGTGACGAGGTTCCCGCGGGGGATCTTCTCCCCGCCGCCTGGGTCCTGGTCGTAGACCTTCCCCTTCGTGACGTCCGCGTTGTGCCTCCGGATCACCTTGGCCCTGAGACCGGCGTCGTCGATGTTCTGGACCGCGAGGCGCTCGACCTGACTCTCGACGAACGGAACGGAGACGAGCTTGCTCGCTCCTAGCTGATCCTGGAGCTTCGTGTACGCGTACCAGCCGCCGACTCCGGCGGCCACGAGCAGGAGCAGCGCCAGCAGCCACGGCCAGCGCGGGCGCTTCCTCATCGGCTCCTCGTATCCGACATATGGAGGACGACGGTACGCACCGCTCGTGACGACAGGGGCGCGCCGGACGGCGGTTGTGTCGATTCCGGAGCCCGAGAGCACGGCCGTCGCGGCGTCGGCGGTCTCGTCGCTGACGCGAAGCCCCTGCTCGATCCGAGCCAGCTCGGCGTCCATCTCCTCGGCCGTCTGGTAGCGCTCGTCCGGATCCTTCGCAAGCGCGCGAACGACCGCGAGGTCGAGCCCGCGCCCGACGTCGGGCCGCTTCTTCGAGGGAGGCTGCGGAACGGCCGACAGGTGCTTCATCGCGATCTCGACGGGCGTGTCCCCGGTGAACGGAACCGACCCCGTCAACAGCTCGTAGAGCAGAACCCCGACCGAGTAGATGTCGGAGCGCTGGTCGACCGGGGCGCCCCTCGCCTGCTCGGGGGAGAGGTACTGGGCCGTCCCGATGATCGAGCCGGCCTCCGTCATCTGGCTCGTGCCGGAGCGGGCGATCCCGAAGTCGGTCACCTTGACGTGGCCGCCCGAATCGACGAGGACGTTGTGCGGCTTGATGTCCCGGTGGACGAGCCCGTGCTTGTGCGCGAACGCGAGTCCCGCGAGGATCTGGCGCACGTAGCCGACCGCGATCCGCACCGGCGGCGTCCCGAAGCGGACGAGCAGCTCCTTGAGCGTGCGCCCGTCCAGGTACTCCATCGCAATGTAGTAGGTGCCCTCGGCCTCTCCTCGGTCGTAGATCGAGACGATGTTCGGGTGGGAGAGCGCCGCTGCGTTCTTGGCCTCGCGGCGGAAGCGCTCGACGAACTGCTCGTCGCTCGCGTGGCGCTCGTCCAGGATCTTGATCGCGACCCGGCGCCCGAGCTCCTGATCCTCGGCGAGATAGACGGCTGCCATCCCGCCCGTCCCCAGCTTGCGGACGATGCGGTACCGCCCGTCGAAGAGGGTGTCGATCAGGGTGTCGGATACCGCCATTCCGTACAGGTTAGGAGTTCGACGGGACTGCGAGGAGGGCCTGCAACACCGTCTTGGCGATCGGGGCGGCCGTCGAGCCGCCGAAGCCGGTCTGGTTCTGGAGCACGACGGCGACCGCGAACCGCGGATGGTCGGCCGGCGCGAAGGCGATGAACCAGGTCGTGTTGATCCCGGAGTTACCGGTCTCGGCCGTACCGGTCTTGCCGGCGACGGGGACACCCGGGATCTGCGCGGCCGTCCCCGTTCCGCCCGTCACGACCGCCTGCATCATCGAGTTGAGCTCGTTGGCCGTCTTCGGCTTGATCGCGCGACCGAGCTCGCGCGGGGAGGTACGCGTGACGAGCGAGCCGTTCGGCTGCTCGATCCGGTCGACGACGTAGGGCTTCATCACGACGCCGTTGTTCGCGACCCCGGCGGCCACCATCGCCATCTGGAGCGGGGTCACGCGTAGGCGCTCTTGCCCGAATGCAAGGCGCCCCGGGTCGACCTGGTTGTCGTGCTGCGGGAAGAACAGGCGCCCGTTCTTGTCATAGAGGCCGCTCGGCGAGCGCTCGTTTGAGGGCGTCTCGAGCGGCGGCAGCGAGTAGAAGCCGAACCGCTTCGCGTAGTCGAGGATCGTCCGCCCGCCCAGCGCGATTCCGACCTTGCAGAAGACCGAGTTGACCGAATGCTCGAGAGCGGTGAAGAAGCTCAGGGTTCCGAATTGCTCTGGGCTCTCCGGGTCGCCGGCATTGCGGACCCTCTTCCCGTACTCGATGCAATAGCCGGGGTCGTAGAACTCGGACTCGGGCGTGAATCTGCCGGTGTCGAGCGCCGCGGCGGCCGTCACCACCTTGAAGCTCGAGCCCGGGGTGAACAGGCCGGCCGTCCCGCGGTTGACGAGCGGCGAGGCTGGTTGGCAGTGGGCCTTGATCTTCGAAATCGCGCCGAAGTCCTTCTCGGCGAGGTTCGGGTTGAAGGTGGGGCTGGAGGCGAGGACGAGCACCTTCCCGGTCGAGGGCTCGAGCGCGACGACGGCGCCGCACTGAGTCCCGAGCGCGTTCAGCGCCACCCGCTGCGCGTGCGCGTTCACGGTCAGGAAGACGTTGTTGCCGGTGATCGTCGCGCCCTTCAACCGGTCGACGGTCGTACGGAGCACTGTGTTCAGGTTCGAGTTCGTCCCGGTGAGGTAGTCGTTCAGCGACTCCTCGAGCCCCGTGCGCGAGCGCACCTGCGTCGAGTAGCCGACCGTCTGCGCCAGCAGGCCCAGAGCCGGGTAGCGGCGAAAGTAGAAGGTCTGTCCGTTCACCTTGCGGCGGACGTTCGTCGCGTAGACCAGGTGCCCGCCCGGCCCGAAGAACTTCCCGCGCTTGACAGTGAACTGCGCCACACGCTGGATGGCGTTGTCCTGCTTGGCCGCGAGGGTTCCCGACTGCCAGGTTTGCCAGTACGTCGTGCCGAGGATTAGCGCGACGAGCAGCACGAGCGCAAACGTCGCCGCGTGGCTGATCTGGCGGTTCACGCGCTCTCACTCCTCACATGCGCGTTCGCTCGGTTCGAGATCAGCAGGAGCCCCGCGAGCAGGATGAAGTTCGCAACCACGCTCGAGCCGCCGTAGCTGACGAACGGGAGCGTGATTCCGGTCAGGGGAATCAATCGCAGGATCCCGCCGACGATGATGAACGTCTGCAGCGCAAAGCCGAACGTGAGCCCGGCTGCTAGCAGCTTGGAAAAGCCGTCGGTCGCCAACAGCGACGTCCTGAACCCACGGGCGACGAAAAGCATGTAGACGAGGATGAGCGCTGACACGCCGATCAGGCCCAGCTCCTGGGCGAGCGCCGAGTAGATGAAGTCCGTGTTCAAGTACGGGATCAGCGGCGTTCCGCTCGTGGTCGAGAACGTCCCCTTGCCGAAGCCGGTGCCACCGAAATGGCCGTTCCCCATCGAGTACAGGGATTTGACGAGCTGGTAGCTCGCGCAGTCCTGGCGCAGCTCCAGCTTTCCGTTCTGCGCGCAGTAGACGGCGTGATCGGTCCAGGGGTGGAGCCAGATCGTGACGCGCTCTTGTACGCGCGAGACGAACGACCATGCGGCGACCGCGCCTCCGACGAAGAGCGCGGCACCGATCCCGACGAACAGGACGCGGGCGGTCGCGACGTACAGCATCGCGAGGAAGATCCCGAAGAAGAGCAGCGCGCTCCCGAGGTCGCCGGTCTCGACGAGCACGAGCATCGCCCCGCCCCAGATCAGAAGCAACGGGCCGAAGTCCTTCGGACGACCCTGGCCGAGCACCTCCCGCTTCTCGCGCAGGTAGCCGGCGAGGAAGATGATCAGCAGGATCTTGGCGAACTCGCCCGGCTGGAACTGCAACGGCCCGAGCTTGACCCACAGCCTGGCGCCGTTGATTGTCGCCCCGATCCCAGGCAAGGCGGGCAGGGCGAGCAACCCGACGGCGGTCAGGCCGAAGATGTACCGGTAGCTCTCGAGGCGCCGGTAGTCCTTCCCGAGCACGAGCAGCGTCAGCGCGAACAGGGCGACGCCGATCACGACCCAGAGCCCCTGCCTGAAGGCGTCGCCGGGGTGGAGCCGATAGATCTCGGTCACCCCGACCGCGGTCAGGAGTCCTGCCATCGGGAGCAGATAGGGGTCGGCATACGGAACGGTGAGGCGCGTGATCACGTGCGCGATCAGAAACAGGCCGAGGAAGACCCCTGCGTAGGAGATCGAGGCGGTCGAGATGACCGACTGCCTGGCGATGTAGACGCTGGCGAAACCGACCGCGGTGAGAGCGCCGACCGCGATGAGCGCGAGCAGCTCTCGATTACGTGGGCTTATGGAACGATCTCCTGCTCATAAGTCTTGACCGCATCTCGCGCAGAACCGTAGCTGCGCAGATCGTGGTCGAACAGGCGCCGCCGCTCGGGCTGCGTCAGCTGGGCCGCGAGCACCGGGCTGACGTAGACGGTGCGGTACAGGTGGATGCCGCCGAGGTCGAACGGAACGCCCTGGTACACGGCGAGATGGCCGTCCTTCTGCGCTCCGACGAAGTGGGACTGCGAGAAACCGAAGACCGTCAGCCCGATCACGACCACGACGAGGACGGCGGCTGCGAGCCAGTACAGGCGCCGGCGACTTCGCCTCGGCTTGGGGGGACGTGCGGCCGGCTCCGGGACGTCGCCGTCGACCGCCCATTCGTCGAGGCGCTCCGGCGAGATCACCGGCACGCCCTCGAGCCCGGAGAGGGTGTCCTCCTCTTCCTCCTCCTCTGCTTCCTCTTCGGCCGCGGCGACGTCCTCGAGGGTGCGATCGGCCGCCTCCGAGATCTCGAACATGATCACGGTGATGTTGTCCTCGCCGCCGCTTCGGTTTGCGGCCTTGATCAGGTCGCGCGCCGCTCGCTCGAGGTTTCGGCGGCGCTTTCCGACGATCTCCTGGATCGCCTCGTCCTCGACCATGGACGTGAGCCCGTCGGAGCAGAGCATGAACACGTCGTCGTCACGCGTGTCGAGGGTGAACGCGTCGACGTCGACGTTGGGATCGGTGCCGAGCGCCCTCGTGATCACGGACCGCTGCGGGTGGGTCTCGGCCTCTTCCTCGGAGAGCTTGCCGGCTCGGGTCAGCTCGGCGACGAGCGAATGGTCCTCGGTGATCTGCTCGAGGACGCCGTCGCGGATCAGATAGGCCCGCGAGTCGCCGACGTGTCCGATCGCGACGCGCGCATCCCCGACGAGCGCGAGGGTGAGCGTCGTCCCCATCCCCGACAGCGCGGCGTCCTCCTTCGATCGCTCGTAGACGAGCCGGTTCGCTTCCTGGATCAGCGCGACGACGCGCTTCTCGCTGCTCCCATGCTCTCCGGCGTGTTCCTGCAGCGCCGCCGCCGCCAGCCCGGAGGCGACCTCGCCGGCCTGCGCCCCGCCCATTCCGTCCGCGATCGCGAACAGGGGAGGCTCGCAGACGAAGGCGTCCTCGTTGTGGCGCCGCTTGCGCCCGGTGTCGCTGAGACTGACTACTTGTCCAAGACTCATCGCTCGAACCTGAAATCGGTTTCACCGATTTTGATCACATCTCCGGGATCGAGGCGTCGCGGTCGCTTCAGCTTGACTCCGTTCAGGTAGGTGCCGTTGGTGGAACCGACATCTTCGAGCCAAACGCCGTCCTTGCGCGGCTCGAAGCGTGCGTGGCTCGACGAGGCGAACTTGTCGCCCGGAAGCGGGATGTCGTTGTGCCCGTCCCTTCCGATCGTGAGCGCGACCGAGTCGAGCGGGAGCTCGCTGTTCTCGTCGAGCGCGGGGCTCTTGACGACGACCAGCCGTCCGATCTTCTTCGCCGCCTCCATCCGCAGCTCCCGCGCCTGCTCGGGGGTGAGCAGCATGCTGTCCTCGGGAACGGCCTGGGGCGCCTGGACCTCCTTGCCCGCCGTCCGGACGATGCGCCAGATGAAGAGGTAGAGCAGGACGAGGAACGCGATCTTGAGGGCAAGCAGAACTTCTTCGATCTGGACCGAGCCGGCTGCGATCACGCGGCTGTGCGTTCGAAGACGAGCTCGGTCGCCCCGAGGACGATCGTGTCGCCGTCCTCCAGCTTCGCCCGCCTCACCCGCCGCCCGTTGACTTCGGTGCCGTTCGTCGAGTCGAGATCGACGACAAAGTAGGACGAGCCCTCTTGCCGCACCTCGGCGTGACGGCGCGACACGTTCGGGTCGGTGACGCGGATGTCGCAGTCCCTCGACCGGCCGATCGCCAGGCGCCCGCTCTCGAACGTGTACTCGGCGGCGCCGACCCGCAGCAGGGCGTCGGGCTGCTGCACCGGCTCGGGAACCGGGGGTGCAATCGGCTCGGCGACCGGTTCCGGCTCCGGTTTGTAGATCATCGTTTCCCCCGGCTTGGGCTGCGAAGGCGGCGCGCCGGGCGCCGTCTTCCGGTCCTCGCGCTGCACCATCCGGGTTGCGATCCCGAACTCCCCGAGGGCGAGGTCGGCGTCGGTCTCCATCAGCACAGTCGGCGAGGAGAGCAGCTCGTATTCCTCGCGGCGCGCGTGCTGTCCGAGGTAGTCCTGGAGCTCCCCCAGCAGCGATTCCTCGTAGCCCTCGAACTGCTCGCGGTCCGAAGGCGAGAGGTAGACGGTGTATTCGTTCGGGACGTAGACGCGAGAGACCGAGACCGTGCGGTGGTCGTCCATCTCCTTCGCCAGCTTGCGCGCCATCTCGACCGGCTGGACGTGGGCGCGGAAGGCGCGGCCGAAGACCCCTTCGAACAGGCCTTCGATCTTTTGCTCGATTGCACGCAGAACGGTCACTGGCCTGGCCCCCGGAGCTAGGGCTCCGCGAGTTGTCAGTCTAGTGTCTCGAGCCGCGGAGAATGCGGGCGTGCGCGCGGGAACAGGAGCCTCCGTCGCTCCCACACGACGAGAGCGATGCAAGTCGCCCAGGCGGTCACCACAGGCGGGATCGGATCAGCGTGGGGCGCCGCGAGCACGGAGGCGGCGATCAGGCCGGCGCCGAAGACGGCGATCCCCCACAGGCCGCGCCCACGCGCAAACGGGAGCAGCGCTGCCGCGGCCGCAAGCACGAGGGCTTCGAGTGCCAAGGTCGGATGGGCGAACAGGGCGTGGCCAAGCACCGAGGCTGCATGGACCGGACTGCGGTCGCCGTCGAGCCCGAGCGAGCCGGCCCTGCCGGCCGCGAAGGGCAGAGCAACGTGCTGGAGCCCAGCCACGATTCCAGCCATCAGCACCGCGGCCACGGCCTGGAGGGCCCGGCGGAAGCCGTTGCGAACGGGCTGAAGGGCGAGCGGGAGCAATCCGAGGGCGGCGATCGGGGCAAGAAGCGGACCGAGGGCGAAGGCAAACCCCGCCCGGGGATCCCGGATGTGCAGAATGAACCACAGGGCTGCAAGGCCCCCGTACAGAAGGGCCAGCCCCATCGAGATGTTGCCGAGCGGGAACACCGGCACGAACAGCGCGAACGCAAGCCCGCCCCGGGCGCTGAAGGCCGTGAGCACGGCAGCGAGCAGCGCGAGCCCGACCGGCCAGGTGCTCGGATAGAACGGGAGCGTCGAGGCCGTCCAGCCGGCGAAGACGGCCGCTAGCAGGGCGGGGAGGACCCGCGCGACCGGGCTCACGGGTGATTTCGCCGGCCGGAGAGCGCGCGCCGCGGGAACCGGAGCGGCCTTCCTTGCCAGCCGCAGTCGCTTCGCCAGCTCCCCGGCGGGCGGACGCCGGATCGGATCCGGGTCGAGCGCGCGTTCGACGGCGACGACGAGCGCCCGAGGCAGGTCGGGCCGCGCCTTCTGCAGCGGCGGCGCACCGGACTCGATCTTCTTCGAGGTCGCGAGCAGCGAGGGGGCCCAGAACGGGTGGCGTCCCGCCAGCAGCTCCCACAGCATCACGCCGACCGACCAGACGTCACTCGCGGGAGACGCCGCCTCTCCGCGGAGCCGCTCGGGCGAGATGTACGCGAGCGTGCCCGGCACGTCGCCGACGGCGGTCAGCGTGTCGGCTTGCGCGAAGCGGGCGAGACCGAAGTCGAGCAGCCGCACCGACACCTCGGGCCCGTCGGCGAGCAGGACGTTGGCAGGCTTCACGTCCCGGTGCACGATCCCACGTCCGTGAGCGTGGGCCAGCCCTTCGAGCACCTGGGCGGCGGCCTCGACCGATTCCCCGTCCGAGAGCTTTCCGGCCCGATTCGCCTCACGGAGGGTGGAGCCGGGAACGTATTCGTAGGCGATGTAGACATGGCGTCCGTCGCCAGCGTGCTCGTAGATCCGCTGGCAGCGCGGGTGCCGCAGGCGTGCCGCGGCGCCAGCCTCGCGCTCGGCCCGGTCGCCGGCCTTCCCTTCCCGTTGGACGATCTTGAGGGCGACGTCGAGCCCCGTCCGCTCGTCGCGCGCGAGCCATACCGACCCGGAGCTTCCGCTGCCGAGTGGCTTCAACGGCCGGTACCGGCCGAGGACGAGCTCGTTGGAGGAGAGTGCGGCGGTGGCCCGTTCCATCCGTCCTCATGGGGTTGGCTACAGGCGCTCATACTCCTTTACCGGCCGGACAAAGCGGTATGGTGAGCCCGCCCGTGACGGGCTCGAAGCGATGACTGAACGCGACGACGATCTCGATTTTGAGTTCTTCGAAGAGCCCGCTACCGAGGAGGCCGCCTCGACCCAGCGGTTCCGGCGCGTCCCTCGCCCACCGATGCGGCCGCCGTCTCGCCCTCCCGCGGGGGTTACACCGCTGCTTCGGCTCGTCGGACTGATCGCCGTTGCGATCCTGATCATCGTCCTGCTCGTCTTCTGGATTCAAAGCTGCCAGGGCTCCAGCAAGCACAGCTCGTTCGAGTCCTACGTGAAGAAGGTCTCCGAGGTGGCTTCGGCCTCCGACAGCGTGGGGAAGGAGTTCGCCACGCTGCTGACGACGCCGGGGATCAAGGAGAGCGATCTCGAGTCCCGCTTGAACGGCCTGTCCCAGCGCGAGCAGCAGGTTGTCGCGACCGCGCAGGGGATCAGTCCACCGGGCCAGCTTCGCGACGAGCAGCGCGCGGTCGTCGAGGCGCTTCAGTTCCGCGTCAGCGGCCTGCGTGGGCTCGAGAACGCCTTCCGCGAGACCTTCGACTTCCAGAGCGCCGACGAGGCGGCGACCTTGCTCGCGGGCCAGGCCCAACGGCTGGCCTCGAGCGACGTCATCTGGGACGACCTGTTCAAGACGCCGACGACCCAGGTTTTGAAGAGCGAGGGGATCTCCGGCGTCGCGGTTCCGGACTCCACCTTCCTGCCCGCTCCCGATCTCGCCAGCTCGTCGGGGATGAAGCCGATCTGGGAGCGCCTCCAGGGAGCGGCGCAAGGTGGCACGTCCGGCGGGATTCACGGAACCGGGATCGAGTCCGTCAAGGCTCTTCCGTCCGGGACCGAGCTTTCTACGGACACCGAGACGAAGATCACCGTCGTCCCGAATCTCGCTTTCGAGGTTGCCGTCAAGGACACGGGCGAGTCTCAGGAGGTGTCGGTCGAGGTCGATCTCACGATCCTGAGGAGCCCGAACCCAATCAGGAAGACGGAGACCATCGACCTGATCAACGCGACCGAGACGAAGACGGTCGTCTTCCGAGACCTGGGCTCGCCGCCGTTCGAGAAGACGACGGTGACTGTCGACGTCAAGCCGGTCCCCGAGGAGGAGAACAAGACGAATAACACCGCCGAGTATCCGGTGATCTTCTCCCTGAGCGGCACCTGATGAGCGTCTCGAGCTCGACGGCGGCCTGGATCGCGATCGGGGCAAGCTGCGCGGGAGGCATCGGACTGCTCCTGGCCGTGCTCTCGTGGCTGCGGTTGCGTCGTGTCCGCACGGCCCAGAACGTTCTGCTCGGGGGAGGAAAGGCGGATCTCGTCGACTTCGCCGTCTCGCTACAGGCCCGGATCGACGATCTCCACCGCGCCGTCGACGAGGTCGCGGCCGGGCTCACCCGCCTCGACCAGCGGATCGACGGCTCGATCGCGAAGAGCTCGATCGTCCGCTACGACGCGTACAAGGACACGGGCGGGCACCAGTCGGCGTCGGTCGCGCTGCTCGACAGCGGCCGCTCCGGGATCGTCGTCAGCGCGATCCAGGGCCGCGACTATGCGCGGATCTACATGAAGGAGCTCGAGCGGGGTCGCGCGTCCGTCGCGCTGTCTCCTGAGGAGATGGAGGCCGTCGAACGCGCGATGGCCCGTTAGCACCCCTGGCCGGCGGACTCTCCCGGCCGGCGAAGCCGGCCGGGAGAGTCCGCCTGACGCCGCTGGCGGCACGGTGCTCTCCGGCCCCGTATTACTCATACTGTGACCTCCGGCCCCGCACCGCCAGCGGCGCCCCAGGAGCACTACCGGACGCGCCGCACCGTGAAGTCACGTTGCTAGATTTTCCCATCGTGCAGCAGGTTCTCGTCCTGAATGCGAGCTACGAGCCGTTGAACGTCACCACGGTCCGGCGTGCGCACGTGCTCGTCTTCAAAGGCAAGGCCGAGGTGCTGGAGCAGCTGGACCGGCCGCTCCACTCGGCGAGCGACACCTTTCCCTGGCCGCACGTGATCCGGCTCGTCACCTACGTGCGCGTCCCGAGGGCGATCCAGCGCAAGATCTCGCGCCGGGCGCTCTTCGCACGCGACAACTGGCGCTGTGTCTACTGCGGAACGACCGCCGGCCGACTTACGCTCGACCACGTCGTCCCGCGCAGCCGGGGAGGGGACTCGGTGTGGGAGAACGTCGTCACCTCGTGCGCGCCGTGCAACCTCCGGAAGGGAAATCGCCTGCCGGAAGAGGTCGCGATGGTGCTGCACTACCAGCCGAAGCCGCCGACGCCGGTGCTCTTCATCCGCCTGGCCGCGCCTCGCATCCCGGACGGCTGGCAGCCGTACCTGGCGGCGTTCGGCGCCGCGGCCGCCTAGGCATAACACGCAGTTTTTGTGCATAATAAGCATGAGTGCTGCGTGCGACGATCATCGGCGCGTCCGGCTATGCCGGCCAGGAGACGCTTGACCGCGTCCTCGCGCATCCTCAGCTGGACCTGCATGCGCTCGGCTCGGACTCGCTGGCGGGTCGGCACGCGACGGCGCTCGATCCGCGTCTGAACCGCAACGGCGGCAAGCGCGCGCCCTGCTTCATCCGGAACTCCGCCGCTCTCGCCGCAGGCGCAGACGTGTTCTTCCTCTGCCTGGGGCACGAGGAGGCTGCCGCGATCGACCCGCCCCGTGGCGCCGTCGTGGTCGATCTCTCGGGTGCCCATCGGCTTCACGGGGAATCCTCCTACGAGGACTGGTACGGCTTTGCCCACCCGCGGGCCGATCGCCTGGACGACTGGAGCTATGGGCTTCCCGAGGTGTCGCCGCCGTCCGGCCGGCTCGTTGCCAATCCGGGCTGCTACGCGACGGCAGCTCTGCTCGCGCTCTGGCCGGTGCGCGACGCAATCGACCCGGACGGCGTGGTGGTCGATGCCAAGTCCGGCGTCTCCGGGGCCGGGCGCGAGCTGAAGGCGAGCAGCCATGCCGGCTTCGTGCTCGAGAACGTCTCGCCCTACCGCGTCGGCCGCCATCAGCACGTTCCGGAGATCAGCCAGGCGCTCGGGTTCCCGGTCTGCTTCGTCCCGCACCTGCTGCCCGTCCGCCGTGGTCTCATCGCCACCTGTTACGTCCGGGGTCTCGGCCCCGACCTGCGCGAGCTGCTCGAGGACTACTACGCCGACAGCCATGTCGTCACGGTGCTGCCCGAAGACGTTCCTCCCGAGCTCGGACGGCTGCAGGGAACGGACATGGCCGAGCTCGCCGTCTACGACGACCCCACGACGGGGAGGACGGTGATCGTCAGCGCACTCGACAATCTCGGCAAGGGAGCCGCGGGGCAGGCGATCCAGAACGCCAACCTCGTCTTCGGGTGGCCGGAGACCGACGGCCTGCGCCTCGAGGGCGTGCTCGTATGAGCGTTACCTCTGCCCGAGGGTTCGTCGCGTCCGGCGTCCACGCGGGCATCCGGCGCGCGGCTCCCGACCTCGCGCTCGTGCGCTCGAGCGAGCCTGCCGTCGGCGGGGCGATGTTCACGGCTAACCGCGTCCAGGCGGCGCCCGTCCTCGTGTCCCGGGCGGCGCTCGAGCAGGCAGAGCCGCAGGCTGTCGTGATCAACTCGGGTGTCGCCAATGCCGCCACCGGAGCGCGCGGCGAGGCGGACGCCCAGGCGACGGCCTCGCGCGCGGCCGAGCTGCTCGCGCTTTCCACCGAAGAAGTGCTCGTCCTGTCGACGGGCGTCATCGGTGCGTCGCTGCCCCTCGGGAAGGTGCTCGCCGGCCTCGAGCTGGCCGCGGGGGCTCTCTCGGACGAGGGTGGGAGCGACGCGGCGGGGGCGATCCTGACGACCGACAGCGGCCCGAAGCAAGCGACGATCTCGCGTGGGGGGTTCACGGTCGGAGGGATGGCGAAGGGGGCGGGAATGATCCACCCCTGTCTCGCGACGATGCTCGCCGTCGTCACGACCGACTATCCGCTCGAGCCCGGCGAGGCGATCGAGTTCCTCAGGCCGGCTGTTGCCGCAAGCTTCAACCGGATCTCGGTCGACGGCGAGTGCTCGACCAACGACGCCGTCGTTCTGCTCGCGAACGGCGCGAGCGGCGCCACACGTGACGATGCCGCGTTCTCGGAAGCGCTCAACGAGGTGTGCGCCGACCTCGCGGCGCAGGTCGTCTCGGACGGAGAGGGGGCGACGATCCTGCTCGAGATCGATGTCGCCGGCGCCGCGAGCGAGGCAGAGGCCGGCGCGATCGCCCGCCGGATCGCGACCTCGCCGCTCGTCAAGACTGCGGCGTTCGGCCGCGACGCGAACTGGGGCCGTGTTCTCGCCGCCGCCGGGTCGGCGCCCTACAACGGGGGCTTCGCGCGGCTCGACCCGGAGCGCACGTCCCTGGCCTTCAACGGAACACCGGTCTTCACGGCCGGATCTCCGGTCGGCGGTGAGCCGACTCTCGAGGGGCCCGTCTGCCGGATCGAGCTCGACCTGGCTCTGGGCGACGGTCGCGCCTCCTATCTCGCCTCGGATCTCTCCTACGACTACGTGCGGCTCAACGCGGAGTACAGAACATGATCGTGCTGAAGGTCGGAGGTGCGGTCGCAACCACGGCGACCAGCCACATCCTCGAGCTGCTCGCCGCCGGCCAGGAGGTCTGCGTGGTGCACGGCGCGGGCCCGCAGATCTCGGAGGAGATGCTGCGACGCGGGCTCGAGATCCGCTTCGTCGACGGCCGGCGCTTCACGACTCCGGAGGCGCTCGAGGTCGTGCGTGAGTCCCTGGCGGCCGTGAATGCGGAGCTCTGTTCGGCGATCGGAGAGCGGGCCCTCGGTCTGATGGGAGACGAGATCGGACTCGAGGCGGTGCCGGTTCCCGAGCTCGGCCTCGTGGGCACTCCGCTCCCTGTCCGGCCGAGCCCGGTCGTCGCAGCTCTCGCGGCGGGGCTCGTTCCGGTCGTGGCGCCGCTTGCGGCCGGGCCGCTGAACGTGAACGCCGACGAGGCGGCTGCGGCGCTCGCCGTCGGGTTGGGCGCGGAGCGCCTGCTGTTCGTGACGGACGTGCCCGGAGTCCTCCGTGGCGGCGGGATCGTGCCCTCGCTGGCCGCCGACGAGGCTGACCGGCTGCTGGCCGCCGGGAAGTTCGAGGGCGGAATCATTCCGAAGCTGCACGCGGCCGTGACCGCGGCTCGGCTCGGCGTCCAGGCGGAGATCGGCGAGACGGCGGTGCTCGCGTGACCCCGGTTGCCGAAGCCCCGCTGCTCGAGACCTACGCGCGTGCCGGCGTCACCTTCGAGCGAGGAGACGGCGCCTGGCTCGTCGACGGGAACGGGCGGCGCTACCTCGACTTCTGCGGAGGGATCGCCGTCGTCGGGCTCGGCCACTGCCATCCGGCGCCGCTCGCCGCGGCCCGCGGGCAGCTCGACCTGCTCTGGCACGTCTCGAATCTGTATTGGACGCGGCCGATGGCCGAGCTCGCCCACACGCTGTCGGAGCTCTTCGGAGGCGCGCAGGCGTTCTTCTGCAACTCGGGTGCCGAGGCGATCGAAGCGGCGATCAAGTACGCGCGCAAGGCGACCGGGAAGACCGGGATCGTCGCTCTCGAGGGCTCGTTCCACGGGCGGACGGCCGGAGCGCTCGCCGTCACGGGGCAGCCGGGGAAGCGCGCTGCGTTCGAGCCGCTGCTGTCCGGGGTCTCGTTCGCCCGCGTGAACGACATCGCGTCTCTTCGCGCGACGGTGACCCCGCACACCGGGCTGATCTTGATCGAGCCCGTCCAGGGCGAGGGCGGCGTCCACCCCATCTCGAAGGAGTTCGCGCAGGCTGCAGAGCAGCTCGCGGGCGAGCTCGGGGCACTTCTGTGCGTGGACGAGGTCCAGACGGGCGCAGGGCGCACCGGGACCTTCTTCGCGTTCGAAGACCTCGAGGTCCGGCCGCACCTCGTCACCCTGGCCAAGGGTCTCGCCAACGGCCTCCCGATCGGATGCCTCCTCGTCGCCGACGAGGCAGCCGGCGCCTTCGAGGTGGGCGACCACGCCTCGACGTTCGGCGGCAATCCGGTCGTCTGCGCGGCGGCGCTCGCCGTCTGCGAGACGCTCGACGACGAGCTGCTCGCCCACGTCCGCGAGACGGGTGGGCAACTCGCATCGGGCCTGCGCGGGCTCCCCCACGTCCGGGAGGTCCGCGGCAAGGGCCTCCTGCTCGGCGCAGAGCTCGCCGCCGCCGCCGGGCCGGTGATCGATCGCAGTCTCGACGCGGGGTTGCTCGTCTCGTCGGCGGGACCGAGCGTCCTTCGGCTGACCCCGCCGCTCGTCGTCGAGCCCGCCGAGATCCATCTCTGCCTGTCAATCCTGAAGGAGGTCCTGTCCCCATGAACCGCCGCGAGCGCCAGCGCGCCATCCTGCAGCTCGTCCGCAAGCAGCACCTCTCGACTCAGACGGAGGTCGCCGAGGCGCTGCACGCCGCCGGTTTCGACGCCGTGCAGACGACGGTCTCGCGGGACATCGCCGAGCTCGGCCTCGTCAAGGTGCGCGCCGAGAGCGGGAGGCTCGTCTACGCGCCGCCGGAGGCGGCCGATCCCGGCCGGCTCGACCGGCTCGCGGCCGAGCTTCGCCGCGACGCGCTCTCGATCGAGTCCAGCGGCAACCTCGTCCTCGTCACGACTCCCTCCGGGTTCGCTGCCGCGCTCTGCCAGGTGATCGACGAGGCGGCGCATCCCCATGTGCTCGGAACCGTCGCCGGCGACAACACGATCATGGTCGTCACCGCCGAGGGCATCTCCGGCGAGGGACTCCGCGACGAGCTGCGCGGGCTGATGCTGGAGGGAGCGGCATGAGCCGGACGGCGGTCCTCGCCTTCTCGGGCGGTCTCGACACGTCCTGCGCCATCGCCTGGCTGCGGGAGGACTACGGCTTCGACGAGGTGGTCGCAGTGCTCGTCGACGTCGGGCAGGAGTTCGACGTCGAAGCCTCGCTCGTCCGGGGCCGCGCCGCCGGGGCATCCGACGTCTTGCTACTCGACCGCGTCGACGACTTCGCCGACGAGCAGGTCGCCCGCGCGCTGAAGACGAACGCGCTCTACGAAGGGCGCTATCCGCTCGTCTCCGCGCTCTCGCGTCCGGTGATCGCCGAGGCGGTCGCGTCGCTCGCGCTCGAGCTCGGCGCCGAGGCCGTCGTGCACGGCTGTACCGGCAAGGGCAACGACCAGCTTCGCTTCGAGCTCGCGTTCAAGGCCAATTACCCCGGCGTCAAGGTAATCGCGCCGCTCCGCGACCGGATCTGGACGCGAGACGAGGAGATCGACTATGCCCTGGCGCGTCGGATCCCGGTCGAGGCCAGGCGAGCGTCGCCGTACTCGATCGACGAGAACCTGCTCGGCCGCTCGATCGAGGCCGGGATGCTCGAGGATCCGTGGACAGCCCCGCCGGAGGACGCATTCCGGCTGACGTCCGACCCGGCGAACGCTCCGGCGCCCGAACAGGTGACGATCGCGTTCGAGTCAGGCCTGCCGGTCGCGCTCGACGGCGACGAGCTCACGCTGGCCGAGCTCGTACGCGTCCTGAACGAGCGGGCCGGCGCGTTCGGGATCGGCCGGATCGACATGGTCGAGAACAGGGCAATCGGGATCAAGAGCAGGGAGCTCTACGAGGCTCCGGCCGCGCTGACCCTGATCGAGGCCCATCGGGCGCTCGAGGACCTCGTCCTCACGAAGGCCGAGCTGCGGACGAAGCGCGAGCTCGAGCGGACGTGGACGGACCTCGTCTACGAAGGACTCTGGTTCAGTCCGCTCCGGACCGCGCTGGACGCCTTCGTCGACACGACCCAGGAGCTCGTCTCCGGCGAGGTTCGGGTCGATCTGCGGCCGAATACCGCCGTGGTTACGGGTCGCCGCTCCGAGCATGCGCTCTACGCCGAGACGCTTGCCTCCTACGGCGAGGGCGAGACGTTCCCGCACGAGGCGGCCGAGGGCTTCATCAAGCTCGCGTCGCTCGAGGTCGAGCTGGCCGCGCTCCGGGAACGACGAAGGGCGGCCGTTTGACCCTCTGGGCGGGACGGGTCGGCGGCGAGCTGGCCCCAGCGGTTTGGAAGTTCCTCCGGGCCGAGGACGCCGAGCTGATGCCCTACGACTGTGCGGCGACGCTGCTCCATGCGCGGCGGCTCCATGCGGCTGGGCTGCTCGATGCGGACGAGCTGGCGGAGGGCGAGCGAGTGCTCGGCTCCATCGGCCCGGAGGACATGATCGAGGAGGACGAAGACGTCCACTCGGCGATCGAGCGGCTGCTGGGGCCGGTCGGCCGCAAGATCCACGCAGGCCGCTCGCGCAACGACCAGGTCGCGGCCGCGCTGCGTCTCTTCGTGACGGACGTGTGCGCGGAGGCGGCGGACGGAATCCGAGGGCTCGCGCTCGCGGCACTCGACCTCGCCGACGAGCACGCGGAGGCCGCGATGCCGGGCTACACCCATCTCCAGCGGGCACAGCCCGTCACCCTCGGGCACCACCTGCTCGCCTGGGTCGAGATGCTCGAGCGCGACCTCGCGCGCTTCCAGTTCGCGGCGCAGCAGGCCGAGCCGAGCCCGCTCGGCGCCGGCGCGCTCGCAGGCTCGACGCTTGCCCTCCCGCCGCCGCCCGATCCGATGCGGAACTCGCTCGATGCGGTCGCCGACCGCGACTTCGCTCTCGACTACCTCTACGCAGCCGCTGCCTGCTTCTCGCACCTCTCGCGAATCGGGGAGGAGCTCTGCATGTGGGCGAGCTCCGAGTTCGGCTTCGTGCGGCTGCCCGAGGAGGCGGCGACCGGTTCCTCGATGATGCCGCAGAAGCTGAATCCGGACGTGGCCGAGCTGGCGCGCGGTAAGGCAGGCACCGCGATCGGGCGGCTGACGGGGCTGCTCGCGACGCTCAAAGGCCTGCCGCTCGCGTACAACCGCGATCTGCAAGAGGACAAGCAGGCGGTCTTCGGTGCGCGGCGTGATCTTGCCGGGGGGCTCGAGGCGCTGGCGCTGCTGATTTCGGGGCTCGAGATCGACGAGGCTCGACTCGCGACGGCGGCCGCGGACCCGCATCTACGCGCGACCGAGGCGGCCGAGTCGCTCGTCCGTGAAGGCGTCCCGTTCCGCGATGCCCATGAGCAGGTCGCGGCACAGGTTCGGGCAGGCACGTTCGAGCCTCTCGCGGCGGTCACACGCGACTTCGGCGTTCGCGAAGCGGTCGCCGCCGCACGCAAGCGGCTCTTTTAGCCGGTCTCGACTCGAGGCCTAGCGAAGCGCCCCGAGGAAATCCTTCCAGTGGGCGAAGACGGCGTAGTGTCCGCCGTCCTCCCAGGAGTGAGCTGCGCAATCCGGTAGGCGCGTCGCGAGCTGCTCGCCCATCTGCGGGCTGAGGATCTCGTCGGCGCCGCCGAAGAAGAGCTCGACGTGCTGGTGCACGTCTTCGGGTCGAAATCCCCAGTCGAGGAACGCCCACATGTCGTCGAGTACCCCGGTTCCGCCCTGCCCCAGCGCCTCCCCCATCTCCTCCTCGAACATGGGATGGAGCTCCGGATCGGCGAGCACGGGCCGGTCGGCCGGCGCGTCGTCGCCGATGTGATCGACGAAGGCCGAGAGGTCGCGCCGGCTCTTCTTCGACTCGACACGTGCGGCGACGGCGGCGACGAACTTGAGATGACTCAGCCCCCAGATCATTCGCAGGTCCTTGTTCTCGACGAGGTCGCGCGCTCCCGGCTGGTCGAACGGCGCGAGCGCTGACGCGAGCGCGACGCTCGTCACCCGTTCGCCGAGCGCATACGCGATTGCGAGAGCATGCGGAGCCCCGCCCGACCAACCCGCGACGGCGAACTCGTCCAAGCCGATGGCATCGGCCAGCGAGGCCGCATCGTCCGCCCAGTCGAGCAGCGTCCGGCCTTTCTTGCGTGTCGAGCCGCCGACGCCGGGGCGGTCGGCGGTGATCAGGCGAATGCCCAGTGACGCCGTGAGCGAGTCGTCCGGATGTCGAGCGAGCCGCGAATCCCCCGTTCCGTGCTGGAAGAAGACCGGTGCTCCATTGGGGTCGCCAGCCGCCTCGTACGCCAGCGTTCGTCCGTCGGCGAGCTGGATCGTCTCCATCTCGCCGGCGCTACGAAGCAGAGGCGCGTGCTCGAGCTTCGCCTTCTGCTGAGGGTTGCTTGCGGTAGAGCTTCGACGGCCACCAGTTCCAGCGCCCGATGATCTGCACGATCGACGGAACGAGCAGCGTGCGGACGAGGAAGGTGTCGAGGAGGACGCCGAGGGCAATCGCAAGTGCCAGCTGCCGCACCTGTGTCGTCGCCCCGGTGACCGCTGCGACCGCAAAGGTGGCGGCGAGGACGAGGCCCGCCGACGTCACGGTCGTCCCCGTGACGTGGATCGCCCGCGCGATTGCTCTGTGCAGCGGATGCTTGTGCGCCTCCTCCCGGATGCGGCTCATGACCAGGATGTTGTAGTCCTCTCCTAAGGCCATCAGGAAGATGAACATCAGGAACGGCAGCACGAAGTTCAGACCCGAGCTCGATCCGATCCAGACGAAGATCAGCACGGCGAGGCCGAGGGCGGCGAAATAGGAAAGCGCAACGCTCGCGATCAAGTAGATCGGCACGACGAGGCTGCGTAGGACGAGCGCGAGCAGTACTGCGATCAAGGCCAGGACGACCGGCACGATGCGCTTGAGGTCGTGGTTGGATGCCCGATTGACGTCGTACGACGTGGCCGGCAGCCCGACGACGCCGTTGTCCGTCGCGCCGACCCGGCTCGCGACCTCGGCGACGTCCTTCCGCACTGCCGGAATCGCATCGAGAGCCGCAGAGCTGGTCGGCGGCCCGGCAGAGAGGGAGGTGTAGAACTGGACGGTCCGGCCGTCCTCGCTGATGAACTGCGACGTGGCGCGATAGGCCTGGTAGGCCTGCGGCGAGATCTGCTTCGTGGGCGGGGACGGAGGAAGCTTCTCCGCGGGACCGAGCTGCGCGTGCAGGGCTGCCAACTGACTCGGCGCGATCGGGGTTCCGTTCGGATCGAGCGCGCCGGTCACCGATTTGAAGACCGGCTGGGACGTGAGTTCCTGCTCGGCGCGCTGGACGATGGAAAGGTCGTTCCAAACCGAGGTCTTGAAGGTGAAGAGGACGCTCGTCGGATTGACAGATGCGGACGGGAAGTGAGCGGCCAGCGCGGCCGAGCCTTTGGCCGACTGGCTTCCGGATGGCCCGGTCGTCGTTCCGCCAAAGCCCGACGAGGAGTATCCGGACGCGCAGGCCGCAAGCGCTCCGAAGAAGAGGGTTCCCACGACAAGCGCGATCACGGGCCTCCTGATCACGTGCTCGGCGACGCGGCCCCATGCGCCTCCCTCCTCCTCTCCGGGCACGACCTTCCTGGGCCAGAAGAGCACGGAACCGAAGATGGCAAGCAGTGCCGGAGTCAACGTCAAGGCAGCGAGCAACATGACCGCGATCGCGATGGCGAGCGCGGGGCCCATGCCGTAGTAGAGACCGAAGCTCGCGAGTAGCAGCGAGAGCAGCGCGACGATGACGGTTCCGCCGGAGGAGGCGAGCGACTCGCCTACCCGCGTGACCGCGTGGCGAACGGCATCAGGCTTGTCCCGCCCATGTTCGAGCTCCTCTCGCGTGCGCAGGATCAGGAACAGGCCGTAATCCGTGCCCGCGCCGATCACCAGGACCGTGAAGAGCGTCTGCGTGACAGTCGAGATCTGGAATGCCCCGCGATCTGCGGCTTCGCCGATCACGTGGCTCCCGAGGAAGAGCACGGCGATCGCAGGGAGAAGGGTGACCACCGGGGCGAGCAGCGACCGGAAGACGAGGAAAAGCATGATCAGGACGACGATGTTGGTGAAGATCCGCGTCCGGTTGTCCGCATCCTTGTTGTGGTCCGCGGTGTCCACGTTGGAGGCGACCTGCCCCGTCAGATAGAGCGCCAGACCGGGCGGAAGGCTGCGCTTGAACGTCGCCCGGATTGCGTCGACGACGTCCTCGGCCTCTGAGCCGGACGGAGGCGCGGTTGCCGCCACGAGCGTCTTCGAGGCCTGGCCGTCACGAGATGTCCCCTGGTCGCGGACGAACGTGACCTGCGGGAGCTTCCGAATCGAAGCTTCGACCGAGCTGATTGCCTGCTGGTCCGAGGCGTTCAACTTGCCGCCCGAGCGGACCGCCACCAGCTGCGCCGTCGAGCCGCTCGCAGGCTGGAACGGCGAACCCAGCTGAGCCGCCTTCTTGCTGGGAGTGCTGCTCGAAAGGAACTGGGAGTTGTCCGGGTCGACCTGGCTCGCGAGCGACGGGAAAGCGAAGAGGCACGCGACGACCGCGGCTATCCAGGCCGCGATGATCGGATAGCGGAAGCGGACGCTGAAGGCGGCCAGCGCTCTCACTGCGGAGACCTAAACAGATTCCGCGAGGCCGCGCAAAGTCGCCCGTAGCCCCTCGATCAGTGGCTGAAGGTCGGTTCGATCGCGGGGGGCGTGTACGTGCCTGGTGACGTATTGCCCTCGGGCCCGTAGACGCGCAGGAGCAGGTTGAACGGCCCCTCGGGGACAGGAAGCCAGTTCGCTTCGGGCACGCCGACCGGCTTCGTGGGCTGGATGTAGATCGAGATCGACCCGTCGGAGTTCGTGTGGAGCCCGGGCGTGTATCTCGCCACGAGGTACTTGTTCTCCGGGTTCGGGAAGAAGGTGACCGAGACCGGGAGGTACGCCGTCAACGACCAAAATCGCTTTGCCTGAGGGATCTGATCTTTGCTGAAGGTGAGGATATAAGCGGGCTCGACGGAGGTGTCGAGCGGGAGCCCGCGGCTGTCGACGAAGGCGTTGTAGTAGCCGGCCGTGGTCGGGCCGTTTCCAAGCTGCACGTACTCCGTCAGCGCTGCCCTGTCGAGGTAATGCTTGCCCCACTGGCCAATGTTTCCGAAGTAGACCCAGTTCGTGGTTCCCGTATGGCTCTGCCAGTGGTCGACGATCTGCGTGTGCGCGACCTGCGCCCCGAGGATGATTCGAGACCGCGTCAGCTCGCTGGCGTGGTTGAACAGACGATCGAACCGGCGGGAGAGCTCTTTATCCGACGCGCTCAGGGGTCGTGTCGACGACGCGTGCAGCGCCCGCTGGAGCGTCCGCAGAAAGGTCGTGGGTTGGGTCTCGAAAGCCTCGTCGGCGACCACCTTCAAGCGAGGCGCGTAGGACTCGATGGGCACAACCAAGGTGCGCCCTGAGGATGGGTCGCTCCTGTACTCCGCGAGCGATGTCAACCTGAGTCGGGCGCGAAACTCCTCTGCCTGCGGGATCTCGTTCGTGCCCGACGCCGAATACTTGTCGGCGCGGATGATCCACTCGGACGTGTTGTAGGGCACCTGCACCTTAGTCACGCCCGTCGGCAGATCGCCCTGCCACCCCGGGCCGACGAGTGCATAGGTCCCGGGCGTCTGGGCACCGATCGAGGTGTGAAAGATGTTCCCCCATACGTCGAGCGTCAGCAGCGAGTAGGTCACCTCGGTCGCCGGGATCGTCAGGATCTGAGGTCCCTGGGAGAGATCGAGCTGAGCCGCCGTGTAGATCGTGTCGTCGTTCGGCGCGACCACGATTCCCCACGCCGGAGACATCCGAACCGGGCCGACGAGACGGTTGACCGTGCGCCCTGCCAGTTGAGCCTGGCGGTACGTGAACCAGCGGGGATAGAAGCGGACCACGTAGCTGCGCGCGATCGCGTAGTCGTTCGACGCTCGGCTTGTGGCGTGCGAGGCTCCTGCCGTCGGAATCAGCGCAAGAGAGAGGGCCGCCAGGGCGGCGAGAAAGAGTCTCGGAGACACCGCCGGCGCAAGATAGCGTCCGCGGGCCGCCTGTCAATGGGCCGAACGGCCTATTTGCCTCGCTCGACCGGGAGCTTCAGCTGCTCCCACTCACTCCAGGAGCCGGGGTAGAGCTTCGCGTCGGGCCGCCCGGCCTCGGCGAGCGCGAGCAGGTCGACGCAGGCGGTCACGCCTGAGCCGCAGTAGACCGCGATCTCCTTCGCGTCGAGCACTCCATTGGGCAGCGGCGCTGTGAACGGCGCGTTGCGAGCGCCGGGAATGCGGCCGGGGACTCGGTCGATCGGGTTCGGCTCGCCGCGGAAGCGCTCGGGGACGCGGGCGTCCAGGACGAGCAGGTCCGGGTCGTCGAGGTGCGCGGCCAGTTCGTCGGCCTCGATGGTGTCGTTCGTACGAGGGCGCGGCTCGAAGTCGGCGGGCTCGATCTCCTCCTCGCCGGAGCGGAGCGGCCCGTGCCAGCTCGCGAGCTCGATCACTGCGCAGTCGTCGTGGCCGAAGTGGCGGAGCAGCCACCACAGACGCTCCGCTCCTCCCGTCGATCCGTAGGCGACGACGAAGACGCCGGTACCGATGCCGGCCCGTCCGGCCGCGGCGACGAAGGCGTTCTGCTCCGGCAGCGGGTGCCGGCCGCGCTCGCCGGGCGGCCCCGAGAGGTCGCGGTCGACGTCGAGGAAGCTGGCGCCGGGGATGTGACCCTCGAGGTAGAGCTCGCGCCCGCGTTCCGGGTTGGCTAGCTCCCAGCGACAGTCGACGAACTGGTATCGCATACCGGGAGGGTAATCAGCTCCAACCCGCTGCTCGCGGTCGGGGCCGCTCGGTTCTCGTCTGTCGCCTGGCACGTGCCAGGCAGGTGCCAGGCGACCTCGGGGACCTAGAGCTGGAGCTGAGGGATCTCAGTGGAGGACACTCATCCTCTCTCCCAAAACCTCTGTCCCAAAGGGGCGATCACGCAGTGCAGCTGATCGGCACGAGCGGTCGACAGAACGGCGAGCGTGAATGAAGCTGCAACGAAGATCGCTTTCGCGCGTCCTCCGGATCTTGCCGCCGGGCGGTGAGACCGGGTCCTAGGGCTAGGCGGCTTCCGCCTCCGGCAGAGGCTCAGGCTCGTCGCGAGGAGGCAGCTCGTGCCGGTGTGCGAGCAGGTGGCTGTGCGCCGCCGTCCCGTAGCCGCCCGGGACCGGGATGTAGAACTCGGGATAGCCCCACATGCCATGCTCGGAGACGTCCAGGCCCGACTCCTCGACCTCGGGCTCGACCCGGATTCCCCACAGGCGCTTCATCACCCAGAGGGAGCCGAACGAGAGCGAGAAGGTGAAGGCGCCGACGGCAACGAGGCCGAGCGCCTGCACGCCGAGCTGGTGGAAGGAGCCGGTGTAGACGAGTCCGCCCGTGCCGGTCTTCAGCGTCGCGGCGAGCGCGGGAACGGCGAACAGCCCGGTCGCGAGCGTCCCCCAGACGCCGCTCATCCCGTGCACCGCCACGGCTCCGATCGGGTCGTCGATGCCGATCCGCTCGACGAAGAGGACCCCGGTCACGGCGATGAACCCGGACACGAGCCCGATCAGGGCGGCGGCCCACGGGGCCACGAATCCGGACGCGGCCGTGATCGCGACGAGGGCGGCGATGACCCCGTTCAGCATCATCGAGACGTCCGGCTTCTTGATCACGAGCCAGGCGCAGACGATTCCGCCGAGCGCTCCCGCCGCGGCGGCGATGTTCGTCGTCAGCGCGACGTAGCCGAAGTAGCCGATCCGGTCGCCGGTGACGACGCCGAGCGTCGAGCCCGGGTTGAACCCGAACCAGCCGAACCAGAGGATGATCGTGCCGAGAACGGCGTACGGCATGTTGTGACCCGGAATTGGGTTGGCACGGCCGTCGTGCCCGAACTTGCCGATCCGTGGACCAAGCAGGAGCGCGCCCGCAAGTGCGGCGAGGGCGCCCTGGTAGTGGACGACGGTCGAGCCGGCGAAGTCCTGCATTCCGACCGAGAACAGCCAGCCGCCCGCGTGCCAGATCCAGTGCGAGACGACCGAGTAGACGAGGACGAAGAAGCCGCCGAAGGCGAAGTAGACCCACAGCTTCGCCCGCTCGGCCATCGCTCCCCAGACGATCGCGAGCGAGACGCCGGCGAAGACGACCTCGAACAGATAGCCGGTCGCGCCGGGAACCGAGGTGAAGAAGTCGAACGGCGCCTTCCCGATCGCGAGCAGCTCGTCCGTGGACGGGAAGAAGCCGCTCGTCCCGAAGAGCGCGTTCCCGTCCCCGAACGCGATTCCGAACCCGACCGCCCAGTAGACGATCGAGCAGAGGCCGAAGATGAGGACGTTCTTGCCCGCGATGTGGGCGGCGTTCTTCATCCGGGTCAGGCCGGCCTCGAGGAAGGCGAAGCCGGCCTGCATGAACATCACGAGCACGGCCGCGACCACGACCCAGACGGTGTTGACGGCGATCAGGAGTTCCGAGGTCTTCATCTGCCTCTCCCCTTCCCGATGGACCTCGAGTCGCCGTCCGCGGGCGGAGCCGGGCTTTGCCCGAGCGCAGCCCAAGTTCTGCTCGCACTCCGCGAGCCGTGAAGGAGGGGGCCAACGGGGGAACCATGGGTTCCCCCGTTCTTGCAGACGGTGTTGACGGCGATCAGGAGTTCCGAGGTCTTCATAGCTTTGCTCCCGTCCGGTTGTGGGTGACGTTGGAGACCGGGCTCGTCCACACGAGCCCGTCCCCGGACTCGTTGCCGCTACGGGCGGCGTCGACGATCGACTCGACCACCGCCCGCGCGACCCCGTCCTCGACGACGAAGGTCAGAAGCGCCTTGGGGAGGAACCGCGACTCGAACACGCGGCCGCGGTACTCGTGGGTGATCCCGCGCTGGCGACCGTGACCGACCGCCTCGACGACCGTCACGCCCACGTGGCCCGTGGCCTCCTCGACGGCGTCGATCACCGTCTCCACGCGCTCCCGAAGCACTACTGCCTCTACCTTCTGCATGCGCCTAGCAGTCGAAGTAGAGGGCGAACTCGGCCGGATGCGGCCGGAGCCTGACCGGATCGACCTCGTTCTCGCGCTTGTACGCGATCCAGGTCTCGATCAGCTCTTCGGAGAAGACGCCTCCGCGGGTGAGGAACTCGTGGTCGACCTCGAGCGCATCGAGCGCCTCGGCGAGCGACCCCGGCACCTGCGGCACGTCGGCTTCCTCCTCGAACAGGTCGAAGTCCGCCGGCTTCCCCGGCTCGAGTCCCTTCTCGATCCCGTCGAGCCCCGCCATCAGCATCGCGGAGAACGCGAGATACGGATTCGCGGCCGCGTCCGGGCAGCGGAACTCGACCCGCTTGGCCTTCGGCGACTCGGAGTACATCGGGATCCGGATGCACGCGGAGCGGTTGCGCTGCGAGTAGACGAGGTTGACCGGCGCCTCGAAGCCCGGCACGAGCCGGCGGTACGAGTTCGTGGCGGGAGCGCAGAAGGCAAGGAGCGCCGGTGCGTGGGCGAGCAGCCCGCCCACGTAGGCGCGCGCGAGCTGCGACAGCCCCGCGTAGCCCGACTTGTCCGCCATCAGCGGCGTGCCTTCCTTCCAGAGGGACTGGTGCGTGTGCATCCCCGAGCCGTTGTCGCCGTAGAGCGGCTTCGGCATGAACGTGACGGTCTTGCCGGCGGCGCGGGCGACGTTCTTGACGACGTACTTGTAGGTCATCACCTGGTCGGCCATCCGCAGCAGCGGTTGGTAGCGAAGGTCGATCTCGCACTGGCCGCCGGAAGCGACCTCGTGATGGTGGAACTCGCACGGGATCCCGAGGCGCTCGAGCGTCAGCACCATGCGCGTGCGCAGGTCGTGCAGCGTGTCGTGCGGCGCGGGCGGGAAGTAGCCCTCCTTGGGCCGGACCGTGTAGCCCAGCCCGGGCGTGCCGGAGTTCCAGTGGCCTTCCGCCGAGTCGATCGCGTAGTGAGCGCGATGGTCGGCGACCTCGTACCCGACCGAGTCGAGGACGAAGAACTCGCATTCGGGCCCGATGTAGGCCGTGTCAGCGATGCCCGTCGCGCGGAGGTAGTCCTCGGCCCGGCGCGCGATGTGGCGCGGATCCTTGGAATACGGCTCCTTCGTCAGCGGGTCGGCGATCTCGCAGATGAGCGAGAGCGTCGGCGCCTCGGTGAACGGGTCGAGAATCGCGCTCGCCGGATCCGGCATCAGCAGCATGTCCGACTCCGCGATCCCCTGCCAGCCGCGGATCGACGACCCGTCGAAGCCGAGCCCCTCGTCGAAGGCAGACTCGTCGAACGACGTCAGCGGCAGCGTCATGTGCTGCCACGAACCGAGCAGATCGCAGAACTTGAGGTCGACCATGGTCGCCTGCGTCTGTCCCGCCCACTCGAGCGCCTCGCTCGGCGCCGGCTTCTCGGCACCCCCGTTGGCCAGGTAGTGCTTGGCCGCTACTTCGTCCATCGTTCCTCCCTCCGTTAACGACGAAAGGCCCCAGAGCTCGAAAGCCCTGAGGCCTCATTGCCTCCGCGCCGACCCACCTCGACCGAACGCTCCCGGGAACCTAACCGACCGGGCGGACAGACGCGATCGCCGATTTGAGTCTGGCAGCCCGTCTTGCTAGGGTGATCGCCGGCATGTTCCTCGGCTGAGAACCCATATCCGCGTCCGCGCGCCCGGCTGGGTTTTCGCCGAGCGTGCCCGATGACTGTTCTCGCCGACCCGTAGGAGCACGCCGATGTCCCAAACAGCCGAAGTCACGATGAGCGCCGAGGCTCCCTCGCCGCGCGCCGCCGTGCCTGCGCTCGAGGTCGTCGACCTGCGCAAGGAGTTCATCCGCCGCGACGGAGGTCGCCGCAAGGGCTGGCGCCGCCGCCGCCGGCGGGTCGCTGCGCTTCGAGGCGTGACGTTCACGATGGAGCGCGGCGAGACCGTCGCGATCCTGGGCCAGAACGGCTCGGGCAAGTCGACTCTGGTCCGGCTGCTGTCGACGCTGCTGCTCCACGAGGGCGGAAGCGCGCGGATCTTCGGCCACGACGTGTTCAAGGAGTCGCGCCGTGTGCGCCGGCTCGTCAACCGAGTCTCGGTCGAGGCCTCGTTCTTCAAGAAGATGTCGGCGGTCGAGAACCTGAGCTACGCGTCCCGCTTCTACGGGATGCGGGCGAGCGAGACGAAGGACCAGATTCCGGCGATCCTGACGAAGGTCGGCTTTCCAGAAGATCGCCGGAGAGAACCGATGGAGAATCTTTCGCGAGGCATGCAGCAGAAGGTCGCGCTCGCGCGCGCGCTGCTGACCTCACCGGTGATGCTGCTGCTGGACGAGCCCACGACGGGCCTCGACCCGCGCTCGAAGCTCGAAGTCCAGGACTTCATCCGTGAGATCCGTCATACGCACGACTCGACGATCCTGCTCTGCACGCACGACCTCGACGAGGCCGAGGCGCTCGCGGACAGGGTCGGCATCCTCGACCGCGGCCGGCTCCTCTGCCTCGAGCCGCCGGCGGAGCTGAGAGCACGCTACGGGGCGGAGACGCTCGAGGACGCCTTCTTCGCGGCGACCGGCAAGTCGTTCGAAGAGGAGGGCGACGAGAAGGACGAGGAGGTGAGCGAGTAGTGCCGGGCGCGGCCGCAACCCTGCGACACGAGCTGATCGGCCTTGCCGGCGTGATCGAGCGAAACGTCTACCTGGTCAAGCGCTACATCTGGTGGGACGTCGCCTTCTTCATCTGGACGGTCGCGAACACGCTCACGATCGTCTTCATCGCCAAGGGGATCCCGAGCCTGACCCCGGCCAGGGTCGATCGTCTCACGACGATCCTGCTGATCGGCGCCGTGCTCTGGGCCTACCTCGGGATCATCTTCGAGATCGTCACCGAGACCGTTGCCTGGGAGCGCTGGGAGGGAACGATCGAGTACACGTTCATGGCGCCGCTGGCGCGCCCGGTCCACCTGTTCGGGATGGGGCTGTTCTCGATCGTCTACGGCGTGATTCGAGCCGTAGCGCTGTTCGGGGTCGTCGCGCTCTTCTTCAACCTCAGCCTGCCGCACGCCAACTATGTGGCCGCGCTCGTCATCCTGATGATCGCGTCGATCTCGTTCATCGGGATCGGGATGATGACGGCCGTCCTGCCGCTGATCTCGCCCGAGAAGGGGACGCAGCTCGGGTTCGTCGCGCAGGGAATCCTGCTCGTCGTCTCCGGCGTCTACTACCCGATTTCCGTCCTCCCTGAATGGATGCAGGTGATCGCCAAGATCTCGCCCGCGACGTATGCGCTCGACGCCGCGCGCAAGTCGATCCTGCACGGAGCCAGCCTCAGCTCGCTCTGGGGCGACATCTGGCCGCTGATGATCATCGGAGTCGTCGCAGTGCCGCTCGGGCTCGAGGTCTTCCGGCGCGGCGAGCGGCACGCGAAGCGGCATGGAAAGCTCAAGCGCTCCGGGTAGACGCCTCCCGGCGACGACCGTCTACTACGGCCTCGAGCTGCTGCTCAGGATGCCGACCTGGGTCGTGATGGCCGTCTACCTCGTCCGGGAGCTCCATCTCTCGCCGCTCCAGCTCGTTCTGATGGGGACGGCGATGGAAGCTTCCGTCTTCCTCTTCGAAGTTCCGACCGGCGTCGTGGCCGACACGTACAGCCGCCGTCTCTCACTGATTGTCGGCTTCCTCGGCATGGGAGTCGCCTGGCTGCTCGTGGGCGTCGTCTCCCAGGCGTGGGTGATCATCCTGCTCTGGGCGTTCTGGGGTCTCTCCTACACGTTCACGAGCGGCGCGTACCAGGCCTGGATCACCGACGAGGTCGGGCGTGAGAACGTCGGCGCGCTGTTCCTGCGCGGGAGGAGGATCGGCTACATCGGCGCTGTGGTCGGGCTCGCCGCGCAGGTCGCCATTGGCACCGTCTCCCTGCGCTGGGGAGTCATGGCTGGAGGCGCGATCACGATCGTCTGCGGGCTCGCCTGCATCGTGCTCATGCCCGAGACCGGCTTTCAGCGCAAGCCGCGGCGCGAGCGCGGCTCGGCTCTGGCCGAGATGCGCTCGACCGCCGTCGGGGGAGCCCGGTATGCGTGGGCCGCTCCGGTCATCCTGCTGCTCGTGGGGGTCGAGCTCTTCATGGGCATGTCGAGCGAGGCCTTCGACCGGCTGAAGGAGGCCCACTTCCTTCGCGACATCGGCCTGCCTGCCGTCGGCCACCTCGACCCCGTTATCTGGTTCGGCATCTTCTGGCTCGCGGGGATGGTTCTCGGCTTCGTTGCGATCGGGCGCATGATCAGACGGGTCGAGCGTGGAGGCCGCAGGGCCGTCACGCATTTCCTCTTCACCTTCACGCTCATGGAGATGGCCGCGATGCTCGTGTTCGCGCTCACCGGCTCGACGTGGCTCGCAATCGGAGCTCTGCTCGGCGTCTTCTTCGCGCGTGACCTCGCCGGGCCGCTCTACACCACCTGGCTGAACGAGCAGATCACCGATTCGAGCGTGCGCGCGACCGTCCTTTCCATCAGCGGCCAGGCGAACGCGATCGGTCAGACGGGCGGCGGGCCGGTGCTGGGCGCGATCGGCAACGTGTGGGGAATCCGCACGGCTCTCGCGGCGGGCGCCTGCGTCATCGCGCCGGCGCTCGCGCTGTACTCCCGCGCGATTGCGCATCACGGCCGCGAGCCGGAGCTGGAGGAGCTACCCGCAGTCGAGGTCGCCTAGGGCCCGAAGGGCGTGAGCGTCGACGGCGCCTGCGCGCTGTCACAGCGCGGTGGCTGCACCCTCTTGATCGCCGTTCGGCCCCGCGCGCTCGCTTCGAAGACGAGGCCTCCCCGACCGCACCAGTTGCGCCAGGCCCAGGACTGTCCGATCGGGTTCGTGGGAGTGAGCGTGCCGCGAAGTCGTGCGTCGGCCGGATTGCCGCGGATGCCGTGGACGAGTGCGCCGGTCGGCCCACGAACGGAGAAGCGAAGCGGAACGTCGAGGTGACAGGCAGCCCAGTGCGAGACGAGGTCTGCCGACCCGACAAGTGCGCCCGTAGCCCCGTTCAGGGCGATGGAGACGCGGAACGCTCCGGGCCTACAAGAGACGGGTCCCGCAACCAGACGCGACCGGGCCGCCGTCACGCTCCAGCCGAGCGGCCTCACGACGTGGAAGACGCGGAACGTCGAGGCGTCGTCTGGCCGGCTGGGATTCACGACGGTGACCAGGGTCCGGCTATGACGTTCGGACGCTGTGAATGCCAGCCCCCGACTGTCGGAGGACCAGACGAGGGGGTAGATGTCCGGCGCCGGTCGGGACGTGTACACGCTTTCGGGCCCGTCACCGTCCGTGCGCGCGATCGAGAGGCGCACGCTTCCGTCTCGGCCATGTGTGTAGGCGAGCCACTGTCCATCGGGTGAGGCCGCCACGTCCGCAACGTCATTCAGGAACGGTCGTTCTTCACCGGAAAGAGAGATCGCCACGAGGCCCGATTCGTTGCGAACGAGCAGGTCCGTTCGCGTCCATGAAATCGGGTTCCCGGCAGACTCGGACACCACTCGTCGCTCCGAGCCTTCCAAGCGCTCGACGTACAAGTCGCCCGATACCTCCTCGTGGAACGGGGTGGCGGAATCGTCGAGCGAGAGAAAAGCGATCCAGCGGCTGTCGGGAGAGATTGCGCCCGGCCCGAACGGATTGAGGCCCGCGCTCAGAAGGCGCCGGTCGGCCCCGTCCGGTTGCAGGCTCCAGAGTGCGCAACGCCGAGTCGGGTCGCAGATCCGGTAGACGATGCGCGTTCCGTCCGGGCTCCACTGTGGCTCGACTGCATCCGCCGAATCCGGCACGTCGGCGATCCGTCCCGATGCAAGGTCGAGGTAGTGGAGTCCTCGACCCTGATGTCGACGGGGAAGCTCCTGTGCGAACACGATCCGGGAGCCGTCGGGCGAGAGCGCCGGGATCTCATTCGTGTCATCCATCGTGAGCAGCCGACGGAAGTGGGTCCCGTCCGGCCGAACGGCATAGACAGAGGCTCTGCCCCACAGCGTCCCCCAGAGAACGAGGTCACCCTTGTGCGACAGCCCCGGCGGCGCGGCGGCGCGCTGCGCGGTCGCCGGACGGGAGCCTCCTGTCGTCGC
>DASWEE010000060.1:0-1533 GCA_036394915.1 Gaiellaceae bacterium | reverse complement strand
GAGCGCGGGCATCGCGAGCGCCGCCGCGGTAAGGGGCGGATCTCCGAGCACTTCCGCGGTGCTCACCGCGCGCTCGGCCCAGTCGTGCATCGACTGGTATTTCGAGCGGTAGAACTCGTTCAGCGCGAGCTCGATCATCAGATCCACGGCCTGGGGTGAGACCGGCTCCGGCAGGTCACCGAGCTCGCTCACGAGACGCGCGTGGGCCTGCTCGTAGTGCCCGAGGCGGTGCTCCACCCTGGCGCACGCCGTCGTGAGTAGGGTGCGGAGCGCGATTGACTCGTCCGGGACGATCGCCAGGCCCTCGAGCAGCACCGCGTGGCTGTCGGCGAGATCGCCGGCGGCCGACAGCGCCCCCGCACGGGCGATGAGCAGCTCGACGCGCTCCTGCGCCGGCGCCGTCTGGGGGAGTAAGCCCAGCGCGTCTGCGAACCAGTGTGCGGCGCTTGCCGGCGCCAGCCGGACGGCTGCCTCGCCGGCCTCGCGCAGGACGGCGACCGCGCCGACGTCGCCCTCGCGCGCCGAGCGCTCGACGTGATGCGCGCGCGCCCAAGCTGTAGCCCCGCGCTCCGCGAGCGCCTTGGCGCACCGCTCGTGGGCACCGAGCCGCCAGCCGCCGGGCGTGGCCTCGTAGACCGCGCGCCGGACGAGCGGGTGCCGGAAGCGGAAGCGCCGGGGGACATCCGTGTTGCGAACAAGATCGAGCTGCAGGAGTTCGTCGACTGCGTCCATCGCCGCGGCCTCCGAGGTGGCAGCCGCGGCCGCTGCGAGCTCGGGTTCGAATGGATCGCCCGCCACCGCTGCTCCCTGGAGCATTAGGCGTCCGCCGTTCGACAGCAGGGCCAGCTCTTCGCTCAGCGAGGCGGCGACGGCGGACGGGACGCCGATGCCGGTCAGCGAGATCTCGGAAGCGGCAGCGCCAGCTGCACGGTCGAGCGTTCGCGCGAGCTGCTCCAGATAAAACGGGTTGCCGCCGCTCTGCTCGTAGAGGTCGGTTGCGTCGGCGACGTCGACCGTTTCGCCCAGAAACTCGCGAGCCTCGATGGGGTTCAGGGGGCCGAGTTCGATCCGGGTCAGCGCCGCGGCACGATGCGCCCGCTCGAGCGCGGCGACAAGACGCTCCGGCAGTTGCCGGGGGCGGAGCGCCACTGCGATGAGCACAGCCGCGGACGGCGGCCGGCGCAGCAGTGCGCCGAGCAGCTCGACGGACGCCGAGTCGGCCCAGTGGAGGTCGTCGAGCACGAGCACGAGCGGCCTCGTCTCCGCAAGGTGCTCGAGCAGCGCGCGCAGCGCGCGGTGGGTGCGGTAGCGCTCGTGCTGGAGCGCCACGTCGCCCGCGGTGGCGAGTGCCGACAGCGACGGGAAGACGTGGGTGAGCTCCGCTTGCACGTCGTCGTCGAGTACGGCGAATCGTCCTAGCTCGAGGCTCTGGAGGTACTCGTCCAGGGCGTCCACAAAGACGGAGAACGGCAGGTCGCGCTCGAGCTCCGACGCCGATCCCGAGAGGACGAGCTGCCGGCGCAACTCCGCGCG
>DASWEE010000059.1:0-35919 GCA_036394915.1 Gaiellaceae bacterium | reverse complement strand
CACGGTCGAGCTCGAGCGCGACCGTCATCTTCCCGATCGCGCAGTCCGAGCCGACCGTCAACACGATCCGGGCCGGGACGGTCAGGTTCTCGCCGGTGGGGACGTTGAGATCGGCAGGCGGCTTGCGCAGGTCGCGCAGCTCCGCGCTGTGCCGCCGCGCGAGCTCGACCAGCTCGGGGTCGTCGCTCACGCGCTCGTGGAGCCCGTTCTCGATGTCGAGCCCCTTCGCAAGGCAGCTCTTCAACAACTCGCGCCATGCAGGGGGGAACCGCCCGCCCTGGGTCGCGACGCCGACAAGCGCGGTCGTCGGCCCGAAGCACAGGGCGTCGTTGACGCTGCCGACGATCGGGAAGCCCTCGTACGTCCCGCCCGGGCGCTGCGAATCGAGGATCGCCACGACCTTCTCAGGCGCGTACCGGACGACGCCGCGCATCGTCTTGCCGTGGTGGGGGTCGCCCGAGCGCCCCTCAGCGAGGATCAAATACCGCACTCGCGTCACTGGCCGGCGTCGGCTACCGCCGGGCGGAGCCCGGCTCCGCCGATGCCTGACGCCGCTGCGGCGCGATTGACTCCTAGCCCCGGCGCATTCGCGGGCAGTTGGACACCGTCCACGAGCTCCACGCCCGGGCACGGGTCGAACGCGAGCAGGAGGTTGCCGTCGAGGTCGACGTGGTCGCACAGGCTCGCGACCTGGCAGGCCGCCGCGATCCCCAGCCCAGACTCGATCATGCACCCGAGCATCACGCCCAGACCGAGAGCGCGCGCCGCGTGCGCCATCCGCACCGCCTCGCGGATCCCGCCTGACTTCGCCAGCTTGATGTTGATCCCGTGGGCGCGCTCGGCGCACGGGGCGACGTCAGCGAGCGTGTGGCAATCCTCGTCGACGTAGATCGGGATCGGTGACCGCCGCTTCAGCTCGGGTCCGCTCTCGTCCCCGGCCGGCAGCGGCTGCTCGCAGTACTGGAGGCCGACCTGCGCGAGCTGGGGCAGCGCGTCCAGCGCCTCGTCCAGCGACCAGGCTTCGTTGACGTCGACCTGGAGCGGAAGGTCGGTCGCGCCTTTCACGGCCCGCACGCGCTCGACGTCAAGCCCGTCGCGGCCCCCGATCTTCAGCTTCAGCCGCCGGAAGCGACCGTCGCTCACGCGTTCGGCGGCCCGCGCCATCGAGTCGGGATCGGCGAGCGTGATCGTCCACGAGGTCGGTGGGCCTTCCCGCCGCAGCCCGAGCAGGCGCCAGACCGGCAGCCCGACGAGCTTCCCGCCTAGGTCGTGCAGCGCGGCGTCGAGTGCCGAGCGCGCCGCAAACTGCTGTCTGGGCAACCGCTCGAAGATCGCGTCGAGCTCGAAGGGATCGTCGCCCAGCGTGTCCCCGTGCTCCTTGATGTACGCGAGCGCCGACTGTGGGGACTCGCTGTAGTGCTCGATCGGGGTTGCCTCCCCCGCTCCGACGACTCCCTCGTGCCGGATCTCGACCTGGACGACGTCGACCTCAGTCTCGGTCCCGCGGGAGATGACGAACGGCTCTTCGAGCTCCAACCCAACGATGCGAGCATCGATTTCCACGCCGATACACTAGGCCCTCGAGCGCCCGTAGCTCAGGGGATAGAGCGCGCGCCTCCGGAGCGCGAGGTCGCAGGTTCGATTCCTGCCGGGCGCATCGTTGCCGGAGCGCAGCCCCAGATTCTGATGGATCAGCGGGAGGCGTGAAGAAGAGGGTCAACGGGGGAACCATGCGTTCCCCCGTTTTCTTATGCGCAGCCGTCCGCGCCCATCTCGCTGGCCGCGGCGTCACCCTTCGCGGAGTCGCTCTGCGCGTGCGTCAGGGCTTGGGTGAATTTCGACTGGTCGCCCGACTTTGCCGCGCTCGTCGCGTCCTTGAGGTCGGACACGGCATGCTCGGTTGCCTCGGTGAACTCCTGCGCCGCCGCCTTCACCTCGTCCGGCGGCGACAGCGCCTTGATCTTGTCCACGGTGTCCTCCCCGATCTTCACCACCTGATCGCCGTCCGTCTTGAACGAGTCGATCGTGTTGGAGAGACCGAGCGAGCTCAGCTGGCTGTTGGCGTTGGTGCAGATCTTGTTGAGCGCCGCCACGTAGTCGTCCTTCGACAGCGCAGAGCCTTTCTTGCCGCCTCCGCCGCAGCCCGCTGCAACCAGTCCGACGAGCGCAAGCAGCGCGCACGCAGACAGGATTTGACCCTTCTTCATCGAGACTCCTCTCGCTTGGGGAGGCAGGATCCTACTCGCAGTCGACGGCGCCGATCTTGGCCGCGCCTGCGTTCTGCTTCTGGTCGTCCGCCTGGACGTGCGAGAGCGCCCGGCCGAATTCTTTGATGTCGCCTGCCTTGGCAGCGGCGGTTGCGGCCTTGAAGTCCGACAGCGCCGCCTCGTTGGCGGCGTTGAACTCCTTCACCGCGTCCTTCAGCGCATCGGGAGGCGTGACGGCCTTGAACTTTGCGATGGCGTCCTCCGTGATCTTGACGACCTGATCGCCCTTGACCTTGAAGCTCGCCGGCGTGCTCGCGATCCCGAGCTTCGTGAGCTTGTCCAGCGTGCTGCTGCAGACCTCGTCGATCGCCGAGGCGTACTCGGCCTTGGTCAGCCCCTTCTTGCCCCCGCCTCCTCCGCAGCCAGCGGCCACGAGTGCGAGCGCGACTCCGCCGACCACGGGTGCGAGGAACCTGCCCATGCCGCCGCGATCCTACGGGCTAGGGACTGCGGGTGTGCCAGGTGCGGCCGACGACGAACTTGCCGCTCTTCCAGCGATACAGAGTGTGGTCGTAGCCGCGGCTGGGGCAACAGTTCGGGTCGGTCCCGTCCGCTGCGTAGAGAGGATCGATCTCGACGATTCCGGCCGGCGCCAAACGGATCCCGGCCCGATAGAGGTCGAGCCGGCGGAAGACGAGCTTCCATCCCCGAGGGGTCGCCCGAAACACGACCCAGGCCTCGACTCCCGCGGTCCCCCCGGAAAAGACGCTTGCCACCATGTCCTTGCGCCCGTCGCCTGTCAGGTCTTTGCAAATCAGCCGGTCGATGCCGGCCCCGGAGCGCCCGGTCGCGTCCAGCTTGACCTTCTTCGGCAGCTTGGCGGATAGGATCCCAACCTTCGCAGCGAGAACGGTGCACCCCAGCTTGCTCTCGCCCGCGCTCGAGGCCGCGACACTAAGGAGCAGCGCAACGACCGCAGCCGCACAGAAGGCTGCGACGAGTGTGGGCGACCTCGTCATCCACAGTTCACGGTAGGTGAGCCCTTAAGGCCGGTCAATCGGAATTCGGTATGAAGATCTAGCGCCCCTGACCGGTCCGGGAACGCTGGGAAAGCTGTCGCCTCATTAGTAGCCTGCGCGTCGTGCGCGCGTTTGCGAGCTACGTCCGCAGCCTGAACCCCCAGCTGCCCCAAGCGGTCTGGCTGCTCCAGGCGGGCGGCCTCGCGAACATGTTCGGAAACGGCGTCGTCGTCCCGTTTCTCGTCATCTACTTGCACAACGTGCGGGGGATCTCGCTCGGGCTCGCGGGCACGATCGCGGCGGCGAACGGGCTGGCCGCGCTCGTCTCGGGACCGATTGCGGGGGCGCTCGCCGATCGCATCGGCGCGCGCACGACACTGGTGGCCTCCCTGCTCGTCATGGCAGCCGCCTTCTCGCTCTTTCCCCTCATTCACGAGGCCTGGCACGCCTTTCTCCTGAATGGTCTCGCGGGTGTTGGAAGTGGGGCGTTCTGGCCGAGCCAGGGGACGCTCCTGTCGGCGTTATCGCCGCCCGAACGCCGGCCGGCGGCGTTCGCCCAGCAGCGCGTGACCATGAACCTCGGCATCGGGCTCGGCGGGCTCGTCGGAGGATTGATCGCCAGCACGAGCGACCCGTCGAGCTTCACGCTCCTGTTCGTGATCGACGCGGCCACCTTCCTGGTGTTCGCAGTGATCCTCACGCGCGTTCCCTCACCGTCCCGCGAGGAGGTGCCGGCGCACGAGCCTCACCGCGGCTATCGGGCGGTGCTCCGCAACCGGCCGTTCATCTCGTTCATCGCCCTGAACACGATCTTCATCGCGGCCAGCATCGCGCTGTTCTCCGAGCTCTTTCCGGTGTTCGCCAAGAACCAGGCGTCGGTCAGCGAGCGGGAGATCGGGTTGATCTTCTTCCTGAACACGATCTTGATCGTGCTGCTACAGCTGCCCGTCGCGAAATTCCAGCAGGGGAAGCGGCGAATGTCCGCCCTGGCGGTGATGGGCGTGTTGTGGGCCGCGACCTGGCTGCTGGTGCTGGGCGGCGGGCTCTGGCTCCAGGCCGGGGCCGCGACCGCGTTGTTCGCCTTCGCGTTCGCCGTCTTCGCCCTGGGCGAATGCCTGCACGGCACGGTGCAGGGCCCGCTCGTCTCCGACCTCGCGCCGCGCCGCCTGCTCGGGAGGTACATGGCGATGTCGAGCTCTTCGTGGCAGATCGGCTTCATCATCGGCCCGGCTGCGGGAGGATTCGTGCTCCAGGCAGAGCCGTATGCGCTCTGGCCGGTGGCCGCGGCCGTCTGCCTCGCCGGCGGCGCCTGGGCTCTAATGCTCGAGCGCTCGCTCCCGCGCCCGGTCCGCAACACGCCCGTCGCCGGGGAACGACCGGTGCTCGCCGAAGCGTAGAATCCGTCCGTCCATGCGTCTCGGGTCGATCGCAGCGGGACTGCTTTTCGTCGCATGTGTGCTCGGCCTTGCGAGCGCGCAGCCGGCCTCGCTCGCCAAGCGCCCGGTGCTGAGCGTCGGCGTCAAGGGCCACGGCAAGGTGACGAGCTCGCCGAACGGGATCAGCTGCCCGCCTGAGTGCAGCCTGAAGGCGCGCAAGGGCACTACCGTGACGCTGAAGGCCAAGGCGGCCTCGGGCTGGAAGTTCGCGCGCTGGGGATTCGCCTGCACCTCGAAGGGGCCGACCTGCGCCGTTCACCTCACGGCGTCCAAGCGCGTCGCCGCCTCCTTTGCGAAGAAGACGCCCCCTCCTCCACCGCCGCCGCCTCCACCCCCGCCACCTCCACCCCCACCGCCACCACCTCCGCCGCCCCCGGGCTTCACGCCGAACCTGCTGGCGGGAACGTGGGACGGGACATGGACCGACACACGCTTCAACACGACCGGCTCGGCCAGCATCGTCGTGACGCTCCCCGACGTGACGTCGTTCCGCTTCGAAGCCACGTTCAGCACGGGGACATTCGGCTGTGGCGGCCAGCAGCCGACGGTCTCGGCCACGATCACTCCGGGAATGGGGCCGAATCAGTGGAACTCGGCCGGGTTCTCGATCCAGGTCACGACCCCGAGCGGGGGTAACGCCTCACTGACCTACGACTACTCCATGCAGTCGCTCGACGGGAGCGGCGTGCCGGGCTGCCGTCCCGGCGTCCACTGGGTGCTGACCGGAGGATTCAGCGGCAACACCTTCAACGGCGCCGTGACGACCACGCTCGAGGACGGAACCACTGCGCCGGCGACTCTCAGCCTCACCCGCCACTAGCAGTAGACGGGCTCGTGCGAAACGGGGCTAAGCACCTGTCAAGGCCCCGTTCGGCCTGCCGGCGGCTAGCCCAATCTGCTGGCGGCTTCACCCATTCACGGACCGCTCTCCAGGCCACGGGGCGGGGTTGCCCTCGGAATCAATAAATACGTCGTTGCCCCGACCGTCAGTTTCTACGTGACCGAGGAAGCCTTCGGAGTCAGCCAACCGTCGGGTCGTCGTGTTGTATCCGGGCTCCTGGAAAATCTCGAGGAGCCGTCGCGGAAGCGTGTCGGCAACATCTAGCTCACGTAGCGCACGTGCTGCAACGCTTTCTGTCTCTTCGGAGAGTGCGAGCAAAAGGTGCTCAGCGCCAACACGTTCCTGGCCAAGCTCTTTAGCGCGTTGCGCCGCCAGGGCGATGATTTGAGTGGCGCGAGGTGTCAGTTCCAACGGCCGTGATGGGGAAGGAGACTCTGAACTGCCTTTGAAGCGATCGTGCATTTTACTTGCACCCAGGTCCAGATCCATCCGACATCGGGGTAGAAACGGTAGGAACACTGCCACATATTTCCGAACCTGTCGATGAAGAGCTTTCCGTCGTCCGCCGGCCCGCTGCATGGCGGCCATCCGTTATCGATGGGATCGGTTTGGTACGTCGGAGCTGTTCCGTCAGGCACGGCTCCGGGCGCTTGAGAGAGTCCGAAGCCTGCCGCGACGCTGCCTGCGACTACGCTGCAAGCCTTGAAAGTGGATGCATTTGAGCATGTCCTTTCCGTTGGGGGGGATTGCGATGGTAGGACCGCCCTGTATGAGCGTCAAGATGGCCAAATTGGACATCTCTGCTGTGGGTCGATCCGCACCCCGCCTTCCCCAGCTCCACCAAGGCCTAGGAAAAGGCGTGCGGGGTAAGATGCCGAACAGAGCAATGAGGACGGACGAGCCCCTCAGTACCGATGCCCAGCCTGCCCCGCATCAGGCGATCACGGACCCGCGGCGTCGTCGCCGCGGTCGTTCCCGTTGCTCGAGAGCCTGCTGAGCTCTCCCACAACGGACTGACCTGGATCCACCTCGACGCGCCCGAGAGCGAAAGCACCGTGCAGCTGGCCGAACGCTTCGGCTGGCATGCCCTCGACGTCGAGGACGTGCTCTCGAAGCGCCAGCGGCCGAAGATCGACGAGTACCCCGAGTACCTGTTCGCCGTCCTCCACTTCCCGGTCTACGACAAGACCGTCCAGCGGCTGAACGCGGCCGAGCTCGACATCTTCCTTGGCCCGGACTACCTCGTCACGCTCCCGAACGTCGAGCTGCTCCCGGTCACGCGTCTCTTCCAGCGCTGCAGCGACGATCCCGGCCTGCGCGAGTCGCTGTTCGGCAAGGGGTCCGGCTACCTGCTCTACCACGTCCTCGACGATCTGTTCGACTACTGCTTCCCGATCCTCGACAAGATCGGCCACAAGCTCGACCGCTTCGAGGACGAGGTGTTCGAGGGTCGCTCGGAGGAGATCGTCCGCGACATCTCCAACGTCAAGCAGGAGATCATCTCCTACCGCAAGATCATGAAGCCGCAGCGCTCGACGCTGCGCCTGCTCGAGCGCCACACCGAGCGGTTCCTGCCCGAGAACCTCGAGCTCTACTTCGACGACATCGTCGATGCCTCAGAGCGAATCTGGGACCTGCTCGACAACTACAAGGAGGTCGTGGAGGCGCTCGAGGACACGAACGAGTCCGTCATTTCGCACCGCCAGAACAATGTCCTCCGGCTGCTGACGATCATCAGCGTGACGATGCTGCCGCTGACCCTGATCACCGGGCTCTTCGGGATGAACGTCCACTTCCCGGGTTTCGGCTCGGCGACCGCCTTCTGGGCGATACTGGGCGCGATGGCCGTGGTGCTTATCGGTGCCCTCGGGTTCTTCAGGTACAAGCGGTGGTTGTGAGACGTCTTGCCGCAGCGGTCGTCCTGACGGCCGCCGCCGGCCTTCTCCTCGCCGGAAGCGCGTCGGCGAAGACCAAGACGAAGACGGCTCATCTGGGGGCCGTTCGGGCGACGGTCACCTGGACGCCGGTTCAGTTCATGCAGGCCAAGAACGTCAGGCTGCGGATCGCCCGCAGCGGCCGCAACGTCCTCGACAGGAGGCTCGGGTTGTCCGCGCCGCTGCGGATCCGGATCAAGGACCTGGACGGAGACGACGACCCCGAGGTGCTCGTCGACCTCTACACGGGCGGCGCCCACTGCTGCGAGTTCTCGTTGATCTACCGGTACACAGGCAACTCCTACTCGTCCCTCAAGCACATCTGGGGCGACCTGACCTACCACCTGAACGACCTCGACCACGACGGAGTGCTCGAGCTCGTCAGCGGCGACGACCGGTTCGCATACTCGTTCACCGCCTACGCCGGCTCGGCGTTCCCGATTCAGATCTGGAACTACCAGGCCGGCAAGCTGAGGAACGTGACACGGAGCTATCCGGCCCAGATCAAGCAGGACTCCGCACGCTTGTGGAAGGAGCACCTCCAGCAACGGACCGGCGACTTCCCGGATCCCCGCGGCATCCTGGCCGCGTGGATGGCCGACGAGGACCTGCTCGGGCTCCAGGCGCAGGGCTGGGCGAAGATGCAGGCGTTGAACCGCAAGGGCGAGTTCAAGGGGATCGGCGGAGACGACCTGTGGCCGAAGAACGGCGCCTACCTCGCCAAGCTACGCAAGTTCCTGAAGAACCACGGGTACGCGTAGGCGCCCGCTTCACGCCCAATAGAAATCGGCAATTCGCACTTGTTTTTCTCTGCCGAAAGCGTAAGAATGGCGCTGCGCGCACGGGCCTGCGCCTTCCTCCCTCTCTCCCCGGAGGCCGGAGCTCGCCCGTAGCGCACCCCGCTGCGGCGGTTCAGCACCCGGCTGAGACGCTCGTCTTTCGGGGAGCAATGAGGGGGCCGTCTCAAGACCCCGGGCGGCCCCCCCACCTTTCTCTGGCCGGCGACGGCGCCGCCGGGCAGAGCCCGAATCTGCCGCCGCCTGACGCCGCTGCCGGCAAATCGACCAGAGAGGGCCGAGCCCTCTCCGGCCGCTTTTTAAGTCTTAGCTACGGCGTCGTATTGAAATACTGTCCGCTCCGGCCCCGCACCGGCAGCGGCGCCCCAGAAAAAGGTGGGTGGAGGAGGAGCATGACCCGACAGTTGTGGGCGCCGTGGCGGCTCGAGTACATCCAGTCTGCGGACGAGCAGGAAGGCTGCTTGTTCTGCACCGCCCCGGCCGGAGACGACGAGGAGGCGCTGATCGTGAAGCGCGGGACGCTCGCGTTCGCGATGCTGAACAAGTTCCCGTATGCGTCGGGTCACCTCATGGTGGCGCCGTACCGTCACGTCCGGGAGTTCGGGGACCTCGAGGACGAGGAGGCGTTGGAGCTCCATCGGCTGGCCGGCCAGGGGATGGGAGCACTGGCGGCGATGTACTCGCCTCAGGGCTACAACGTGGGCTGGAACCTCGGCAGGATCGCCGGCGCCGGAGTCGTCGACCACGTCCACCTGCACCTCGTCCCGCGCTGGGCGGGCGACACGAATTTCATGCCGGTGCTCGCCGATGTCAAGGTTCTGCCGGAGCATCTGCTCGACACGCGCCGAAAGCTCGCGGACGCCTGGCCGGGCGCGTGACCAACTCGAACACTTTCCTTACAAGTGGCTAACAACCAGTGAACAGGCTCCTAATCCGCGGGCCCGAACATGGGCGCGTCAAGCCCTTCGAAAGGAGCACCCTCGTGAAGAAACTCTTGATTCTCCTCGTGGCCGCCGTCACAGCTTCCGTCGCGCTCGGCGCGACAAGCCCGGCGCTGGCCAAGAAGAAGAACAAGGGTCCCGCGGTTCACGGCATCGTCCAGTCCGTCGCCTCCGACTCGATCACGCTGAAGCTGAAGAACGGAAACTCGGCGACGATCCAGGTCTCGAGCGACACCAAGATCGTCGTGAACCACAAGCCCGGCACACTCGCCGACATCGAGGTCGGCTATCGCGCCTCGGTCAAGGGGAAGAAGGGTCAGCCGGCCAAGCTGATCCGAGCGTATGAGGCCCCTGCCGCCGACACGGTCGTCCACGGCCTCGTCGACTCGGTCGGCTCGGACTCGATCACGATCAAGGAGAAGGACGGCGACTCGGTCACGATCGCCGTCAACTCGGAGACGAAGATCCGGGTCAACGGCAAGCCGGGAGCACTCGGCGACATCGAAGCCGGGTACCGTGCGATCGTCCACCGGACGTCCGCGGACGGCCCCGCCAAGGCGCTCAAGGCGTACGAACGCCACGGCGCCAAGTCGTACTTCCGCGGCGTCGTCGAATCGGTCGGCTCCGACTCGCTCACCGTCAAGCTGCGGAACGGCAGCTCGGTGACCGTGGCCGTCACGGCCGCCACGCAGGTCCGCCTCGCGGGCCAGGGTCTCGTGGCGCTCTCCGACCTCAAGGCCGGGTACCGCGTCAACGTCCTGCGCGCCAGCGCAGACGGACCGGCACTCGTGATCATCGCCCGGGCCCCCAAGGCCTAAGGCAGTAGCTCAGGACCGACCTGAAAGGAGGAGCCCCCTAAAGGGGGCTCCTCCTATTATTGGCCCGTGCCGGTCGCGACCACCGTCTTCAACGTAGTGGCGGTCTCGCTCTGCTTTCTCGTCTGGCTCGGGATCATCGCGTGGGTCAGGCGCAGCTAGGCGGCTACTTCGCCGTCATGCGGGAGAGCGGCGAGGCCTGGGACGACTCCCGTGAGCTGACCGAGCAGGAGCGCTGGGACGAGCACGCGGCGTTCATGAACTCGCTCGTCGACGAGGGGTTCGTCCTGCTGGGCGGCCCGGTCGGCGGCGGACCGCGGACGCTGCTGATCGTCCGCGCCGACAGCGAGCAGGCCATCCATGACCGTCTCGATGCAGATCCGTGGACGCCGATGAGGATGCTCAGGATCGCGAGCATCGAGCCGTGGAACATCCTGCTCGGCGAAGTCGGCTGAAAGCCGACGACGAGGATCGGACCCGCGACTGGGGTAGGGTAGGCGGGGATGCCCGCGGTCCAGTACTTCACCGCCTGCACCCTGGACGGCTTCATCGCCGACGAGAACCACTCTCTGGACTGGCTGTTCGAGGCCCCGCACGGGGACGAAGACGAAGGCTGGGACGAGTTCATTTCCGGGGTCGGCCCCATGGTGATGGGCGCGACCACGTACCTCTCGTCGCTCCGACGGCACGACATGCTGACGAACCCGCAGAAGTGGCACGATTTCTACGAGGACCGGCCCTGCTGGGTCTTCACTCACCGGGATCTGCCACCGATCCCTGGCGTCGACATTCACCTCGTCTCGGGTGACGTCCGCCCGGTGTACGAAGAGATGGTGGCGGCCCTGCCCGGCACCAACATCTGGCTGGTGGGCGGAGGCGACCTGGTGGGGCAATTCGACGACGCGGGCCTCCTCGACGAGGTCTGGCTCGGGATGCGCCCGGTGTGCCTTGGCGCGGGTGCACCACTGCTGCCACGGCGGATCACCACTGAGCGGCTCACGCTCCGCGAGGTTCGGCACTCAGGTCAGGTTCTCAACCTGGTCCTCGACGTGGCACGCCGGGAAGATGAGTACGGGATTGGTCTCGGCTAGCGCCGCGGGGGCGACGACGAGACGAACGCGCCGGCGCATCCAGCGAACCTCACGGAAAGAGGTACGCACATCGGGGGCCTCTTCGGGGCGGTGATCTGGACGGTGAGTTCTCGGCGTCGTATTGCGGCCGTCAACGTGCCGGTCCATCCAGGCGGCGGAACGCGTTGCGTTTTCAGCGCCTGCCTGAGCGGGGCTTTCTTGAAGCGGACGACGGGGATCGAACCCGCGACCCTCAGCTTGGGAAGCTGATTAGGCATGGGGGAAACCAGGTCTCAAAATCAAGACTCGGTACCGGCGTTGCGCAGAGCGGACGACGGGGATCGAACCCGCGACCCTCAGCTTGGGAAGCTGATGCTCTACCAACTGAGCTACGTCCGCGCCAGGCTCAGGATAGCGTCATCGGAGATGCGGGATAATCCCTCCGAGACCGCAGATTAGGAGGGAACGATGGCTGATCTCAACGAGACCGCACGAGCGCTCGTCGCGCCGGGGAAGGGCATCCTGGCCGCCGACGAGAGCACCGGCACGATCACCAAGCGCTTCGACTCGATCGGAGTCGAGTCGACCGAGGAGAACAGGCGCGCCTACCGCGACATGCTGTTCACGACCGACGGAGCGGCCGACCACATCAGCGGGGTGATCCTGTACGACGAGACGATCCGGCAGTCCGCCTTGGACGGCACCCCGTTTCCGAAGCTGCTCGAGCAGCAGGGGATCATCCCGGGGATCAAGGTCGACCTGGGCGCGAAGCAGCTCGCCAATGCGCCCGGCGAGACGATCACGGAAGGGCTCGACGGCCTGCGTGAGCGGCTCCTCGAGTACAACGGCCTCGGCGCGCGTTTCGCGAAGTGGCGAGGCGTGATCTCGATCGGCGAAGACATCCCGAGCGAGTACTGCCTCTGGACGAACGCGCATGCGCTCGCCCGCTACGCCGCGCTCTGCCAGGAAGCCGGACTCGTCCCGATTGTCGAGCCCGAGGTACTCATGGACGGCGACCATACGATCGAGCGCAGCTTCGACGTGACGTCGCGCACGCTGCACGCCGTCTTCACCGAGCTGCGCGACCAGCGTGTCGTCCCCGAGGACATGCTGCTGAAGCCGAACATGGTGCTCTCGGGTTACGAGTGTCCCGAGCAGGCCGGAAACCAGGAGGTGTCGGAGGCGACGATCAAGTGCTTCCGCCGCCACGTTCCGGCGGCGGTTCCCGGAATCGTCTTCCTCTCGGGCGGCCAGAGCGACGAGGACGCAACGGCTCGGCTGAACGCGATGAACGCCATAGGCCCGCACCCCTGGGAGCTCAGCTTCTCCTACGGGCGCGCGCTCCAGGCACCCGCGCTCAAGGCGTGGAGCGGCGATCCGGCCAACGTGGCCGCCGGCCAGGAGGCGTACCTCCACCGCGCCAAGATGAACGGGCTCGCCCGCTCGGGGAGCTACTCGCCGGAGATGGAGGAGAAGGTCCCGGCCTGAGCCAGCCCCCGCTGCCCAAGCCAGTCGGCGACGAGAGACGACTCCCAGGTGAGGCTCGGGCTAGCGACCCGAGAGCCGGCGGATCTTCGACAGCTGGTGCCGCGCCTCGATCATGCGAACGGTCCCCGAGCGCGACCGCATCACGATCGAGTGCGTGGTGATGCCGTCCTTCTCGTATCTGACGCCGCGCAGCAGTGCTCCGGTCGTGACGCCGGTGGCGGCAACGAAGCAGTCCTCCCCGGAGACGAGGTCGTCGGTGTGCAGCACCCGGTCGGGATCGATGCCGGCGTCGACGAGCGCCTGCCGCTCCTCGTCGTCCCGCGGCCAGAGCTTCCCCTGGATCCCGCCGCCTACACACTTGAGCGCCGCCGCGGAGATCACGCCCTCGGGCGTTCCCCCGATCCCGTAGACCATGTCGACGCCGGTGCCGCCTCGCGCCGCGGCGATCGCCGGCGCGACGTCGCCGTCGCGGATCAGGTGCACCTTGGCGCCGGCCTCGCGCAGCTCCGCGATCAGAGCGTCGTGGCGCTCACGCTCCAGGACGACCACATCGACGTCGCGCGGCCGGATCCCCTTGGCCCCGGCTACAGCCTTGACGTTGTCGGTCGGCGATGCGTTGATGTCGATCGCGTCGATCCCCTCGGGCCCGACGGCGATCTTCTCCATGTAGAAGGCCGCGCCGGGGAAGAACATCGTTCCGCGCTCGGCCAACGCGATCACGGCGATCGCGTTCGGCTGCCCGAGCGCGCACAGCCGCGTCCCCTCGAGCGGATCGACGGCCACATCGACCTCCGGGCCCTGGCCGTTGCCGACCTCCTCGCCGTTGAAGAGCATCGGCGCCTCGTCCTTCTCGCCCTCGCCGATGACGACGACGCCGTCCATCGAGACGGTGTCGAGGATCGCCCGCATCCCGTCGACGGCGGCCTGGTCGGCGCTCTCCTTCTCGCCGCGGCCGACCCAGCGTCCCGCGCCCATCGCCGCGTTCTCGGTCACGCGGACGAGCTCGAGCGCCAGGTTGCGGTCGGGCGCGTTCGGAGGCGGGATTCCAGCTTCGTCCGACGCTTGCTCGGCAACTCGGCTCACGGTAGTAATCCTCTCACATTCGTTCCGGCGCCTCTACTCCGATCAGGTCGAGGCACCGGGCGACGACCGCCTGCGAGGCCCGGCAGAGGCCGAGGCGGAAGGCCTGCGAGTCGCCGTCGAGCACGCGGTGCTCGGTGTAGAAGCGGTGGAAGTCGTCGGCGACCCTGATCGCGTAGTTCGGGATCGCATGCGGGCCGCGGCGCTCCGTCGCCTCCGCCGCGATGCCTGGGAATTCGGCCAGGCGCTTGATCAGGTCCTTCTCCTCGTCCGCGAGCTCCCCGGGGGGCCCGGAGCCGACCTCGGCGTCTCCGGCGTTGCGAAAGATCCCGGCGATCCGTGCATGCGAGTACTGGACGTAGTAGACGGGGTTCTTCGCAGTCTTCTCGGCGGCGAGCTCGACGTCGATGTCGATCGTCTGGTCGGGCCCGCGGGAGACGAGGTACCAGCGCGCGGCGTCGACACCGATCTCGTCGATCAGCTCGTCGAGCGTGACGATGTCGCCGCGCCGCTTCGAGATCCTCGCGAGCTGGCTTCCCCGGACCAGGTGGACGAGCTGGTACAGGAGCACCTCCACGCGCTCGGGGTCGTACCCGAGCATCCGCGCGATCGCCGCGTACCACTTGCGCGTTCCGTGGTGGTCGGATCCGAGCACGTAGATCGCGCGGTCGTAGCCACGGTCGAGCTTTTCCGCGAGGTAGACGATGTCGGCCGCGCGATAGGTGGGCCGCCCGCCTTGCTCCGGGGAGCGGATGATGACCCGGTCGTCGTCGTCGCCGTAGGCCGACGACCGCGCCCACACGGCCCCGTCCTTCTCATAGGTGTCGAGCCGTGGCAGGAACTCCCCCAGTCGCTGCTCGAGCTCGCTCTGAAGCGCCCACGTGTCGAAGTGGATCCGGAAGCGCTCGAGGGTCGTCTCGATCTGCTGCAGCATCGGGGCGACCGGATCGCCCTGTTGGGCGGCCAGGTCCTTGACGTAGTCCCCGTGGTAGCCCTCCTCCGGCGGCTCCTCCCCGCGCCGGCGCGCCTCCACTGATTCCCGGAAGCGCTCGACCTGCAGGCCGGCGTCGTTGTAGTAGTACTCGCGCTCGACGTCGTGGCCGGCAAGCTCGAGCAGGCGCGCGACCGAGTCCCCGTAGGCCCCGTTGCGCGCGTGCGCGACCGTGATCGGGCCGGTCGGGTTGGCGGAGACCATCTCGACCTGGATCCGCTCCCTCCGCTCGGCCGATCCGGAGCCGTACTCGGTACCGGCGGCGAGCATCTCGGCCAGAGCCTCGCCGAACCACGCCGATGTCAGCCACAGATTGAGAAAGCCCGGTCCGGCGACCTCGGCTCGTTCGACCTCGGGAAGCTTCTCGGCAGCATGAGCCAGCTCCTCCGCGATCTCGCGTGGAGGCTGCTTGCGCAGAGGCGCGAGCCGCAAGGCGACGTTCGAAGCGTAGTCGCCGTGAGCCGGGTCGCTCGGCCGTTCGAGCTCGACTGCCGCGCCGGCGAGCCCGCCGAGCGCCTGGCTCAGCCGGTCGAGCGTCTTAGGAGACAACGGCCCCGGAGGGCGCGAACAGGTCCTCGAGGGCGCGAATCTCCTCGCTCGTCCCGACGCCGATCAGGACATCGCCCTCGTCGAGCACGGTCTCGGGGGATGGACCTGTGTCGAAATCTGCGCCCCGCTTGGACAGCGCGACGATCGACGCGCCCGTGCGCTGGCGGATTCTGAGATCGCCGATCGTCTTCCCGACGCCCGGCCAGGCCGCCGGAACCTCGATCTGCTCGAAGCTCAAGTCCGGTCCGGCCGACGTGCTGACGACGTTCAGGAAGGCGGCGACCTGCGGCTTCAAGAGGAGAGTCGCCATCACCCTTCCGGCGGTGGCATAGGGCGTCACCACGCGGTCCGCTCCGGCCAGCCGCAGCTTCTTCGCCGCATCCTCGTCGGAGGCCCGGGCGACGATCAGCAGGTCGGGCCGCGCGGCACGCGCGGACAGCGTGATGTACAGGTTGTCGGTATCGGAGTCCGAGGCCGCGACGAGAGCCTTCGCGTGCGCGAGGCCCGCCGCCTCGAGGTCTTCGTCCTCGATCGCGTTCCCCTCGATGTAGACCTCGTTCGCCTCGCCGGCGTCCTCGACTGCCTCGGGACGGAACTCGAGCACGACGTAGGACGCGCCGGCGGCGCGGAGCTCCTCGGCGACGCGCCTCCCGACGCGGCCGTAGCCGCAGATGATCGTGTGGTCGCGCAAGTTCTGGATCGTCCTTCGCCTCCTCCGTTCCGCCCACGCTCCGGTCAACACGCCGCGCGCGACCGATTCCACGACCGCCGCGGCGACGAACGCAAAGATAGTCACGCCAGCGACGATGAGCACGATCGAGAGGATCAGTCCGCCCCTCTCGTCCGGCACCGTATCGAGGCCGGTGAGCGAGCTCGTCACGACCGAGCGGTAGAACGCCTCCAGCCAGCCCTCGTCGAGGACGCTGTGGAAGCCGATCGTCCCCGCGACCAGGACAAGGGCCGCCGCTACCAGGGCATACGCGAGGCGGCGCGCGGTCAGGGTCTGCTCCACCTGCGTAGTATCGTAGGAGCGTGGAAGAAGAGGGCCAGTCCCGGAATCTCAACATCCACCTGGACCCCGAGCACCTCGGCGGCGTCTACTCGAACTTCGCCAACATCAGCTTCTCGCCCTACGAGTTCACGATCACGTTCGCCCGGATCGATCACGAGGTCGAGGAGGGTGACGTCCCGGGCGTCGTCGTCGCCCGCGTCAACATGTCGACCCGGTTCATGAAGGAGCTGCTCGACGCGATGCAGGACTCCTGGTCGAAGTTCCAGACCACCGAGGGAATCAGGAACCTGCCGGAAGCACCGCCGCGCTCCGACGAAGGTTCCTAGCCCGCCAGGCCTCGGCCATCGCGATCCGCTGGATGATCGTGGGGTGGCCCTCGAGCAGAACGTAATCCCACCTCGGCGGTCGCGGCTGCTGCAGGCTCGTGCGCGAGAACTGCTCGAATAGCCCGCGCGCCGCGGCCGGGTCGCGCGTCGTCTCGAGGGCGATCCAGTCGGCCTCCGCCTCGTAGCGGCGCGAGATCACGTTCACGAGCGGCATCGCCACCAGCTGCAGCAGGACGAGCACGAGCATCCCGAGCGGCAGCAGGCCGGGATTGCGCAGCCCGCCGCGCCGGCGCGTCACCTCGGCGATCACGAACGCGCCTGGTAGGGCGAACAGGCCGAACCAGGCCACGCCCTTCCAGATGTGCCTGCGCGCGGTGTGGCCGAGCTCGTGGGCGATCACGAGCTTCACCTCCGCGAAGCTGAAGCGCCCGTCGAGCAGCGTGTTCCAGAGGATGACCCGGCGACTCGGGCCGATGCCCTCGGACATGGCGTTCGCCTGGGTGCTCGTCTTCGAGACGTCCTGGACCGAGATCGGAGTCCCTTCCACGCCTTCGCGGCGCTCGAGCGTCCTCGCCGCGGCCTTGAGCGCGGGGCTGCGCAGCCCGTGCGTCCCGAGCGCGTCGAGATACGGGAAGGTAAACCCAAACAGGAGCGCGATCAGGGTGAAGGCCGGGGCGGCGGCGATCCACCAGCGGCGCGGGAAGCGGCCGGTCAGGACGAGGACGACGACGATCGTGAGCAACGCCAGCCCCACCTGGCCGACAAGCTGCGCCCAGGGCTCAAGGAGCCATTCGAGCCAGCCGCCGCGGGTGAGCCCGTGACGATGCTCCCACCAGCGCGAGGCGACGGCGAACGGAAGGTTGACGAACCACACCGTCGTCAACGTCAGCATTCCGAGCACGATCCCCGTCCCGATCCGTCCGAGCGCTATCTCGCGTGCGAGGCGCAGCCCGCGGCGCGCGACCACCACGAGCGCGGCAATCGTGGCCACCACCGAGAGCAGCCAGTCGATCCGCTGGAAGCGCTCGTAGCTGAGGGTGCGGGACAGCTCCGCGGCGCTGAAGAACTGACGCGGATCGAGATCCGGCAGCTCCAGCCCCGAGGGCACCTTCGTCCGCCAGAGGAAGGCGGCCGCCAGGAGCCAGAGCGCGGCGGCCCCGATTATGGTTGCAAGCTTCGCAACCATGCGAGTCGCCGTCATCTCCGACATTCACGGCAACCTACACGCGCTCGACGCGGTCATTGCCGCGCTGGAGGACGAGCAGTTCGAGGCGGTCTGGTGCCTCGGCGACCTCGTCGGCTACGGGCCGCGGCCGAACGAGTGCTGTGCGAAGGTCGCGGCCCGGGCCGACATCTGCCTGGCGGGGAATCACGACCTCGGCGTGCTCGGACGGCTCCCCCTCGACGACTTCTCACACGAGGCGGCAGAGAGCGCGCGCTGGACGCAGGAGGTGCTGGAGGACGACGCGCGCGAGTACCTCGAGAGCCTGTCGCCCGAGGCGATGGCTCCGGATGCCGCCGTCGAGCTCTATCACGCGAGCCCGCGCGATCCGGTCTGGGAGTACGTCCTCGACGCCGGCGCGATGCGAGCCGCCCTCGAAGGGACGAACGCGTCGATCGTCCTCGTCGGGCACAGCCACGTCCCGCTCGTGGCCGTCCTCGACGACGGCCGCCTCCAGGCCGATCACGCGCCGGAGGGAAGAGAGGTCGATCTCTCGTCCGGTCGCGTGTTGATGAATCCGGGCTCCGTCGGACAGCCCCGAGACGGCGATCCACGGGCGGCCTTTCTGCTCCTCGACCTCGAGGAGGGGACGGCGTCTTTCCGGCGCGTCGACTACCCGATCGAGCGGACGCAGGAGGAGATCAGAGAACGGGGCTTGCCGGAGCCGCTGGCCGAGCGCCTAGCGCACGGAATCTGAGAGAGCGGTCCCTGGCCGGCTCCGCTCCCGCCCGGCGGAGCCGGGCTCCGCGGAGCCTGACGCCGCTGGCGGCACGGTGCTCTCCGCGTCCGTATTGAAATACTGTCCGCTCCGGCCCCGCACCGCCAGCGGCGCCCCAGAAACCGCTCTACACCTCTCTTGAAACGACTTCTTCCGGCTGCTCTCCGAAGGTGATTCCCTCGCGGGCCAGCGCGAGCTGGACTTCCTCCCGCGCCTTGTAGATCCGCCACTTGACCGTTGCGAGCGTGACCTCGAGCGAATCGGCGATCTCCGTGTAGGAGAGGCCCACGATGTCGCGCAGCAGCAACGCCATCTTGAGATCGACGTTGAGCGCCTCGACCCCGCGCCACAGAGCATCGATCGCCTCGATCCGCTCGAACGGAGCGTCCACGACCTCGAGCGGAGGGATGTCGTCGATCGTGACCAGCGCGCGGGGACGCCGCTCGCTTGCGCGGAGCTCGTCCAGCACGCGGTTCTTCGTCACCTGGAAGAGCCAGGTGGTGAACCGGCAGCGGAGCGAGAACTTCGGCAGCCCCTGGTAGACGCGGAGGAAGACCTCCTGCGTGAGGTCCTCGGCAAGGGAACGGTCGCCGACGAGACGCAGCACGTAGTTGAAGACGGGGGTCTCATAGGCACGGACGATGAGAGAGAACGCTCTTTCGTCGCCCCGTTGTGCCTTCCGCAGTACGCCGGGGTCGGGTTGCGTGAGTGACAACGTGCACGAGTATAACGCCGAAAAATCGACATCGGATTGGAATCCGGTAAGCAGACCGCTTCTCTAACGGAATGCTTACGCCTTGACGCCTGCGCTCAACAAACTCTTCCCGGTCATCTCCGGGGGAGGCTCGATCCCGAGCAGGTCAAGCGCGGTCGGAACGAGATCCGAGAGCTCGCCTCCCTCGCGGAGCTCGAGCCCTTCCGCGGTCACGATCAAGGGGACCGGGTTCGTCGTGTGGGCCGTGTGCGGGCTTGCCCCGTCCTCTTCGAGCATCTGCTCCGCGTTGCCGTGGTCGGCCGTGATCAGCGACACGCCGCCGGCCCGCTCGACCGCTTCGACAACGTCCGCGAGGCACGCGTCGACCGTCTCGACGGCGCGCACGACGGCGGGGATCACGCCGCTGTGCCCGACCATGTCCGGGTTGGCGAAGTTGACGATCGCGAACCGGTGACCGTCCCCGATCTCCTCGACGAAGCGGCGCGTGACCTCGGCGGCCGACATCTCGGGCTTCTGGTCGTAGGTGTCGACGTCTCGCGGGGAGGGAACGAGAATCCGAGTCTCGCCGCTCCACTCGTCCTCCCGGCCCCCGTTGAAGAAGTAGGTGACATGGGCGTACTTCTCCGTCTCGGCGACGTGCAGCTGGCGGATTCCGTGCTCTGCCAGCACCTGGGCCATCGTCTCGGAGACGTCCTGCTCGGCGAAGGCGACGGGACAGTCGAAGTCGCCGCGGTAGCGAGTCATCGTGGTCAGGTCGTAACCGCCTTCGAGCAGGAGCTGAGAGAGCTGCCGGGCCCGGTCGGGGCGGAAGTTGAAGAAGATCGCGGCGTCGTCCGGCTGCAGCCGGGGCCGACCCTCGATCGCGACGGGCTCGATGAACTCATCGGTCGCACCCGCCTCGTAACTTCGTTGCACCACCAACAAGGGGTCAGACCCCCTTGAGGCTACTTGAGGGTTTGTGATCGCTTCGAATGCTTTCTGTGTCCGATCCCAACGCCCGTCGCGGTCCATCGCGTAGTAGCGGCCTGCGACGGTGGCGATCTTCTCCTGCGGGAGCTCGGCGAGATCTTGGATCGCGGAATGGGGCGAGACGTCGCGGCCGTCTGTGAAGGCGTGGATCCACGTCCGCTCCTCCATGTCCTGCCGGCTTGCGAGCTCGAGCAACGCACGCACGTGGTCGATGTGGGAGTGGACGCCGCCGTAGGAGACGAGCCCGAGCAGGTGGACGTTCGTCCCGCGCTCCTTCGCCCGCTCGAACGCGCCGGTCAACGCCTCGTTCTCGAAGAAGTCACCCGTCTCGATCGCCCGGTTGACGCGCTGGAGATCCTGGAGCAGCACCCGGCCCGAGCCGATCGTGAGATGCCCGACTTCGGAGTTGCCCATCTGGCCTTCGGGGAGGCCGACGGCGGGTCCGGAAGCCTCGAGCGTCGTGTGGGGATACCGGCGCCAGAGCCGGTCGAAGACCGGAGTTTCGGCCAGCTCGACGGCGTTCCCGGGGCCAGGCGGCGCGCAGCCCCAGCCGTCGAGGATGACGAGAGCTACTACCGGGCTGCGGTCTCGCAAATCGCGACGAACGAGTCGAGGTCGAGCGAGGCGCCGCCGACGAGCGCGCCGTCGACCCCCTCCTGGGCGAGCAGCTCCTCGGCGTTCCCGGGCGTGACCGAGCCGCCGTAGAGGACGGGCACGTCGAGCAGCTCCTTGATGAACCGGTGCGCCTCCCGCGCCTGCTCGGGTGTGGCCGTCTTGCCCGTGCCGATCGCCCACACCGGCTCGTAGGCGACCACGAGCCGATCGTCCTCGGACAGGACGGAGACCTGCCGGCGCACCACGTTCTCCGTCTCCCCCGCCTCGCGCTCGTGCTCGAGCTCGCCGACGCAGGCGATCACGAACAGGCCGTTCTCGAGGGCAGCGCTCGCCCGGCGCGCGACGTTCTCGTCCGTCTCGCCGAAGTACTGGCGCCGCTCGGAGTGGCCGACAATCGCGGCGTAGACGCCGAGCTCGCGCAGCATCGGCGGCGAGATCTCGCCCGTGAAGGCGCCGTCGTTCTCCCAGTGGACGTTCTGCGCGCCGACGGCGACCTCCGTGTCGGCGAGCGTGCGGACTGCAGCCGAGAGGGACGTGAACGGAGGGAAGACGGCGATGTCCACTGCGCCCTCCAGGCCCGCTACGCGGTCCTTGAGCGCGGCGCAGAACTCGGCCGCCTCGCTCGCCGTCTTGTTCATCTTCCAGTTGCCCGCGATCAGCATGGGCGAGGATCCTATTCCGACGGGATCACTGCCACGCCGGGGAGCTCCTTCCCCTCGAGCAGCTCCAGGGCCGCGCCCCCGCCCGTCGAGGCCCACGAGACTCGATCGACGAGGCCGAGCTCGGACAGCGCCCGGATCGAATCGGCGCCGCCGACGACCGAGTAGGCATCGGAGGAGGCGACCGCCTCTGCGACCGCATTCGTCCCCTCGGCGAACCGCGGCCACTCGAACACGCCCATGGGGCCATTCCAGAAGATCGTCTTTGCCTTGGCGATCTCATCGGCGAAGAGCTCCCGAGTCTGAGGGCCGATGTCCAAGTCGAGCCAACCCTCCGGGACCGAATCGAAGGCGACCACGCGCGCCTCGGCTTCCCGATCGAAGCGCGCTGCGGCAACGACGTCCACCGGCAGCAGGACGGCAACCCCTACTAGCGGAGATTGCGCAGCAAGCTCCGCTGCCATCTTGCCGCCGACGAGGACCGTGTCGGCCTTGCCGCCGAGGTTGCGCAGCACGCCGAGCTTGTCCTCGACCTTGGCGCCTCCGGACACGAGCACGAAGGGCCGCTCGACCTGGCCGAGCAGCTTGCCGAGCTCCTGCAGCTCCCGCTCGAGCAGCAGCCCGGCATAGGCGGGCAGGAGCTCGGCGACGGCCACCGTCGAGGCGTGAGCGCGATGGACGGACCCGAACGCGTCCTGGACGAACAGATCCTGGCCCTCGGCCAGCCGGCGCGCGAACCCGGGATCGTTCTTCGTCTCGCCCGGATCGAAGCGCGTGTTCTCGAGCACCGTGAGCTCGCCGTCGAACAGCTCGCGCAAGCTTGCCTCGACCGGCTTCATCGCGAAGGCGGGGTCGGGCCCCTTTGGGCGGCCGAGGTGCGAGCAGACCGTGATTGCGCCCGCGCCCCGGTCGCGCAGGAGCTCGAGCGTCGGGAGCGACGCCCGGATCCGGGTGTCGTCGGCGATCTGGCCGTCCTCGAGCGGGACGTTCAGGTCGGCGCGAACGAGCACGCGCCTGCCCGAAACCTCGGCGTCACGGACCGAGCGCGGCCGCCTCAAGCTAGAGCAGCCGGTCGATCAGGTCGACGACCCGGCACGAGTATCCCCACTCGTTGTCGTACCAGCCGATCACCTTCACCAGGTTGCCGTTCGCCATCGTCGAGAGCCCGTCGATGATGCAGGAGGCCGAGTTGCCGACGACGTCGGAGGACACGATCGGATCCTCGGTGTACTCGAGGATTCCCTTCCACCGGTCGGTGCCGGCTGCGGATCGATAGGCCTCGTTGACCTCGTCCGGAGACGCGCTCCGGGCGAGCACACAGACGAGATCGGTCACGCTGCCGTCGGGGACCGGCACCCGCATCGCCATCCCGTCGAGCTTTCCCTTCAGCTCGGGGATGACCTCGCCGATCGCCTTCGCGGCGCCGGTAGAGGCCGGGACGATGTTCGTGGCGGCTGCGCGCATCCGCCGCAGGTCGGGCTTTCCCTTGCGGGTCATCGCGACCTGGTCCTGGAGCTGCTGCTCGGTGGTGTAGGCGTGAATCGTGGTCATGAAGCCCGATTCGATCCCGAAGCTGTCGAGCAGGATCTTCGCCATCGGCCCGACCGAGTTGGTGGTGCACGAGGCGTTCGAGATGATGTGGTGGGTGTCGGGGTCGTACGCGTCGTCGTTGACCCCGAGGACGATCGTCACGTCGGGATCGGTGGCCGGCGCCGAGATCACGACCTTGTCCGCTCCCGCGGCGAGATGCTGGGAGGCCCCTTCGCGGTTCGTGAACAGGCCCGTCGACTCCACGACCACGTCGACGTCCATGTCCTTCCAGGGAAGGGCGGTCGGATCGCGCTCGGCCAGCACGCGAAACGGCTTCCCGTCCACGGAGATCTCGTTCTCGGCCGCCTCGATCTCGTGCTTGAGGACGCCGTGCGTCGAGTCGTAGCGAAGGAGATGCGCGAGCACGTCCGGGGCGGCGAGGTCGTTGACGGCGACGATCTCGAAGCCCGGATTGCGGTCGAGATATGCGCGGTAGAAGTTCCGGCCGATGCGCCCGAATCCGTTGATCCCGACACGCTTTGCCATGATCCTCCTCTGTGGTCTCGGGCCGCGATTCTATCGGGGCCTGTCGGGCTGAAATTTTCCTGGCCATCCCGAGTTGAATTCGTCATACTTGTCGCAAGGCGGGTCCGTGCTCCTCCGGCGGCGAATACAGACCCCGTTCGTCGTCACGGTCCTGAGCGTGGCTAAGCGGAGGGGGGGTCGACCTCGGAGCTTCCCCTCCCACCCGCCTTCCTTTTACGCACGAGCAAGCTCGATGAGCTTGCGCAACCGGCGGTGGACAGCGGCCTTGCTCGTTGGCTTGCCGCACTCGAGCGCGAGCTCGCGGAGGGACATGGACGGGTGTCGGAGCCGAAGCCCGGCGATCTCTTGCAGCGGCGCCGGCAGAGCGGCCAGGCGTCCGTCCTTCCGGAGGGCGCGAACCGCGCGCAGCTGGACGTGCGCCGCGCGGCTCGTGCGGACGAGATTCGCGTGATCCGCATTCGCAAGCCTGTTCGCGCGCGATCTCGTGTCGGCGACGACGGCACGCTCCTCGAAGACCAGCGCGAGGTCGTTCGCGCCGGCGAGCGCGAGCGCGCCGGCGATCGTCTCGGCCGCCTTTGCATACGCAACGGCGTGCCGGCCCCGGTCGACGACCGCCAGCTCGACGTCGTCCCGCGCGACGAGATCGGCCAGAAAGCGCGCGCCCGCTTCCGACGCGAACCGGCTCTCGAGATGCGGCGCGCGCGGGCCGCTCAGCGAGCCCGCCCCGAGCAAGGTTCCGCGCAGGTAGGCCCCGCGGCAGCAGGCGCGGGCGACGACGCGCCCAGGAGGACGCTCCAGCGGCCCCAGCTGCGCCGTCAGGATTCCGGCTTCATGGAAGACCTGGAGTGCGCGGTCGGCGCCGGGAATGTGGAGCTGGTAGCGGGTGGCGCGATCGAATGCCCTGCGCTGGTAGGTGCGGATCTCGCTTGCGATTCCGAACCGCCGCAGCAGGCTGAAGCCGCGCCGCGCGGCGGCCGAGCTGGCGAGGTCGAAGTGGAGCGCGACGCGGCGGCGGCCGAGGAGGTGGGCCGTGCCGGCCGTGTGTGCGAGGCCGGACAGCTCGGCGAGCACGTCGCACTCCCGCTTGGGCTCGATCGCAGCGAGCTCGTTCCGCAGGTCGTCAGAGAGCGACATCGGCTCCTTCGAGCTCGAGCAGCCGGCGCTTGTAGGAGAGGCCGAGGGAGCCGTACGAGCCGAGACCCCCGGCCGAGACGACGCGATGGCACGGAATCACGATGCCGAAGCGGTTGCCGGCACAGAACGAGCCTGCCGCCCGCGGGGCGTTCGGCCGCCCGGCCAGCGCGGCCAGCTCACCGTAGGTGACGGTCTCCCCCCGGGGCACCGCCCGCAGCGCGTCGGCGAGGGCGCGCTGAAAGGGCGTGCACCAGTCGAGCTCGAGCTCGACGTCGTCGAATGAGACCGGCTCGCCGGCGAAGTACGCCCCCAACCGGCGCGCAAGTTCCGGCACAGATCCGTCACCCACCCGTGCATCCTCGGCCGATACGCTGACCACAGGGATCACGCGTATCCCATGGGGGTGGTTGGGGGCGATTTCCGGGCGCGGAAACGGAAGCTCGTGGTACAGCAACCGCTTGCCTTCGAGGGCCAGCTCACCCACTCCCCAGCCCTCGACCTCGTAGCGGACGACTTCCACTCCTTTGAATCTACAATCGCGGCATGAGCTCGCCGGGCATCTTCCGCGTGCCTCCACCTGTGAACGAGCCCGTTCGCTCTTACGAACCGGGTTCCCCCGAGCGCCGCGAGCTCCAGGGGCGGCTCGAGGAGATGGCGGGCGAGCGGATCGACCTTCCGCTCGTGATCGGAGGCGAGGAGGTCCGGACAGGCAAGACGGCGGAGGTCGTGATGCCGCATCGGAAGAGTCACGTCCTCGCCGACATGCACCAGGGCGGCCCGGACGAGGTCGAGCGCGCGATCGAGGCCGCCGCCGAGGCGTGGCACGACTGGTCGCGCACACCGTGGGAGGAGCGGGCTGCCGTCATGCTCCGGGCCGCCGAGCTGCTCGCCGGCCCGTGGCGCGCAACCCTCAACGCCGCCACGATGCTCGGCCAGTCCAAGACGGCGCACCAGGCGGAGATCGACGCGGCCTGCGAGCTGACCGACTTCTGGCGCTTCAACCCGACCTTCATGACCCGCATCTACGAGGAGCAGCCGAACTCCCCGGCCGGCCAGTGGAACAGGATGGAGTACCGCCCGCTCGAGGGCTTCGTGTTCGCCGTCACCCCGTTCAACTTCACCGCGATCGCCGGCAACCTGCCGACGAGCCCGGCCCTGATGGGAAACACAATCGTCTGGAAGCCGGCGACGACCGCCGCCTACTCGGCGCACTTCCTGATGAAGCTCCTGCAGGAAGCGGGCCTTCCCGACGGGGTCATCAACCTCGTCTACGGCCCGGGCGCGGCGATCGGGGACGCGGCGCTCGCGAGCCCGGATCTCGCCGGGATCCACTTCACCGGCTCGACGGGAGTGTTCCAGTCGATGTGGAAGACGGTCGGCGCCAACATCGAGCGCTACCGCAGCTATCCCCGGATCGTCGGCGAGACCGGCGGCAAGGACTTCATCGTCGCGCACCCGTCCGCGGACGTGGACGCGCTCGCGACCGCGATCGTCCGCGGCTCGTTCGAGTACCAGGGCCAGAAGTGCTCGGCGGCCTCGCGGGTGTTCGCGCCGCAGAACCTGTGGCCGGAGCTGAAGGAGCGGCTGGTGGAGGAGGTCGGATCGCTCCGGATGGGTGACGTGTCTGACTTCGGCAACTTCATGGGCGCCGTCATCGACGCGAGCTCGTTCCGCACCCAGAAGGAAGCGATCCAGGAGGCGCGCGAGCACGGCGACACGGAGGTGCTGGTCGGAGGCGAGACGGCCGACGACGAGGGCTACTTCGTCTCCCCGACCGTAATCGAGACGCGCGATCCGGACTTCCGCCTCCTGCGCGACGAGCTGTTCGGGCCGATCGTTACCGCCTACGTCTACCCCGACGACGAGTGGGAGGATACGCTCGAGCTGATCGACAGGGGTGCGCCATACGGGCTGACCGGAGCGGTGTTCGCGCGAGACCGCTCGGCGATCGAGCAGGCGGAGCGCTCGCTCGAGTACGCGGCCGGCAACTTCTACGTCAACGACAAGCCGACGGGCGCGGTCGTCGGACAGCAGCCGTTCGGCGGCGCGCGGGCGTCGGGCACGAACGACAAGGCGGGCTCGATGTGGAACCTGATCCGCTGGGTCTCTCCGCGGACGATCAAGGAGACGTTCGTGCCGCCCACGGACTATCGCTATCCCTTCCTGGAGCCGGACGGGTCCGGACCGCCCTCCCGGCCGTAACGCCGGACCATGTCAGCCTTTTTCCACGGGGCCGAGGCGTTCTTCGACCATCTCGCGGCGATCCATTGGGGCTTCCTCGCGCTCGCGGTGCTCTGCCACCTCATGCGCACCGCCTGTGTCTCCCGGGCCTGGTTCAACATCCTGCGCGCCTCGTATCCGCGGAAGCGCATCCGCTGGCGGGAGATCTACGGCGCCTACGTCGCCGGCGTCGGCGTCAACGCGATCATTCCGGCCCGCGTCGGCGACCTCGCAAAGCTGTACATCGCGAAGCGGCGCGTTCCGGAGAGCACGTACACGACCCTGGCCACGACCCAGGTCGCGCTGAACGTCTTCGACTTCGCCGCCGCCAGCCTGCTCCTGCTCTGGGCGCTCGTGGCCGGCGTGCTCCCGGGCCTGAGCGTGCTTCCGCACCTCCCCGACGCGGGCTGGTTCCTGCAGCACTACAAGCTGATGCTGAACATCTTCCTGGTCATCGTCGTCGTGACCCTGGTCGGGCTCGTCCTCGCCGCCCACCGGATCCGCGACTTCAAGGATCGTGTGGCCCAGGGGTTCGCGATCTTCCGCGACCGGCCCACCTACTTCAGCAAGGTCGCGCTCTGGCAGGCCACGGACTGGATGCTCCGCTTCGTCGCCATCTACCTGTTCCTGCGCGCGTTCGGGATCCCGGCCAGCTTCCACAACGCGCTCCTGATCCAGGTGGCGCAGAGCCTGTTGACGGTGTTCCCGTTCACGCCCAGCGGCGCGGGCACGGAGCAGGCGCTGATCCTGTACATGCTCGGCTCCCAGGCTTCCAGGAGCTCGCTGCTCGCCTTTGCCGTGGGAATGAAGCTGACGGTCGTCGCCGTCAACGTCGCGATCGGCTTCGGTGCGATCGCCGTGATGCTGAAGACGCTGAGCTGGCGGCAGGCTGCGGAGGCGGACCGCGCCGCGGAGGCTGCGAAGCGGGCCGGGCCGGCCCCGGCCGGCGAGACGCCTAGAACCTAGCCGGCACAACGGCTAATCTCAGGGGCCCTACAAGGGGCCCTCCATGAAGAAAGCCGCCGCACTCGTCGCCGCAGCGCTTGCGCTGGTTGCTCCCGCCACTGCCTCTGCGGGGCGAATCGCCTACGTCGCGAACTCCAACGACAACACGCTCACGCCCATCGACACGGCCACGAATACGGCCGGGGGGCCGATCGCAGTGCCGGGAAGTCAGCCGGAGGCGATCGCGATCACCCCCGACGGGCAGACCGCCTACGTGGCCAACATCGGCACCAGCACCGTCACTCCCATTGACCTCGGAACCAATACTCCCGGAACGCCGATTCTGGTGGGCGACTTCCCCGACGCGATCGCCATCACCCCCGACGGCACGAAGGCGTATGTGACGAACGGCCTGGACGACGATGTCACGCCGATCGATCTCTCGACGAACACGGCAGGCATTCCGATCCCCGTCGGCAGCGGCCCCATCGGAATCGCGATCACGCCGGATGGTGCGACCGCGTACGTCTCCAATCAGTTCGACGCCACGGTCACCCCAATCAATCTCTCCACGGGCATGCCGGGCACAACGATCTCGGTCGGCCTCTTTCCCGCCGGGATCGCGATCACCCCAAATGGCGCAACCGCCTACGTCGCCAACAACGTCTCCGATGACATCAGCGTCATCGCTACGGCGACGAACACTGTGACGACGACGATCGCGGGCGGCAACGCTCCTATTGCGGTCGCGATCACCCCTGACGGCACGAAGGCTTATGTTCCCAACTGCTGCTCCGACAACGTAACGCCGATCGACACCGCCACGAACACAGCGGGAATTGCAATCCCGGTCGGGACCGGCCCGCAGGCGATCGCGATGACCCCTGACGGCACAACCGCGTACGTGGCCAACTCGGACTCCGACGACGTGACGCCGATCAACACCGCGACGAATACCGCCGGCACGGCGATCCCAGTTGGGGGGAGCCCGTACGCGGTCGCGATCACGCCCGACCAGCCCCCGGCAGCCGCGTTCACGAACACTCCGGCTCCCGCGGGCTCGGCGACGAGCTTCAACGGCAGCGGATCCTCGGATGCCGACGGCACGGTTGCGCGCTACGACTGGGACTTCGGGGACGGCGCGACCCTCTCGAACGGCGGCGCGACCCCGAGCCACACCTACGCGCACGCCGGGACATTCATCGCGACGCTGACCGTCACGGACAACGAGGGCTGCTCGACGGCGCTCATCTTCACCGGCCAGACCGCGCTCTGCAACGGCTCTCCCGTTGCGCGCATCCAGCATCAGGTCAGCATCCTGGCGGCCTCGCCGACGCTCGCGACCACGGCTTCCGCGGGCGTCGTCCTCGGCGGGCAGGTTCACGACACGGCCACGATCGCCGGCGGGACTGCGCCGGGAGGTTCGGTCACGTTCCGTCTCTACGGCCCGGACGACGCAACCTGCTCGGCAGCGCCCGCGTTCACGAGCTCGGCGGTCACGGTCTCCGGAAACGGCAGCTACGACTCGCCGAGCTTCATCCCGACGGCGGCGGGCACGTACCGCTGGACCGCGAGCTACTCCGGCGATTCGGACAACGATCCCGCGTCGAGCGCCTGCAACGCCGCCAACGAGTCGGTCGTCGTCGCCAAGGTGAGCCCGACCTTGAGCACGACCGCCTCCGCCGGAATCGCGCTCGGCGGCCAGGTGCACGACACGGCCACGCTCGCAGGCGGCTCGATGCCGACGGGGACGATCACCTTCAGGCTCTACGGCCCCGACGACGCGGGCTGCTCGAACGCGACCGTCTTCACCGACACGGTCTCGGTCGGCTCCGGGAACGGCAGCTACCCGTCGAGCAACGCCACGCCGACCGCGGTCGGCACCTACCGCTGGACCGCCTCCTATTCCGGCGATGCGAACAACAACGCCGCCGCGAGCGCTTGCAACGCCGCCGGCGAGCAGGTGACCGTCAGCCCGACCGTGCCGGGCGTGCCCACGGGCGTCTCGGCGGTTGCGGGCAACGCGCAGGCGACCGTCAGCTTTACCGCGCCCGCATCGAACGGCGGCGCCGCGATCAGCTCCTACACCGTCACCGCCTCGCCCGGAGGCGCCCACGCGAGCGGCCCGGGAAGCCCGATCGCGGTTACGGGCCTGACGAACGGCACGAGCTACACGTTTACGGTCACGGCCACCAACTCAGCCGGCACCGGCCCGCCCTCGGCGCCGTCGAACTCGGTCACGCCGCAGCCCCCGGGAGCACCGACGATCGCCTCATTCTCTCCGACCAGCGGCACGGTCAAGACGGTGGTGACGATCACGGGCACGAATTTCATCGGCGCAACGAAGGTCAAATTCAACGGGATCGTGGCGGTGTTCAAGGTGCTGCCCGGCGGGACGCAGCTGATCGCGCTCGTTCCGCCCGGGGCGACCACCGGCGAGATCACGGTCGAGAACGGCGTAGGATTCGTGATCAGCGCATCGCCGTTCACGGTCGTCCAGCCGGCCCCTCTCCCCTCGCACCTGCACGTGGTCGGGACGGACGAGACCCTCCCGGAATGGCCCGCGCTTCCGAGCGGGCACGGTATCGGGCTCGGGCCCTAGCCCTGCCTAAGGACGGCCGGCCTTGTGCAGCTGGGCGTAGATCTCCCTCGCGGTCTTGGCCGGAAGCGCGGGGACGCCCTCGAGCTCTTCCTGGGTCGCGGCGAGGAAGCGCTCCGCCGAGCCGAAGTGGCGCAGCAGCGCGCGGCGCCTCGCGGGCCCGACACCCTTGAGCGTGTCGAAGATCGACTCGCGTGAGGCCGCATCACGGCGCTGGCGGTGGAAGCCGAGGGCGAACCGGTGCGCCTCGTCGCGGATTCTCTGAAGGAGCTGCAGTCCCGGCGAGTGACGGTCGAGGACCACGGGCCGGGCCTGGCCGGGGACGAACACCTCCTCCTCCCGCTTGGCGAGCGAGATCACGGCCACGCGCGGCAGGTCGAACGCCTGCATCGCGGCCAGCGCCGCCGACAGCTGGCCCTTGCCCCCGTCGATGACGACGAGGTTCGGAGTCACGGCGAAGGACTCGTCGTACTCCTCCGACGTCACGTCCTGCCGCCGCGCGAAGCGGCGCGAGATCACCTCCGCCATCGCGGCGAAATCGTCCTGGCCGTCGAGGCCGCGCACGCCGAACTTGCGGTAGTGCGCCTTCTTCGGAAGCGCGTCCTCGAAGACCACCATCGAGCCGGCCGGCGAAGCCGCCTGGATGTTGGAGATGTCGAAGCACTCGATCCTGATCGGGAGACTCTCGAGGTTGAGCGCCTCGCGCAGCTCCTCGAGCGCCTCGACGCGGCGCGCTCTGCGCTGCTCCGACTGGAGCGCGTCCGACTCGAGCGCGATCGCCGCGTTCTGCGTCGCGAGCTCGGACAGGCGGCGCTTCTCGCCGCGCTCGGCCTTCCGGACCTCGACCCGCGATCCGCGGCGCTCGGAGAGGAACTCCGCGAGCGCGGAGGTGTCCCCCACCCCGCGCGGAACGACGATCTGCGGCGGGACACTGGGCGCCGAGCCGTAGTACTCGAGGCAGAAGGCCTCCAGCAGCGCGGTCAGGTCGCTGCCCTCGACGTTCTCGAGGTGGAAGCTGTAACGGTCGATCAGCTTGCCGTCGCGGAGCGGGAAGATCTGGACTGCGGCGCGCTCGCGCTCGCTGGCGATTCCGATCACGTCCACCGTTCCGACCGCCCGCTTGTCTGCGGCCTGGCGCTCGGCCAGGTGGCGGACGGAAAACAGGCGGTTCCGGTTGCGGGCCGCCTCCTCGAAGCGCTCGTTCTCGGCCGCCTCCCTCATCTTCCGCTCGAGCTCGCGCAGAACCGGCCGCGTCTCCCCCGAGAGGAACTCCATCACCTGCTCGATGATCAGCCGGTAGTCCTCCTTCGAGACGTAGCCAACGCAGGGAGCGAGGCAGCGGTCGATGTGGTAGTCGAGGCAGGGAATCCCCGAGTGGCGCCCCGGCGTCGGGCCCTCGCAGGGCCGGTAGGGGAAGACGCGGTTGAGGACGTCGAGCGTCTCGCGCACCTTCTTCGCGTTGGCGTAGGGGCCGAAGTAGACGACGCCGCGACGGTGCCGCTCGCGCGTGAACATCACGCGTGGGTAGTCGTCCTCGACCGTGACGGCGATGTACGGGAACGACTTGTCGTCGCGCAGGCGGATGTTGAACGGCGGCCGGTAGCGCTTGATCAGGTTCTGCTCGAGGTGGAGAGCTTCGACCTCGGTGTCGGTGACGATCACCTCGAGGTCGGCGATCAGATCGACGAGCTGGCCCATGCTCGGACGCGCGTCGCCTGCACCGAAGTACGTGCGCACGCGCGAACGCAGGGACTTCGCCTTCCCGACGTAGATCGCGCGTCCCTTCTCGTCCCGGAACACGTAGACGCCCGGCTTCCGGGGCAGCGTTTTCAGCTTGGGCTCGAGCGATTCCCGCATAGGGCTAGCGTAGCCCCGGGTACGATTCGGCCATGTCCGGCCAGTACGTGGCGTACACGTTCTACAAGGTCGATCCGGCCTGGCGGAGGCTTCCGATCGAGGAGCGCGAGGCGGGCAAGGACGCCTTCGCCGAGGTCGTCGAGTCGTGGGCCGGGCGGATGGATGCCCTGCGGGTGTACTCCGTCGCCGGGGTGCGGCCGGAGTGCGACTTCTTCCTCTGGAAGATCACCGAGCGCTACGACGACCTCGGGGAGCTCGGCGCCGCCCTGAACGGAACGCCGCTCGCGGGCTGGCTCGAGACGCCGTACTCCTACCTCGCGACGATGAAGGCGTCCCAGTACACGCAGGCGCGCAAGGCGCGGAAGGTCGTGCCGCGGGGCGCGCCCTACCTCGTCGTCTATCCCTTCGTCAAGCTGCGCTCGTGGTACTCGCTGCCACCGGAGGAGCGGCAGCGGGCGATGGACGAGCACATGCGGATCGGGCACGAGTTCTCGACGATCACGAACCACACGACCTACTCGTTCGGGATCGACGACCAGGAGTTCATGACCGCCTTCGAGTGCGAGGAGCCGGCCGACTTCATGCATCTGATGCTGACGTTGCGCGAGACCGAGGCGAGCAAGTACACCGAGCGCGACACGCCGATCTTCGTGGGCACGGGAAGGGAGATCCGGGCGGCGCTCGACCAGCTCGACGGCGCGGCGGCGCGGGTCCGCGCCTAGAACCCTCAACCCCGACTCGAGGCAGGTTGAGGGCACTTGACGTGTCCGGTTGGGACAATCGAATCTGCTCGAAGCTCCCAACCCTCAAGCAGGTGCCAGGCACCTTTAGGAGAGTTGAGGGTTACGCCGCAGCGTCGCCTCCGGCCGCTACCGTGACCCGAGCGCCATGAAGCGGCTCTTCACCGAGATGAACCCGACGCTGCGCGGATTCTTGATCATCTTCGCGATCACCGGCGTGATCGTCGCGCTCTCGCTCTACCAGACGCTGGCGGCGCTCTACCTGATCGCACGGATCGCCTTCTTCATCGCGATCGCGGTCTTCATCTTCCTGATGTGGCGCGAGCGGCGCGGAGAGATCTCGACCTGGTCGGCGCGGTCTCAGACCGTCTTCTACGGCGCTGCGCTGCTGATCGTCGCCGATCTCGGCGTCTTCTTCTGGCGCGGAATCTCGGGCCCTGACGCGCTCGCATTCTTCGTGGTGCTCGGCCTTTGCCTGTTCTCGATGTGGCGCGTATGGCGAGACGAGCACAGCTATGGTCTTTAGGACATGGTCGAGGAAGGCAAGCCGGCACCCGATTTCGAGCTGACCAGCGATTCGGGCGAGAAGGTCAAGCTGTCCGACTTTCGCGGGCAGCCGGTCGTCCTCTACTTCTATCCCAAGTCCGACACGCCCGGCTGCACCGCCCAGGCGTGCGGGATCCGCGACGCCTACTCGGAGTTCGAGCAGCGTGGCGCGGTCGTCCTCGGCGTCAGCGCCGACAAGGAAGCCGCGCAGGCGAAGTTCAAGTCGAAGTACGGGCTTCCGTTCACCGTCCTCGCGGATCCGGACCACGAGGCCGGGAAGGCCTACGGGGTCGAGAAGCCGGACAGCAAGTACTTCGAGCGCTCGACGTTCGTGATCGACCCCGAAGGGAAGGTCGTGAAGATCATGCGGAACGTCGACCCCCGCAAGCACGCGGACCAGGTGCTCGCCACGCTACCGAGCGACGGCGCGTAGCCAGATCTGCGTCCAGAACGGAGCGAGGACGCGATAGGCGATCGGCTCGGCGAGGTGCGCCAGCAGATCGCGCGGGCTGTTCGAGAACAGCCGCTTGCGATTGTTGTGGAAGCGCTCGATCTCGGTGAACCCGGCGCCCTTCAGCGCGTGCTTGAGCCGGCGCGGCGAGTAGCCGAGCTCCGTCGTCCCGAAGCGCTCCGCCGCCTCGCGCCCCTCGAAGCGCTGCTTCCAGTTCGGCTCGGCGAGCAGCAGCCTGCCGCCCGGCCGCAGCGCGCGCTGAGCCGAGCGGAACACGAGCTCGGGCGAGCCGCTGTGATGGAGCGCGTCGTAGAGCAGGCACGCGTCGAACCGGCGGCCCAGATCGAGCTGCTCCATGTCCCCGACCTCGAATGAGACATCGACTCGTTCCGAACGAGCCTGCTCGCGTGCGATCTCGATCATCTCGGGCGAGATGTCGTACCCAACGGCCTCCACGCCCTGCCGGACGGCGAGCCGCGTCATCCACCCAGGTCCGCAGCCGAGCTCGCACAGCTTCGTCCCCGCGTGGAGGTCGAGCAGCTGGAGGACGTAGCCGAAGTCGATCAGGAGCCGGGCCGTCTCGCGCGGGTCGTGCCGGAACGGCTTCGTGCGAAGCCACTCCCTTCCAGCCGTCCCAACGGAATCCGGGTATTCCACCTCCGCCTGCTTCCGACTGGCGGTCACGGCAGGATCCTATGCGGATGAGAGGACTTGAACCTCCACGGGGTTACCCCCACACGGACCTGAACCGTGCGCGTCTACCAATTCCGCCACATCCGCGCGGACAACAAGTTTAGCCTCGCATCTCGGCTTCTCGAGCCGCCGGCGGCGTAGCCGGGCTTTGCCCGGCGGAGCCTCACTCGAGAAGGATTGTCGAGACAACTTCCGATTCAAGTCGAGGCCGAAGGCCGACTTGGATCGGCGAGGACCTGAACCGTGCGCGTCTACCAATTCCGCCACATCCGCGCGGAGCTCAAGTGTAGCCAGGCTACGATTCCAGTCTGAGACGGGGTCTTGCTCTTGTTTTCTGCGGCGTCGCGGCCCTCTGGGCGACCGCGGCTGCATCCGCGCGCGCCCCACGCACCGAGGTCGTCGTCACGCTCGACGCGCCCTCCCTCGCGCAGGCGACGGCTCAGAGCCGCGCGCTCACGGCCGTGGCCAAGCACCGGCGCCTCGACCTGCGCACTCCGACGAGCGTCTCGTACCTGCGCGGCCTCGCGTCGGCGCAGCGCGCGCTCCAGAGCCGGATCGCGGACGCCGTCCCCGCCGCGAACGTGCGCTGGCACTACAGCGTCGTCCTCGACGCGCTCGCGGTCGACCTCCCCAGCTCAGCCGTCGGCCGGCTGTCCCGGCTGCAGGGCGTGGCCCAGGTCTACCCCTCCGTCCGCTACCACGCGCTCGGCGGCACGGGCCCGCTCCTCAACCAGACGCCTGCGCTGATCGGCGCCCCGTCGCTCTGGGGACCGACCCTGTCGACCGCCGGCAACGGGATGAAGATCGGGATCATCGACGACGGCGTCGACCAGACGCACCGGTTCTTCAACCCGAGCGGCTTCACGATGCCTGCAGGCTTTCCCAAGGGGAATCGCGCCTACACCACCAACAAGGTGATCGCCGCCCGCGCGTTCGCCCCGCCCTCGCCGAAGTGGCACAACGCCAACCTTCCGTTTGACCCGGAACTGTCCGAGCACGGAACGCACGTCGCCGGGATCGCAGCCGGGGACAACGGCGTCCATGCCGGCGGAGTGATCGTCTCCGGGATCGCTCCCAGAGCGTACCTCGGGAACTACAAGGTCTTGTCCATCCCGACGGTCTCGGGCGTCGGGCCGGACGGGAACGCACCCGAGATAGCCAAGGGGATCGAGGCGGCGGTCGCCGACGGGATGGACGTGATCAACCTCTCTCTCGGTGAGCCGGAGGTCGAGCCGAGCCGCGACATCGTCGTCA
>DASWEE010000058.1:0-44327 GCA_036394915.1 Gaiellaceae bacterium | reverse complement strand
TGGCGGCGGGGGCGGCGGAGGTGGGGGAGGGGGCGGAGGGGGCGGAGGTGGCGGAGGTGGCGGCGGCGGAGGCGGCGGCTCGGCCGGCGGCGGGGGCGGCGGGGGGGCCACCTCGCTCGGCGGGGGTGGCGGGGGCGGGGGCGGGACCTTGTGCTTCGGCTTGTGCTTGCCCTTCTTGGCGGGCTCGGGCGGCGCGGACACGATCGCGAACGGGCCGCGCTCGAACGGCTTCCACACGGGCAGCGTATGCGGGCTGGGGAAATCGAGCGCCGGCGTGTTCCCGATCGCACCCTCCATGAACAGCTTCCAGATCGCCGTCGGGAAGGTCGGGCCCGAGACCGTGATCCCGTGCACGTTCTCCATCGGGATCTCGCCGCCCGGGAATCCGATCCAGACCACCGTCGCCAGGTCCGGCGTGTAGCCGCAGAACCACGCGTCCGCGTTGTTCTCGGTCGTTCCGGTCTTGCCGGCCGCGGTCCGGCCGAAGTAGGCGCCGACGCCGGTCCCGCTCAGCATGTTCTGCTCGAGGATCTTTGTCACCTCGTAGGCGACGCCGTCCGGGATCACGCGCGTCCGCTCCGGCCTGCCCCACTTCGCGTCGAGGGTTCCGTTGGGACGCACGACCTTCCGGATCGCCATCGGCTTCGAGTACACACCGCCCGCAGCAAGGGTGGCGTACGCGGACGCCATCTCGAGCGGGGAAACCGCGATCGAGCCGAGGCCGAGCGAGGGAACCGGGGGCAGCTTCGTCCGCACGCCGAGGCGATGGGCCATCGCGGCCACGTTCTCCGGCCCGACCTGGAGCGTGAGCTGCGCGTAGACCGTGTTGTCCGACGCGAGCGTCGCCGACTCGATGGTCATGTCGCCGCTGTAGCTGCCGCTATAGGTCGAGACGTCCCACGGCGTCGAATAAGAGTTCGGTTGGTAGTGGAACGGCGCCGAGACAAAGGTCGCGTCGGCCGGGTTGATCCCCTGCGAGACGGCCGTCGTCAGCACGAAGGCCTTGAAGGTCGAGCCCGCCTGCCGCCGGGCCTGCGCGGCGAGGTTGAACTGGTTGCGCGCGCGGCCGGGGATGACGCCCGTCATCGCCTTGATCGCGCCGGTCGCCGGGTCGATCGAGACGAGCGCGGAGGCGGGATCGGTCCTGTAGTAGAGCGTGTTGCGGATCGCCTGCACGGCGTCGTGCTGGTAGCGGGGGACGATCGTCGTGTAGACCTTGAGCCCGCCCGAGCGCACCGCACTCGGCCCGTAGTGGCGGACGAGCTGGTCCTTCACGTAGCTGAAGAAGTAGGGCTCGCGGATACGCGTGTACAAGCGCCCCGGCTTCAGCCTCAGGTGCTGCGAGACCGCCCACTGGTACTGCGCGTCCGTGATGTCGTGGTTGCTGAGCATCGCGCGTAAGACCTCGTCTCGCCGCGCGAGCGCAACCTTCGGCCGGTGCAACGGGTCGTAGGCGGAAGGCGCCTGCGGGAGTCCCGCCAGCAGCGCTGCCTGCGGCAGCGTCAGCTCCCTCGCCCGTTTCGAGTAGTAGGTCTCGGCCGCCGCTTCGACCCCGTAGGCGTGGTTGCCGAAGTAGACCTGGTTCATGTAGGTCGTGAGGATCTTCTGCTTCGACCAGGCGTCGCCTAGCTTCATCGCCAGACAGACCTCCTTCAGCTTGCGGCCGAAGGTGCGCTTGTGACCGATATAGAGGTTGCGGACGAGCTGCTGGGTGATGGTCGAGCCGCCCTCGACGATCCGCCCGGCTTTGACGTCTCGCCAGGCCGCGCGCAGGATCGCTTCGTAGTCCACGCCGCCGTGGTGCCAGAAGCGGCGATCCTCGATCGCGACGGTTGCCTTCCGCATCCACGGGCTCACTTCGGCGAGGGCGACGGGTTGGCGATTCTTCTCGGCCGGAATCGCCCCGAGCCGCGTGCCGTCGGCGGCATAGACGAACGTGTTCTGTCCGAGCCGGACGGGGCGGAGCGACTTGAGGCTGCACGTCGACTCGAAGACGGCCGCCCCGCCGAACCCGATCGCGGCCACGAGCACGCCGAGCGCAACGGGAATCACGACGATCAGCGGGATGACGCGGTTCTTGCGCCGGGAGGCGCGGCGGCGCTGCCCGGTCCGCCGCCTGGGCGGCGGGCGGCTCTCCGGCCGCCGGCGCCGGCCGCCTCCTCCCCTCGAAGGCGGCGGAGGGGTCACGAGAACACTCCCGCCTCGCGTAGGACGCGATGAGCGCGAATTCGAAGATCGCTCTCGAGCCGGTGGGCGTCGCGGTCGTCGGCCGCCCAGGCTCGCAACACGACCGTCGCCTTGTCGGCCAGATCGGTCACCTCGACGTCGGACTCGCGCTCGCCCGCGACCTCATCGCGCAGAAGCCCGACGACCGAGCCGAGATCTTGGGTGAGAGGGACCTGCACGGTGACTTGGGCGAGCTGCTCCCGAGCGACGATCGTCGCATTGCGAATGGTATCCGAGGCCAGCTTCTCGTTTGGGATCACGAGCCGGGAGTTGTCGTCCGTGCGGACGAAGGTGTAGGTGAGGTCGATCTCCTCGACGACGCCCTCCTCGCCTCCGAAGGTGATCCTGTCGCCGAGCCGTACCGGCTGCGTGAAGGCGATCAGGATCCCGGCGACGAAGTTGGCGAGCGTCGAGCGGGCCGCGAAGCCGATCACGAGGCCGAGCACCGCGGACGATGCGAGCAGCCCGCCCGCGACCGCGCGCACCTGCGGGATCACGAGCAGCGCCGACAGCACGCCGATCACGATCACGCTGATGGAGATGCTGCGGCGCAGAACGCGGTAACGCGTGGCCGTTCCCGGGTGGAGATCGCGCTTCGCGATTGCGAGGTCGATCAGCTTGGCGACGGCCGCCGACAGGACGAGGACGCCGCCGACAATCGCAATCCGCTCCCAGAACGGCATGGCGCCCTATTCGACGGCGGTGCGAGGGCTCCTTAGCAGCGGAGCCCGCTCCCGGCCTGGTTGTTGCACAGTCGGCACATTCCCGTTTCCCACGCGTATCGGTCCCGGGGCTAGGCTGACCACATCGGGGGAAACTCGGGGGGACCCCCGGGGGCACATCGCGGCGGCCTACAGAGGCTTCCGGCCGGCGAAGCCCTCCTCGACGCCGTGCCAGTGCGTGATCTCGTCCTCGCCCAGGCGCCAGCACAGCAGGACGTCCTCGTCACCGCGCGTGGCAAGGAAGTCGACCAGCCCCTCGTCGAGGTCCTTGACCATGCCGCCGAGCTCGTGGATGCCCTCGACGCAGCGCGCCACCCCGGCCGCCTCCCGCTCCATTCGCTCCTGCACTTCGGCGAACTCGAGCGGCTGCAGGCCCCCGCCGTTCCCGGCGATGTGGCCGAGAAATCCGGCGTAGTGCTTCTGCGCCTCGGCGAGCGCCGCCCGGTGGGCGACCATCCGCTCCGCGAGCGCCTGCACCGCGGGCAGTACCGCGTTCGCCTCTTCACGGGTGAAATAGCGCTTCTCGGCGATGGCGGGACACTACCGCGCCAGACAGGCGTTTAGGATGCCGCCGTGGGCGCTGTTCAACGCGTTCGTGAGCGCCGCAGCGCCCAGCGCGAGCTCCAGCTGACCGGGACCGCGAATCCGGCGCCGGAGATCTTTCTCTGGAGCCGGCTCGCGATCTGGGCCGCGGCCGCCTTCTCGTTCCTCGTCCTCGAGGGGAGCCGCAACCCGCGCGCCTTCATCTGGGACCGGCCCAGGCTCACGCACGACCTCGGCTTCGTGACCGATGTCTGGGCGCGCTGGGACAGCGTCTACTTCCTCCGGATCGCCGAGCACGGGTACCACGTGGCCGCGAAGGCCGACGCGGCCTTCTACCCGCTCTACCCAGGGCTCGTGGGACTCCTTGGACGCGTGCTCGGAGGCCACTACGTCCTGGCCGGGATCGGCGTCTCGCTGGCCGCGTGCCTGGCCGCGCTCGTCCTCTTCTACCGGCTCGCCGAGGAGCGCCTCGGGGCCGACGGTGCGCGACGGGCTGTCCTCTACCTCGCGCTGTTCCCGACCGCGCTCTACCTGCAGGCCGTCTACAGCGAGTCGCTCTACCTGCTGCTGTCGGTTGCCGCCTTCGTGCTCGCCGAGCGGCGCCGGTTCCTGTGGGCCGGGCTCGTGGTCGGGCTCGCCATGCTCACGCGGCCGGTCGGAATCGCTTTGCTCCCGGCGCTCGCGCTGATCGCGTGGCGGCACAGAGACCGCCTCCGCGCGCTGGCGTCGCTCGCCGTGGCGCCCGCGGTCTTCGCCGCCTACCCGCTGCTGCTCTGGCAGCAGACCGGGCATCCGTGGCGCTTCGCCCAGGGCCAGGAGCTCTGGCACCGCCACCTCTCGCCCGCCGGCCCGCTCGGGGGCATCTCGAACGGCCTGCGCGCCGGCTTCGCCGGGATCGAGCAGCTTGTGTCCGGCTCGCACACGCATCGATACTGGACGGCCGTGCAGGACTCGGACCCGATGCGCGTCGCCGTTCTCAACCTGTCGATGCTCGCCTTCCTCGTCCTGTTCGTCGTGCTCACGGCGATCGCGTGGAGACGGTTTGGAGCGCCCTACGGCCTCTTCGCCGCGCTCAGCCTCGCGATCCCGCTGAGCGTCCCGAGCTCGCGCTGGCCCCTGCTGTCGATCCCGCGGTTCGGCCTGGTCGTGTTCCCGCTCTTCCTCGCGCTCGCCACGCTCGGGCGTCGACAGCGGTCGCACACCGCGATCGTCGCGGTTAGCTCGATCCTGCTCGGCGTCGCCGTGGTGCAATGGACGTTGTGGCAGTGGGTGGCATGAGGAAGATCGTCCTTGGAGCGGCCGCCGTGGGGGCGCTCCTGCTCCTGACCGGCTGCGGGCAGCGCTCCGAGCCGACCGGAGAGACGGTCCCGATCTACCCGGTCACGGTCGAGCAGGCGGGTGCACCCGATGTCGTCCTCGACCGCAAGCCCAACCAGGTCTTCGCCCTTACCACACAGGCCGCGACGCTCGTCTCCTCGGTCCTTGGACGGAAGGTCTCGCCCAGCCCGGTCGCGGCGTCGACCGGGCTCGTAGTGACGACCCCCGAGGATCAGAACTCGAGGGCCCGTGCCAACACGCCGCTCTACATCGCTCCGGACGCCTCGATCGACGACGTCGAGCGCGCGCTCACCGACCTGGGACTTCTGCTCGACCGCCCGCTCGAGGCGCGCCGGCTCGTCGCGGGAATCCAGGCCAAGAGAACGATCGTCCGGGCTCGCCTCGCGAACGCCAAACCGGTCACGGTGTTCGTCGACACCGGCTTCTTCACGACGGTGTCGAACGACAGCTTGCTCGGGAACCTGATCGCAGAAGCCGGCGGCCGCAACGTCGGCGGGCCGGGGCCACAGGGGGGGCCGTTCAACGTTCGCAGGCTCGCCCGGCTCAACCCCGACTTCTATCTGGCCACCTCCGACAGCGGCACGACCCTGGCCGCGCTCCGCCACGACCCGCGCACCCGGCACCTCAAGGCCGTGCGCACGAACCACTTCGCGATCCTCGCCTCACGCGTCGTCCAGCCGGGGGGCGAGATCGGCACCGAGCTGGTGGCGATCGCCCGCTACCTGCACCCGGATGCGTTTCGCTGATCTGAGCGCGGTCACGATCGCCGCGTTCGGAACGCCGGTCGGATGAGCGACCGAGGCAGGCTGTACGGATGGCTCGCGTTCGTCGGCGTCTTCGCCGCGCTCAACTACGCCGCGCGCTTCTCGTCATCCACGACCGATCGCAACGTCCTCTACACCTGGAGCGCGGCCGTGCTCGGACTCGTGCAGCTCGTCGTGATCCTCGTGGTCGTCCTGCTGATCGCACGCGAGCGCCCGAGAGACGAGTACCTCGGTCTTCGCCGGCCCGCTTCGTGGGGCCGGGCGATCGGCCTGTGCGTGCTCGTCCTGATCGGAGTCTTCGTTCTCGCCGGGATCCTCTCTCCGCTTCTGCAACCTGGGAACGAGCAGGGCCTCGTCCCCAAGACTTGGCATCCCGACCGCGCCGCACCCTTCGTGGCCAACTTCGTCGTCATCGCCGTCCTGGCTCCGATCGTGGAGGAGCTGACCTTCCGTGGTATCGGCTACAAGCTGCTCCAGCCCTTCGGACGCTGGACCGCGATCGTGCTCGTCGGGCTCTTCTTCGGGCTCGCACACGGGCTGGTCGAGGCACTTCCGATCCTCGCGGCCTTCGGCGCCGGGCTCGCGTATGTTCGCAGCCGCACCGGCAGCGTCTACCCGGGGATGATCGTCCACGGAGCGTTCAACAGCATCGTTTTGATCGTGGCCGTCTCAACCTAAGTGCGCAGGATCCAGGCGTCCCGGGCCGAATTTCCGAAGCCCATGCGAAAGCGCTTCCTGCTCGTGCTCCTGCTGGGCCTCGCCTGGGCCCCCGCTGGGCATGCGGCCGGTCCGTCGGTCTCGGTCCAGGCAACACCGCAGTCGGGCGCCGCACCGCTCCAGGTTTCCTTCACCGCCTCGGGCGAGGCGATCGCGTATCACTGGGACTTCGGGGACGGCTCCGCGGGCGACGGCGCGGTCGTGCAGCACACCTATACGGACGCCGGCAGGTACACGGCGGCGGTCACGGGCACCGCGTATGGCGGCCAGACGACACAGGTCACGGTGCTAATCACCGCGTACGCGCTCTCGCTCCGCGCGCCCCGCGCCGCCCGCTACGCGCATGCCTTCGTCCTCCGCGGAGCGATCAGGCCGGCCGAGGCCTCCGTCCGCATCGTCCTCCGGCGCGACGGTCACGCCGTCGGGGCGACCCTCACCCGGCGAAACGGGAGCTACCGCCTTCGCGCGCGGGCCCAGCAGCCCGGTACGTACCAGGCTTCGCTGCTCGACGCCGTCTCGAACAGCGTGCCCGTCCGCGTGCGCCCGGTGCTGACCGCGAGGATCGCCGGCGTGGCACTCGTCGGCAGCCCGCTCGCGGTCGTCGCCCGACTCCGGCCTGCTGTCGCCGGGCCGATCCACATCACCGTCCTCCGTCACGGGGCGAAGGTCTTCGACGGCTCCGCCACCGGGACCGCGCGGGTGCGGCTGAAGACGTCGAGCCCACGCATCTACTCGATTCGAGTCTCCGCCGACACGGTCTCCGGCTTCGCGCGCGTCGGGCGCTTCCTCCGCGTCACCGTCGCGATGCCGAATCTCGGCTTCGGCTCGCGCGGCCCCTCCGTCCGCTTCCTCGAGCAGCGGCTTCGGGATCTCCACTACGCGCTCGAGCGCGTCGACGGCTACTACGGAGAAGACACCTACGACGCCGTGCTCGCCTTCCAGAAGGTGAACTGGCTCGACCGGACCGGCAGCGTGGATCGGGCCTTCTGGCGGAAGCTCCAGGCAGTCGGGATCCCGTCGGCGCGCTACCGCTCCGGGAACCATTTCGAGGTCGACAAGACCCGGCAGGTCATGTTCGAGGTGCGCGGTGGCCGGGTCGCACGCGCGATCCAGGTCTCGACCGGCGCGACGGGCAACACGCCGCTCGGCGTCTTCCACGTCTACAGCAAGACGCCGGGCTTCAACTCGCTCAGCATGTACTACTCGATGTACTTCATCGGCGCCTTCGCCATCCACGGCTATCCGTCCGTGCCGGCCTATCCGGCCAGCCACGGCTGCGTCCGGGTTCCGCTGTGGATCGCGTACTCGCTCTACGAGACGCACGGCTACGGCACGACCGTGATCATCTACTGATCGCCACCCGAGTCAAGCTCGCCGCCGTCGTCCTCCTCGCCGTCGCCGCCACGGCCTGGCTGCTCGTGGACAAGCTGGGCGGTCCGGGTGCTTCGCATCCGCTCCCCTGGCGCAACCTCAGCGCCGAGACCGGGGCGCTCGAGCTCCCTCGGGGAATCACACGCGAGTTCATCTCCGAGCCGCAGCTCGCCGCCTATCTGCACTCGCGCGGCGGGACGCACGTGCCCCGGGTCGACTTCCCGCGCTGGCGGGCGGCGCTGATCACGCTCGGCCCCCGCTCGACGACGGCCTACTCGATCCGCGTGCTCCGCGTGAGCGAGGACAGCGAGCACGTCGTCGTCACGGTGCGGAGGCAGAACGCGACGCTCGCGAACCCCGGCGTGCCGAAGCTGACCTTTCCCTACCAGCTGATCGCGCTTCCGACGACCGGGAAGCGCATCCACGTCGACTGGGTTGGCTAGTCCTCGTCGTCTGCGGCGGCGGCGAACTGGTCCGGCGTGACGTTCTCGAGAAACTCCTTGAACTGGTCGCGGAGCTGCGCCTGCTGCTCGGGAGTCATCGTCGAAACGTTCTCCGGCGGCGCATCCTCGCCCTCGAACTCGATCGCCGACTCCTCGATCACGTCGTCCGCCGCGTAGATCGGGGCATCGGATCGAACTGCCAGGGCGATCGCATCGGACGGGCGGGAGTCGATCTCGATCTCCGACCCGTTCTGCTGCACCGTGATGCTGGCGTAGAAGGTGTTGTCGCGGAGCTCGGTCACGGTGACCGCGATCACCTCGGCGTCGAGCTTGAGGAGCATGTCCGTGAGGAGGTCGTGCGTCATCGGGCGCGGAGTCGACGCGCCCTGGATGCGCATCAGAATCGCGGCGGCCTCCGGGTGGCCGATCCAGATCGGGAGGAACTTGTTTCCCTCGGCAGTCTTCAGCAGCACGATCGGCTGCTTCCCGACCAGGTCGAACGAGACGCCGTAAATGTCCATCCGCTGCATGACCCTGCGGCCATGATAGCCCAGGGGTCGACGGTCAAACTCTTCCCTTGCAGGGCTACGATCGCCACGTGGCGACGCCCGTGGAGACGCTCGACAGTATCCGGCCGTACTCGTGGCGACGCGCCGCGATCAAGGAGCTTGCGCTCTTCCTCGCGCGAACGGTGCCGGAAGTGGCCGAGCGGGCGGCCATGCCGGCGCACCTCACCGGCTCCGCGTTCGTCGTCGATCCGGCCGGCGGCCGCGTGCTACTCCTCTGGCATCCGAAGTTCGAGCGCTGGTTGCAGCCCGGCGGCCACTGCGACGGCGACCCGGACGTGGCCGGCGTCGCCCTGCGCGAGGTCGTCGAGGAAACCGGCCTGACCTCCTTGGTGCTCGACCCGGTTCCCTTCGATGTCGACGTCCATCCCGGCGAGCCTGCGGCGGGTCCTCACGTGCACATCGACGTCAGATTCGTTGCGCTCGCCCCGGCGGGAAGCTCCGAGCACGAGCTGAGCTCACCGGAGTCCCTCGAGCTCAGGTGGTTCGGCGTGGACGAAATCGGGAACGATTACATCGCCGAGGCCGTGCGGGGAGCACTGCGGCACGCTGAGGAAATGGGCGATCGTGGATTCGAACCACGGACCTCCGCCTTATCAGAGCGGCGCTCTAACCGACTGAGCTAATCGCCCGTTCTCGGCGATGGTACCGAAGCTCGTTCCAGCGCTTCGGCCAGCTCCGCAAGCTCGCGCTCGTCCGCGAATGGGATCTCGATTCGCGTCGGCGTCACCTTCGGCCGAAACCCCGTCAGGCGCTGGACGGCCCGCGCCGCGCGCTCGGCGATCGCGGGGTCGATTCGCGTCGGGCGCGTCCTGTACGTACGCGCGCCCATCGTCCGGGCGGCCCGCTCGGTCTGACGCACGGACAGCCCTTCCTTGAGCACCCGCTTTGCCAGCCGGCGTCGCTCGGCCTGCCCTGGGGCGCCGAGCACTGCCCGAGCGTGGCCCTCGGTCAGCTCCCCGCGGGCGAGCATCCAGAGGATGTCGTCGGGGAGCTCGAGCAGCCGCAGCCGGTTCGAGACGCTCGAGCTGGACCGGCCGACACGCTCCGCGATCTCGCCAACCGGGAGCCCGAACTCGTCCATCAGCACCGCGTAGGCGCGCGCCTCCTCCACCGCCGACAGCTGCTCGCGCGCGACGTTCTCCACGAGCGACAGGAGTAGCGACTCGCTGTCCCCGGCCTCCCTGACGAGCGCAGGCACCTTGGCAACGCCGGCCTCCTTCGCAGCCCGCCAGCGCCGCTCTCCGGCGATCAGCTCGTAGCCCCCGGAGGCGCGCGGCCGCACCACTACCGGCTGCAGCATCCCCTGCGTCTCGATCGAGCGCGCGAGACCGGACCCCGCCTCCGGCTCGAACCGCCGCCGGGGCTGGCGCGGGTTCGGATGGATCGACTCAACCGCCAGCTGGGCGAGCTCCGGGCCCTCGCCCATGCCGCCGACGAGTACCTCGAGGCCCCGTCCGAGGCCCCGCCGCTTCTCAGGAACGCTCGACAAGCTCCATCGCCACCTTCCAGTAGGCCTCGGCGCCCGCCGAGTGCCGGTCGTAACGGATCGCAGGCATCCCGTAGCTCGGTGCCTCGGCCAGCCGCACCGAACGGGGAACTGTGTTCTTGAACACGAGCTCGCCGAAGTGGCGCCGGACCTCCTCGGCCACCTCAGCGGAGAGCTTCGTCCTTCCGTCCACCATCGTCAGCAGGACGCCCGCGAGCGTAAGGCGCGGGTTCAGACGCGCCCGGACGAGCTCGACCGAGCGGACGAGCTGCGACAGCCCTTCGAGCGCGTAGTACTCGGCCTGCACCGGCACGAGCACGCGGTCGGCCGCCGACAGCGCGTTGACGGTTAGCGGCCCGAGCGACGGCGGGCAGTCGAGGAAGACGAACGAGTAGTCCTCGCGGCCGGCGTCGAGCGCCTCGCGCAGGTAGGTCTCGCCGTCCGAGCGACCGGCCAGCTCGACCGCGGCGCCGGCCAGCTCGGGCCGGGACGGAACCAAGTGCAGCCGCGGAAACGCCGTCTCCTTGGCAAGCTGCCGGAGAGGCGCCCCGTCGAGGAGCTCATAGGTGGACGAGCCGTTCGCCCGCTCTCCGAGGCCGGAGGTCGCGTTCGCCTGCGGATCGAGGTCGACGATCAGCGCCCGCTCGCCGGCTTCGGCGAGGCAGGCGGCGAGGTTGACCGCCGTCGTCGTCTTGCCGACGCCGCCCTTCTGGTTGGCGACCGCGTAGATGGTCGCAGGCACACGGGCATTCTCGTTACGCGAGCGGACGTTTCCGGGCGATCCCGGGCCGCCGCGGAAAGCCGGGCGGAGTCGGCGCTATCTTCCGTACGACCAGCAGCCCCGGCTCGGCTTCGGGCGCTGCGCCTCCCAGCTTCGCCGCGGCCCTTGCAACCGCCTCCGAGTCGGCAGAGGGACCCACGTACAGGATCGCTGCGCCGCCTATCCGCACGAGCGGCAGGCACCACTCGAGCGCGACCGGCGGGGGGGCCAGCGCCTTCGCGACGGCGACACCGAAGCGCTCGAGCTCCTGCTCCTCCGCCCGGCCCCGTACGACGGTCACGTTTGGGAACTCGGCCGCGGCGCGCTCCAAGAACGCGGCCTTCCGCTCGTTCGACTCGAGGAGCGTCACATGCCGGTCGGGCAGCGCAGCCGCGAGCGGAATCCCGGGCGCGCCGCCCCCCGACCCGACGTCGACGATCTGCCCCTCGACCCGGAGCACCACCGGAAGGGCCGCCAGCGATTGCTCGACATGGACTTTCCAGGCCTCCTCGAGGTCTCGGACCGAGGTCAGCCCTGGGGTGTCGAGCAGCGCCTGGAGCCAGGCACGCACTCGCTCCTCCGTGCCTGTGTTTTTAAACACAAGCTGGGAAGCGGTGGGATTCAAGGACTGTCGGCCGGAGCCGATGCGGGCACCACGACGACGTACCGATTCGGCTCGACGCCTTCGCTCTCGGTGCCGACGCCCGGCTCGTCCTTGAGCCGGAGATGGACGACCTTGCGCTCGATCGAAGTCATCGGCTCGAGCCCGACGGGATCGCCGCCGGCCCGGACCCGCTCCGCCGCCTGGAGTGCCAGCGTCTCGAGCGTCGCCTTCCGCCGCTCCCGATACCGCGCCGCGTCGATCACGACCTGCTTCGCGCCTTCCCCGAACGCGCGGTAGACGATCGCGTTCGCGAGGTACTGAAGCGCGTCGATCGTCTGCCCGCGCTTGCCGATCAGGAGGCCGAGCTCGGATCCCGAGCACGACGCGGTCACCGACTCCTCGTCCTCGTGGATATCGATCCGGCAGCTGAGCCCCATCGCGTGAGTCGCGCGCTCGACGAGCTCCCGCACGCGGGCCGCGAGCTCGCTCTCGTCGGCCGGCGGGGCGGCAGGCGCAGCCTGCGGTCCCTCGGGAACGCTGGCGATCACCCGCGCGGGCCTGTAGCCGACGCCGAGCAGCCCCCGCTCGCCCTCCGACAGAACCTGGAAGCGGACGAGCGACTTGTCGAGCCCCGGGCTCAGCCGCTCGAGCTCACGCAAGGCCTGCCACTTCGCCTCTCCGACCGTCTCGCCGGTCGCCTCGGTCTGGAGGTCCGAGCTCACCGGCGCGCGCGCTTCTTCTTCTTCCGCCTCACCTTGCGCACCTGGGGCTGCGGTTTCGGCGGTGGCTGCTCGGGCTTGGCACCGTCGCCGGTGTCGGGAGGCGCCTCCTCGGCGGGTTTCGTGCGCGACGTGCGCTTCGGCGCCAGCGCCGGGGCAGGCGTCTTTGGCACGAGCCTGCGCGTGACGACTCCCTGCCCGACCGTCCACAGGTTGGTCGTCACCCAGTAAAGGACGAGGCCGGCGGGGAAGCGACTGATGAAGGTGATGAAGACGAGCGGCAAGACGAGCAGCAGCGTCCGCTGCATCTTGTCCATCGTCGTCGACATGAACAGGGTCGACGCGATCTGGCTGGCGGCATAGATCACGAGCAGCATCGGCCCCCACCCCGTGCTCGCGTGGTGCGTGATGTTGATCAGGCCGAGCCAGGAGAGCTCGTGCGGAGTCGCGTGGACGTGGTTGGTGAAGTTCCGCAGCACGAAGTAGAGCGCGATGAAGACCGGGAACTGCGCCAGCAGCGGCAGGCATGAGGCCGCCGGGTTGATCTGGTTCTCCTTGTAGAAGCGCATCAGCTCTTCCTGCTGCTTCTTCTTGTCCTGCTTGTACTTCTTCTGGATCTCCTTCATCTGCGGCGCGTGCCGCTGCAGGTTCTGCATCGAGTGAATCTGCTTGACGGTGAGCGGCACGAGGATCAGACGGACGATCACCGTCACGGCGACGATCGACCACGCCCACGGCAGGCCGACCGTGTTGTGCATCCACTCGAGCACGTTGCGGAGGACGTCCTCGAGCGGGCTGAGGATGCTCAGGAGCGGAACGGCGATCATTGGCCGCCCTTCGGCCGATGGACGATCATGCGTAGTCAACTCCGCCGTGGCTCCAGGGATGGCAGCGAAGCAGGCGCCGGGCGGCCTTCAGCGACCCGCGCACGAGCCCGTATTTGCGCAGCGCGTCGACGGCGTACTGCGAGCAGGACGGGTGGAACTTGCACGAGCTTGGAAACAGTGGGCTCACGAGCCAGCGATAGGCCTGGACGAGTGCGATGCCGGCGTACCTCACGGCTGCCTCTTCTGGAGCACTTCCCGCACGCGCTCCTCGAGCCAGTCGAAGCCTCGAGCCTCGACCGCCTCGGGCAGGCCCGGGCGGACGACGAGCACGTAGTCGTTCTCGGCGGGGACCCCCGGCAGGGCCCGGCCCCACGCTTCTCTCAGGCGCCGCTTCATCCTGTTGCGAATCACCGCGCCGCCGAGCTTCTTCGGAACCGCGATCCCGAGCCGGGGCGAATCCGAGTTCTCGTCTCCCCGCTCGAACCAGTAGAGGACGAGGTAGCGGGTCGAGACCGAGCGTCCGTGCCGATAGACCGCGTCGAAGTCCCGTGAGCGGGAGAGCCGGTGCCGGCGCTGCACGGGGGCCTCAGGTGGTTGGCCGGGAAACAGGCCAATCACCTAGCAGTTGGTTGTGGGCGATGCGCGTAGTTGCCATCAAGGTTGGATGCTGGTCAATGGTAATGCGGCGCCTTGCCCCAGCACTCCGCTTGTCAGACACCAACGCGTTGCCCACCAGCAGCTTCTAGCGATTGGCCTGATTTCCGGGCCAATCGCTAGGCGGAGAGCCGCTTCCGGCCCTTGGCGCGGCGGCGCTTCAGGATCGCGCGGCCCGCGCGCGTGGACATCCGCGCACGGAAGCCGTGCTTGCGCTTTCGCCTGCGCACGTTGGGCTGGTAGGTCCGCTTCATGAGAGATCGAATCGAGACAGAAAGACGCGCCGCGCGAGGCGGCGCCGGATCAGTATAGACAAGTAGTTGCAGGTATCGTTATCCACAGGGGCGCGCGCGGTCCAGGTGCAATCAGGGACACCCGTGCGGCTTCGCCCACAGGATCTGTCCACACCTGTGGACAGACATGTGAAGTGTGAATAAAGCCCTGCAAATCGCACTCTTTTCCCGCCTTCGAACATCTGGGTATTGACATTGAGCGGGCGCCGAGCGGGTGGTACTATCGGCGCCTCGCACGTGGCCAGGAGGAGTGCACGCAGGGGGATGGAGCGCCAAATCGAGCTGACTGCAGAGAGCCTGTGGACCGAGGTCGCGGGCCGGCTCAGGGAGGCGCTGAACGAGACCACCTACAGCACGTGGTTCGGGGACGCGAAGGGCCTCGAGCTCTCGCCTGACACCTTTGTCATCGCCGCTCCGAATGACTTCGCCAAGGCCTGGATCGGCGGTCATTTCCTCGAGCTGATCCGCGCCGCCGTCCGCGAGACGACCGGCCAGGAGCGAGAGATCGTCCTCACGGTCCGGCAGCGCCCGAAACCGGTCCCGCCGCGCAACCGTGAGACCGCCGAGCAGCCGAGGCCCGTCTACTCCGACCTGAATCCGAAGTACACGTTCGACTCGTTCGTGATCGGCTCGTCGAACCGGTTCGCCCATGCCGCGGCCCTCGCGGTCGCCGAGGCGCCGGCTCAGGCGTACAACCCGCTCTTCATCTACGGGGGCACGGGACTCGGCAAGACGCACCTCCTGCAGGCGATCGCGCAGTACATCGGCGAGCACTTGAGTGCGATGTCATCCCACTACGTCACCAGCGAGACCTTCATGAACAACTTCATCAACTCGCTGCGCGACAAGCGGATCGAGGGCTTCAAGCAGCGCTACCGCACGTACGACCTCTTGCTGATCGACGACATCCAGTTCTTCGAGCACAAAGAGTCGATCCAGGAGGAGTTCTTCCACACGTTCAACAGCCTCTACGAGGCCGGCCGGCAAATCGTGATCTCCTCAGACCGTCCTCCGCGCTCTTTCCCCACACTCGAGGATCGACTGCGCTCGCGCTTCGAGTGGGGCCTGATCACCGACATCCAGCCTCCGGATCTCGAGACGCGCATCGCGATCCTGCGCAAGAAGGTGAAGACCGACGGAACGCACATCCCCGACTCCCAGATCCTCACGTTCATCGCCAGCCGGATCTCGAGCAACATCCGAGAGCTCGAAGGAGCGCTGACGCGCGTCGTCGCCTTCTCCTCGCTCACGGGCCGCCCGATCACCAAGGAGTTGGCGCAGGACGTCCTGCAGGACGTGTTCCCGCAGGGAGACACGGCCCAGGTCTCGATCGACCGGATCCAGGACCTCGTCTCCGAGCGCTTCGGGCTCTCCCGCAAGCAACTCTGCGGCGACAAGCGCTCACAGAACATCGTGTATCCACGCCAGGTCGCGATGTACCTCTCCCGCGAGCTCACCGACTCGTCGCTCCCGAAGATCGGCCGTGAGTTCGGCGGCCGCGACCACACGACCGTCATCCACGCCACCTCGAAGATCGCGCGCTTGATCAAGGAGGATCGCTCTGTGTACAACCTCGTGCAAGAGTTGACCGCGCGCATCAAGCATCAGCGCTGAAATCTGTGGACTACCGCCGAACCTCACTCGAGCTGTTCATTCCCTGCACGGAGCCGCAGCCTTCGTCCCCAGGCAGAATCCGCTCTACGGAGCCGATACTCCGCATCTTCCCCGTCGTCCACACGCCCTATTACTACTACGAGGGGTTTAATTAAATGACTCAGGTAGAAACAATGGTCGGCTCCGCCCTCAAGCTCACTTGCGCACGGGAAGCCCTGGTCGAGAAGCTCGGGATCGTCTCGCGTGCCGTGTCGATGCGGCCGACGGTTCAGATCCTCTCGGGAGTCTCGCTGCGGGCGAAAGGCGGCCGTCTCGGGCTCGCCGCGACCGACATGGAGCTCTCGCTGCGCTCCTCGCTCGAGGCGGACGTCGGGTCGGAGGGCACGACGGTTGTCCCCGGACGGCTGCTGGTCGACATCGTGCGGCTGCTCCCGGAAGCGAGCGTTGAGATCGAGCATAAACCGGAGGAAGGTCGCGTCTCGATCACATCCGGCTCGGCGAGCTACTCGCTGCACACGCACGCCGCCGAGGACTTTCCGCGGCTTCCTGAGGTGGAGGGCGCTCAGATGTTTGGCGTCTCGCGAGAAGCGTTGCTGGAGACGGTCGCGCGTGTGGGGCGGTCGGCGTCTCGCGACGAGTCCCGCCCGGTCCTGACGGGGATTCTCGTTCGGTTCGTCGCCGGCAAGCTCGTGATGGCGGCCACCGACTCGTACCGGCTCGCGGTCAAGGAGACGGCGCTCGAGGGCTCCGTTCCCGAGCTCGAGGCGATCGTGCCGGCCCGTGCGCTGACCGAGCTCGGCCGGATCGCCGGCGCCGCGGAGGAGCTTCAGCTCGGGGTGCACGAGAACCACGCGGTCTTCAGCGCCGGCGACGTGCTGCTGACGACGCGCCGGATCGACGGACAGTTCCCCGACTACCGGCAGCTGATCCCGGAGGAGTTCGAGCACGAGATCACGCTTCCGCGAACCGAGATCCTCGACGTGGTCCGCCGCGTGTCGGTGCTGGCGCAGCGAAACCTTCCGTTGCGGCTGCGATTCGCCGAGGGCGAGCTGACCGTGTCGGTGCAGGCTCAGGACGTCGGCGAGGCGCAGGAGTCCCTGCCCGTGCCGTTCAGCGGAGAGCCGCTCGAGATCGGCTTCAATGCGGACTTCCTGCGGGATGGGATCGAGTCGGTCGAGACGGACGAGATCCAGCTGAGGCTGATCAGCCCGCTACGGCCGGGGCTGATCCGGTCGGAGGCCGACGACTTCCAGTACCTGATCATGCCGATCCGGCTGGCGGGCTGACGTTCTCCTTCACTCGGTCTCGCTGGCGAGCATCCGCTCGTACGAGCGGCTCGACCTGCAGCTCGAGCCGGGGATCGTCTTGATCGTCGGCCCGAACGGAGTCGGCAAGACCAACCTGCTCGAAGCGGTTCATCTGGGAGCGCAGGGGTTCTCGCCGCGAACGCGCAGTGACGCGGAGGTCGTCAGGCTCGGGGCGGAGGCGGGAAGGATCGTGCTGAAGGGAGAGCGGGCCGGCGTTCCGCTCGAGCTCGAGGTGACGCTGCAACTTCGGGCCGCGAAGAAGGCGAAGCTGAACGGAGCGCCGCTGCGGGCGGCCGAGCAGCTGCGATCGGAGGTGGCGGCGCTCGTGTTCACGCCCGACAGGCTGGCGATCGTGAAGGGCGGGCCGGTGGTGCGGCGGGCGTACTTCGACCGGGTGCTCGGGAGGCTGGCACCGGCGCGTGCGCCGCTTCCGGTCGAATATGCCGCGGCGGTTGGTCAGCGGAACGCCGCTCTGCGCAGGGTCTTCGCCGGTCTGTCCTCGCGGGATGCTCTCGCGCCCTGGACCGAACGGGTGGCCTTGCTCGGGGCGGAGCTCGTCGAGGCGCGGATGGAGACCGTCGCACGGCTCGGGCCGGGTTTTGCGCGCCAGGCCGGTGTGCTCGGTGTCGAGGAGGCGCGGCTCGAGTACCAGGGCGACCCCCCGGCCGTGGAGGCGCTGGAGGCCCGGGTCGACCGTGACCTCGAGCGTGGCGCAACCGGGCTCGGCCCGCACCTCGACGACATCGCGATCACGTCAGGCGCGCGCGACCTGAGGCGCTTCGGCTCGCAGGGAGAGCAGCGCATCGCCGTGCTCGCGCTCCTGCTCGCCGAGGCGGAGCTGCTCGCGGATCGCGCGAACCCGCCGCTGCTGCTCTTGGACGACGTCCTCTCGGAGCTCGACGAGGCGCGGAGGCGGACGCTGTCCGAGCGGATTCGCGAGGTGGGGCAGAGCCTCGTCACGGCGACGGCGGCGGAGGCGCTGCCCGCCGGCGCCGATCAGCTCGTGGAGGTCTCTCTCGGCCTGGCGCGGGCGGTCTGATGGATCGGCTCGGCGGGGAAGTGAAGCGAGAGCTCGGGCGGTTCGGCGCCGCCGGTGGGATGGCGGAGGTGGTCGCCGCGTGGCCCGGGGTTGTCGGCGACGTGATCGCACGCAACGCCTGGCCGGCCCGCTTCGCGCGCGACGGGACGCTTCACGTTGCGGTCGGCTCGTCGGCCTGGGCGTTCGAGCTCGCGCAGCTCGAGCCCGAGATCGCGGCTCGGCTCGCGCACGTCCTTGGGGAGGACAAGCCGCGGCGCCTGCGCTTCGCCCCGGGGAACCTGCCCGAGCAGAGTGCCGAGACCGCGCCGAAAGAGCAAAAAAAGACTTCCCGACCGTCTGCGCGTGATCTGGCCGCGGCGGCTAAAATTGCTGCTCCGGTCGGGGACGAGGAGCTTCGAGAGCTCGTCTCCAGGGCGGCTGCGGCAAGCCTCGCGAGGGCTTCTTCCGACCGCTCGCTTTGATACACTTAACTCCGCCCGAAATCAACGAATTTGCAGGGCTTTTTTAGTGGCTGAAGCGACTTATACAGCAAAGGACATCACCGTTCTCGAGGGCCTGGAGCCGGTCCGGCTCCGGCCCGGCATGTACGTGGGCTCCACGGGCTCGCGGGGCCTTCACCATCTCATCTTCGAGGTGGTCGACAACGCCGTCGACGAGGCGATGGCGGGTCGCGCGACGAAGGCCGACGTGACCATCCATCCAGACGACTCGGTGACGGTCTCGGACGACGGGTCGGGCATCCCCGTGGACGTGATGGCGGATCAGGGGCGGCCGGCGCTCGAGATCGTGCTGACGAAGCTGCACGCAGGCGGAAAGTTCGGCGGCGAGGGCTACAAGGTCTCCGGTGGTCTACACGGCGTCGGAGTCTCGGTCGTGAACGCACTCTCGGAGTGGCTGATCGCCGAGGTAAAGCGCGACGGGCAGATCTGGCGTCAAGAGTTCACCCGCGGCGAGCCGAACGCGGATATGAAGGCGACCGGAAAGACCAAGGAGACGGGGACGACGATCTCCTTCTTCCCGGACCACGAGATCTTCGAGGAGATCGAATGGGAGGCGGAGATCCTCCAGCAGCGGCTGCGCGAGACGGCCTTCCTCACCAGGGGGCTGCGGATCGTCTTCACCGACGAGCGCGCCGGCGGGCAGCAGGTTGAGTTCCACTACGAGGGCGGGATCAGGGACTTCGTCGCGTATACGAACGAGGCGAAGGACCCGCTGCACAAGCACATCGTCTACTTCGAGGGCGAGAGCGTTGGCGGCGACAACGGCCAGGGCCAAGTCGAGGTGGCGATGCAGTGGAACAGCTCCTACCAGGAGTCGGTCTATTCCTTCGCCAACAACATCAACACCCACGAGGGCGGATCGCACCTGTCCGGCTTCAAGGGTGCGCTGACGCGGACGCTCAACGACTACGCGCGGAGCAAAGGCCTGATCAAGGAGAAGGATCCGAACCTCGAGGGCGAGGACGTCCGCGAAGGGCTTGCGGCCGTGCTGTCGGTCAAGCTGCGCGAGCCGCAGTTCGAGGGTCAGACGAAGACGAAGCTCGGAAACCCGTGGGTGCGCGGGCTCGTCGAGCAGACCGTCAACCAGAAGCTGGGCGAGTTCCTGGAGGAGAACCCAAGCGACGCTCGCGCGATCATCCAAAAGGCGATCGATGCTTCTCGCGCGCGGCAGGCGGCGCGCAAGGCGCGCGAGCTGACGCGGCGGAAGAGCGCGCTCGAGAACTCGTCGCTCCCCGGCAAGCTCGCCGACTGCTCGATCCGAGACCCCGAGGTCGCAGAGCTCTACCTGGTCGAGGGCAACTCGGCGGGAGGGTCGGCGAAAGACGCGCGGGACCGCACCTACCAGGCGATCCTGCCGCTGCGCGGGAAGGTGATCAACTCGGAGAAGAACCGCATCAACAAGGTGCTCTCGAACGCGGAGATCCAGGCGATGATCACCGCGATCGGAACCGGGATCGGCGACGAGTTCGACGTCGCGAGCCTGCGCTACAACCGGGTGATCGTGATGACGGACGCCGATGTCGACGGCGCCCACATCCGCACACTGATCCTCACCTTCCTCTACCGGCAGATGCCCGAGCTCGTCGAGCGCGGCCACGTCTACATCGCGGTGCCGCCGCTCTACAAGGTCAAGATCGGCAACCGGGAGACCTACATCGAGAAGGACTCCCAGCTCGAGGAGCTGCTCGTGCGCGAGCGGGTCAAGGATCTGCAGATCACCGCCCGGGACGGCTCGGCGCTCTCGCTAACCGAGGCCCGTTACCACCGCTTCCAGCGCGCGCTGAACGAGTTCGAGGGCTGGTCGGCGCGGCTGCGCTCGGACTTTCCCGACGCCGGCGACTTCGTCGTCGCGCACCGCCTCGTCGAGACGGGCGTCGGAGCCTCCGGCGAGATCGAAGGCGAGCTGGCCGGCTTGAGCGAGAACGGCTACGAGCTGTCGGTGCTCGACCGGAGCGACGCGTCGGTCCGGATCAAGATCATCGAGCGGTCGACCGGCACCGCCAGCCACGTCGACATTCCCGGCGAGCTGCTCGAGTCGCCGATCTACTCGAACCTGCGCCGCTCCTACGAGCGGGCGGCGGAGGTCGTCGGCCTGCCGCCGTTCACGATCAAGCTGGGGAAGAAATCGGCCGTCGCGCTCACCTTCGAGGAGCTGCGTGCAAAGACGCTCGCGCTCGCCAAAGAGGGTCTGTCGATCGATCGGTACAAGGGCCTCGGCGAGATGGACGCTCAGCAGCTCTGGGACACGACGATGGATCCGGCCCGGCGCGTCCTGGTGCGGGTCGAGGTCGAGGATGCGACCCGCGCCGACCGCGTCTTCTCGACGCTGATGGGCGACCAGGTCGAGCCGCGGCGAGAGTTCATCGAGCAGAACGCACGAGACGTCCGCTTCCTCGATGTTTGAGACGACCCCCTATCAGTCATCTCGCACTCTCGGGCGCGCTGCAAAGCGGCGCCATGCGTCGTCCTCAGTCGCGCCCGTAGCCTCCGGCTACGAACGCTCCCTGCGTCCTAGCCTGGCTTGCTTTTCGCGGCCCGAGAGCACGATCTGCCAGGTAGGTGATCGTGTCTGACGTAGAGCCACTCGGAGCCGGCCGGATCGAGCCGCGCGAGCTCGAGCAGGAGATGCGCTCGAGCTTCCTCGACTATGCGATGTCCGTCATCGTCAGTCGCGCACTTCCGGACGTCCGCGACGGGCTGAAGCCGGTGCACCGGCGGATCCTGTTCGGGATGCACGAGGCCGGCTTGCAACCGAACCGGAGGCGGGTCAAGTGCGCCCGGGTGGTCGGCGACGTAATGGGCGCCTATCACCCGCACGGCGACACGGCCATCTACGACACGCTCGTGCGGATGGCGCAGCCGTTCTCGCTCCGCTACCCGCTCGTCGACGGCCAGGGCAACTTCGGCAACCTCGACGACGACGGGGCGGCCGCCATGAGGTATACCGAGTGCCGATTGTCACGAATGGCCACAGAGCTTCTGCGCGAGATCGACGCAGACACGGTCGACTTCGTCCCCAACTACGACGAGACTCGCAAGCAGCCGGTCGTTCTTCCCTCCCGCTTCCCGAATTTGCTCGTCAACGGCTCCGCCGGGATCGCGGTCGGCATGGCGACGAACATCCCACCGCACAACCTGAGTGAGACCGTCGACGCTGTGATCGCGATGATCGACGACCCGGACATCGACGTCGAGCGGCTGAACCGCTACATCAAGGGCCCCGACTTCCCGACCGGCGCGATCATCGTCGGCCGCACCGGGATCCGCGACGCCTACCGCTCCGGGCGCGGCCGCATCGTCGTCCGCGCGCGCGCCCACATCGAGGAGCTGCGCGGCGGCAAGACGGCGATCGTGATCACCGAGCTTCCATACGGGGTCAAGAAGGGCGGCGACGCCGGCGTGATCAAGAAGATCGCCGACCTGTACGGGGACAAGGTCCTCCCGGAGATCAGCGACGTCGTCGACCATTCGGACAAGTCGGGGATGCGGATCCAGGTCGAGCTGAAGCGCGAGGCTGTCCCGCAGGTCATCCTGAACAAGCTGTTCAAGCACACCGCGCTGCAGACGACCTTCGGATACAACGCGGTCGCGCTCGTCGACGGCGTCCCGCGCACGCTCAGCCTGCTCGAGCTGATCCGGCACTACCTCGAGTACCAGCGCGAGATCGTCACGCGCCGGTCGAAGCACGAGCTGCGCCGTGCGCAGGAGCGGGCGCACGTCCTCGAGGGCTATCTGAAGGCGCTCGAGAACCTCGACGCGGTGATCGCGTTGATCCGCGCGTCCGACGACGCCGATGAGGCTCGGAGCGGGCTGATGGAGACCTTCGGACTCTCCGAGATCCAGGCGCAGGCGATCCTCGACCTGCGGCTCCAGCGGCTGACCGGGCTCGAGCGGCGGCGGATCGAGGAGGAGTACAAGGACGTGGAGGAGCGGGTCGCCGAGCTGCGGGCGATCCTCGGCGACGAGGCCCGCATCGACGGGATCGTCCGTGAGGAGCTGCTGGAGATCAAGCAGACGTACGGTCGCACCGACGACCGGCGGACGGAGATTGTCGCCGCCGAAGAAGAGCTCGAGCTCGAGGATCTGATCGCCGAGGAGGACATGGTGATCGCGATCACCCGCTCGGGCTACATCAAGCGCCTGCCCGTGACGACGTACCGGGAGCAGCGGCGGGGCGGGATCGGCGTAATGGGGATGGACCTGAAGGAGGACGACTACATCGAGCACCTGTTCGTCGCCTCGACGCACGACTACGTCCTCTTCTTCACCACCGTCGGCAAGGTCTACCGGCTGAAGGTGCACGAGCTTCCGCTCGGCTCACGGCAGTCGAAGGGCCGCGCGATCGTGAACCTGCTTCCGCTCACGCAGGAAGAGAAGGTCCGCGCTGTGATCGCAACGCGCGATTTCACCGAGGCCGAGTACCTCGTGCTCGCGACACGGAACGGCGTCGTCAAGAAGACTCGCTTCGAGGAGTACAACACGCCGCTGAAGGCGGATGGGATCATCGCGATCAAGCTTCGGGAGGACGACGAGCTCGTCGACGTCATGCACTCGACCGGGGACGACGACATCATCGTCGTCTCCCGCAAAGGTCAGGCGATTCGCTTCCACGAGCGCGAGGCCCGGCCGATGGGGAGGGCAACGGAAGGCGTCCGCGGGATGAAGCTCCGCAAGGGCGACGAGGTGATCGCGGCTCGGATCGCCCAGCCCGACGCGGACCTCCTGGTCGTGACCGAGAACGGGTACGGCAAGCGCACACCGATCGCGCAGTACCCGTGCAAGGGCCGTGGCGGGCTCGGCGTCAAGACCGTGCAGCTGACGGAGGCCAGAGGCCAGCTCGCCGGCGCACGCGTCGTTCGCGACGGCTACCAGGTAATGCTGATCTCGACCGGCGGCACCGTTATCAAGATGCCGGTTGACGGCATTCGCCGGGCGGGCCGCTCGACGCAGGGCGTGATCGTGATGCGGCTGCGCGAGGGCGAGACCGTGTCGGCGCTGGCTCCGGTGGTCGAGTCGGACGAGGAAGAGGCCCCGGCCGAGGTCGAGACTCCGGCTCCTGTCGAGCAAGCCTGACCTTCGCTGGAGCGACCCCGCCTGGCGGCGGGAGGCCGAGGAGTGGATCCGGTCACGGGTCGAACCCACCGGGCCGATCGAGGACGCCCGGATCGCCCCGTGGGCAGCGGTGCTTCGCGTTCCCACCCGCTCGGGAGCCATGTTCTTCAAGGAGGCCCAGCCGTCGCTCGCGCACGAGGTGCGGCTGATCGAGCTCCTGGCGCGCCGGCGGCCCGAGCTGGTGACCGAGGTGGCGTTCTCGGACGAGCGCGGCCGGATGCTGATGCCGGATGGCGGCGAGCAGCTCAGCGCGGTCCTCGAGCGCGATCGGGACATCCGGTACTGGATCGAGGCGCTTCCGCTCTACGCCGAGCTGCAGATCGAGGCGGCGCCCGACGCGGACGAGCTCCGCGCTGCCGGGGCGTTCGACCGACGCTCGTCCGTGTTGCCGGCGGCCTACGAAGGGCTGATCGACGAGCCCGCCGAAGGGCAGACGCCGGATGAGTACGCCGAACTGCTCCGGCTCGTTCCCGAGGTCACGCGGGTGTGCGAGCTGCTCGCGTCGGCTCCGGTTCCCGAGACGATCAACAACGACGACTTCACGGACGGAAGCATCTTCCTGACCGACGGGACGTACCGCTTTCTCGACTGGGGAGACTCGTGCGTCTCACACCCGTTCTTCACCCTGGCGGTCACGCAGCGGGTGATCGAGATCAGGCACGAGCTGCCTCTCGGTTCGCCTGAGACGAAGCGGATCCGCGATGCCTATCTCGAACCGTTCACGCGTTTCGCGCTGCGGGCGGAGCTCGAGGCCCTGGCGGAGCCTGCCCGCAGAGTCGGCCAGATCTCACGCGTTGCTCTCCGCGCGGAGAACATGTCCTGGGAGGACGATCCCGATGAGCTCGCGTGGTCGTTTCGCCTCCTACTCGACCCCGAGGCCTGGCGGGGCTGGCAGGTCACGCCGCCCGCAACCGCGCAGCCGCCTCGCTCGGGTCCAGTGAGTTGACGTAGATCCCGGCGCCGAGCTCGAGCCCGGCCATCACCGCCAGCCGTGGGACGACCTCGATGTGCCCATAGGGGCCGCCGTGCAGCCAGGCGTTCCACGGCACCGGCCCCTCGACCGAACGGAGTCGTGCGATCGCGTCGCGGAGAAGCCGGAGCGCCGGCCTGAGCGCGAGACCCTCCGCGTCTCCTGCGATCAGGAGCTCGTACGGCAGGCGCCCGGCCGGATGGACGACCGCCCTGACTCCGTCCTCCTCGGAGATGACGAGCTCATGAGCACCAAGGATCTCGCGAACGCCGCCTGCCACCTCGTCGCGAACGGCAGGAGGAGCTTCTCTCAGGAAGACGAGTTGCGAGTGGGAGTGCGGGAGGCTCGATCCTGCCGCGCGGCCTTCGTTGATCAGCGGCAGAACATAGGGGAAGCCCTCTCCAGGTCCGGTGGCCGCGCGCTGGAGCCACGCGCCCGTCACGGCGTCGATCTCGTCGTCGGTCAGCTCGGCGAAGGAACGCACGTGTCGCGGCGAGTGGATGACCACCTCCTGCCGCTCGACGGCGGGATAAAGGTTCGGGACAACCCGCGCTGTCCAGTCGCCGTCCGCCGTCAGTCGAAGCGTCTCCGGAGGCGTCCGATCCTCGCGGCCGGCGCAGAACGGGCACTCGTCGAGCTCCTCCTGGGTGACGGGCTCGATCTGCGCACGTCCCGCGCCGGGCCGGTGAGCCCGGCCGGGTGCGATGGCGACGATCCGTCCCGAGATCGGGTCGCGGCGAAGCTCCGCCGTCAGCTCGCTCCCTTGTCTCCCGCCCCGACTCCCTGTAGGAACGGCTTGATCAGCTCGATCGGTGCCGGGAAGACGATCGTGGTCGCGTTCGCCGACCCGATCTCGAGCAGCGTCTGCAGATAGCGGAGCTGGAGCGCGATCGGGTGCTCCTCGATCACGAGCGCCGCGTCCTTCAGCCGCTCGGAGGCCTGGTATTCGCCCTCGGCGTTGATCACCTTGGCACGCCGCTCGCGCTCGGCCTCCGCCTGGCGCGCCATCGCGCGCTGCATCCCGCTTGGGATCTCCACGTCCTTGACCTCGACGATCGAGACCTTGATCCCCCACGGGGAGGTTGCCGAGTCGATGATCTCCTGCAGGATCGCGTTGATCTTCTCGCGCTCTGACAGGAGCTCATCGAGGACGTGCTGGCCCAGCACCGCCCGGAGCGTCGTCTGGGCGATCTGCAGGGTCGCGACCATGAAGTTCTCGACCTGGACGATCGCTGCCTTCGGCTCGACGATCCGGAAGTACGCGACAGCGTTGACGCGCGCGGGCACGTTGTCCTTCGTGATCACTTCCTGGGGTGGGATGTTGAGCGTGATCGTCCGGAGGTCGACCTTCACCATCCGGTCGACGATCGGGATCAGGAGGAAGAGGCCCGGCCCTTTGGGCTCGGGCAGGAGGCGGCCGAGGCGGAAGATGATCCCGCGCTCGTACTCGCGGGCGACCTTGATCGCGGACATCAGGAACAGGACGACGAGGAAAACGAGGACGACGACGACGACGAGTGCGGCAGTCATGCTGGTTCCTTTCGGCGGGATTGGCACGATCCTATGAGACGGAGGCGGGCTCGTCGACCGGGCGGACGTCCAGGACGAGTGCGGGATCGACCGCTTCGACCCGGACCCGCGAGCCCGGGCGGAGAGCTTCGCCGTTCGAGATCCGGGCCTTCCAGAGCTCGCCGTTGACGAACACGAGCCCCCCGCCGCGGACCTCGCCGATCTCTCCCACGATCGTCTGCGGGCCGACGCTGACGGGTTTTCGGCGCACCTGGACGGCCTTCGTGATCGCGAACGCCCAGAGAAGACCGAGCGCGACGGAGACCGAGATCACGAGCGGTAAGTTCGTGTGGTAGGGGGAGGGCGCGTTTCGGAACAGCATGATCGCCCCGACGGCGAGGCTGATCAGGCCGGCGACGGTGAGCGCACCGTGACTCGTCACGTGGACGTCGATCAGGAGCAGTGCGACACCGAGCAGGAGCAGGACAAGCCCGGCCCAGCTGATCGGCAGGATCGAGAATCCGAACAGCGCCGTCACGAGCGACACCGCCCCGAGCGCGCCGGGCAGCACCACCCCCGGGTGGAAGATCTCGTAGCCGATCCCGGCGAGCCCGGCCAGGAAGAGCAGCGTGATGATGTTGGGGTCGATCAGGACGTTCAGGAGCCGGGCGAAGAAACCCGGGCTCGCGGAGACGATCTCGGCGTTCGCGGTGTGGAGGCGGATGTGCCTCCGGAAGGTGACGCGGCCGTCGAGCTTGTCCAGCAAGGTCGGGAGATCCGTGGCCTTCACGTCGATCACGTGGATCTTCAGCGCCTGGTCGACGGTCAGGTTCGACGCCTTTCGCACCGCCGAAGCCGCCCAGTCGCCGTTGCGTCCGTTGGTCGCTGCGAGCGTGCGCAGCTTGGCGGCGAAGTGATTGATCACCTTGCGGCGCAGGTCGCTGCCGAGGTTGCCGCCGCTCTGGTTGATCGGGGTCGAGGAGCCGATGTTGGTCGCGGGCGCCATCGCGAGCACGTCGGCGGCCTCGGCGACGAAGACGCCGGCGGATGCTGCTCCCGCGCCCGGCGGCGAGACGTAGACGATCACCGGGACCTTGGACACGAGCTCCTTCTCGTAGATCTTCTCCATCGAGGTCGAGAGCCCGCCCGGCGTGTCGAGCAGGATGACGACCGCGCTGTAGCCGTCCTTGTTTGCGCGGTCGATCTGGTGGTTGACGTAGTCCTGCGAGACCGGATTGATGTCGAGGGAGAAGTGGACGGCGAGCACGCGTGGCCGGTCCTGCGCCGCGGCGGACGATGCGAGCAAGAGGAGAACGGCCGACGCTGCTACGAGCGCGGAAAACCCCCGCACGAAACGCGTTTTCACAGCCGAATCGAGTCTACCACCGCGCAGAGGCGACCCGACTGGATCTGGGCCGCGAGGCGGCTGACTAGACTAGTCGCGTGGAGGCCCACGCTCCCTTCGGACGGTCCCAGATCGAGGCGATCCTGCCCCATCGAGAGCCGTTTCTGCTCATCGACGAGGTGCTCGAGCTCGAGCCGGGCAAACGGGTGGTCGCGCGTAAGCTCGTCCGGGAAGACGAGTGGTATCTGCCGGGGCATTTTCCCGGGCGACCCGTGATGCCGGGCGTCCTGATCGTCGAAGCGATGGCCCAGACCGGCGCGGTTGCCGTGCTTTCGCAGGACGAGAACCGCGGCAAGATCGCCTACTTCGCCGGGATCGACGACTGCCGTTTCAAGCGCATCGTCGAGCCGGGGGACGAGCTCCAGCTCACCTGCACGCTCGAGCGAGTCCGCGGCCCCATCGGGCGCGGCAAGGCCGAGGCCCGCGTCGGCGGCGAGCTCGCTGCCCGCGGGACGTTGACCTTCGCAGTCGAGCGGTGATCGGGTCGGCTCCCAGCGGCTTCCATGCGTCGATCACCGGCATCGGCTCGTACGTCCCCGAGCGCGTGCTCACGAACGACGAGCTGTCGCAGATGGTGGACACCTCGGACGAGTGGATTGTCGAGCGCACCGGCATCCGGGAGCGCCGCATCGCCGCTCCCGAGCAGGCACTGTCCGATCTCTGTCGCCCGGCGGCCGAGCAGGCACTCGGCAAAGCCGGCGTCGAGCCCGCTTCGATCGATCTCCTGATCGTCGCGACCGTGACTCCGGATATGGCCTTCCCCTCGACCGCGGCCATCCTCGCAGACCAGCTAGGCGCAGGCCAAGCCGGTGCCTACGACCTCTCGGCCGGCTGCACGGGCTTCATGTATGCGCTTGCGCAGGCCTACGGGATGCTCTCCGGCGGGCTCGCCCACCGCGCGCTCGTGATCGGCGGGGACGTGCTCTCGAAGATCCTCGATTGGACCGACCGCGGCACGTGCGTCCTCTTCGGTGACGGAGCCGGCGCAGTCGTGCTCGAGGCGGTCGACGCAGGCGGTTTCCTCGCCTTCGAGCTCGGCGCGGACGGCTCGGGCGGGCCGCAGCTGTACATGCCCGCCGGCGGCTCCCGAGCGCCCGCGACCGCTGAGACGGTGGCGGACGGTCAGCACTTCGCCAAGATGAACGGCCGCGAGGTGTTCAAGTTCGCTACGCGGGTATTAGTCTCGTCGGCGGAGAGCGTACTCGCTGAAGGCGGCAAGACGATCGACGACGTGGACGTCTATATCCCACACCAGGCAAACGTCAGGATCATCGACCATGCCGTCCGGAAGCTCGGGATCCCGGACGATAAAGTAGTGATCAACGTCGACCGTTACGGCAACACGTCTTCCGGCTCGATCCCGCTGGCACTTGCCGACGCGGAAGCCGAAGGACGGCTTCAGAAGGGCGGTCTCGTGCTCATGACCGGGATGGGTGCGGGCCTCACATGGGGCTCAGCTTTGATGGAATGGACGGTATGAGCAAGATCGCTTTCTGCTTCCCGGGCCAGGGCTCGCTCGAGTTGGGTATGGGACTCGAGATCGCCCAGAGCGAACCGGCGGCGATGCGGGTCATCGACCAGGGAAGCGAGGCCTCGGGGCTCGATCTGCGGCGGCTTTGCTTCGAGGCCGACCTCGAAGAGCTCGTCCAGACGGAGCTGCAGCAGCCCGCACTCGTGGCGACGAGCCTCGCCGTCCTCGCCGTCCTCCGCGAGCGCGGATTCGAGCCCGACTACGTGATCGGACACTCGGTCGGCGAGTTCGCCGCGCTTGCCGCCGCCGAGGTGATCGGGACGCCCGAGGCGATCGCCCTTGTCCGCGAGCGGGGTCTGGCGATGGCCGAGGCTGCACGCGAGCGCCCGGGCTCGATGGCCGCGATCCTCGGGCTCGAAGACGAGGTCGTCGAGGAGCTCTGCCGGCGGATCGACGGCGTCTGGCCCGCGAACTACAACTGTCCCGGCCAGCTCGTCGTCTCGGGCGAAGACGCAGCCGTCGAGGAGTGCCGCTGGAAAGCTGAGCTCGAGGGAGCGCGGCGGACGGTCAAGCTCAAGGTCTCGGGTGCCTTCCACAGCCCGATGGTGGCCAAAGCGGCCGAACGGCTGCGCCCGGCCATCGATCGCGTCCGTTTCAGCGAGCCCGTGGCGCCCTTCATGTCCACCGTCAGCGCCAGGATCGAGCCCGCCCAGCGAATGGGCAATCTGCTCGTGGATCAGCTGACGTCGCCGGTCAAGTTCACCCAGGCGGCGAGAGAGCTCGTCCGCGACGGAGTCAAGACGTTCGTCGAGGTCGGGCCGGGGAACGTGCTGTCGGGCCTGGTCAAGAGGATCGACCGGAACGTGAAGGCGATACCCGTCAACAGCGCCGCCGGGCTGAAGAGGCTCGAGGAGACAATCTCAGCTGCCTGAGCAGTTCTGCTCCCTCGAGGGCAAGTCCGCGCTTGTCACGGGAGGCTCTCGTGGGATCGGGCGGGCGGTCGCGCTCGAGTTGGCCGGCGCCGGCTCCTCGGTGGTGATCGGTTACGGCTCGGCCTCCGAGGAGGCGGAGCAGGTCGCGAGCGAGACGGGCGGCCGCGCGATCCAGGCGGACGTCTCCGATCCCGATCAGGCCAGGCGGCTCGTCGAAGAGGCAGGCGACCTCGACATCCTCGTCAACTGTGCCGGAATCACCCGGGACGGGGTGCTGGCCCGGATGCCGGACGACGACTGGCGAACGGTTCTCGAAACGAACCTGAGCAGCGTCTTCTACACCTGCCGTGCGGTCACCCGCGGGATGATGAAACGGCGGTCGGGCTCGATCGTCAACCTCTCCAGCATCGTCGGCCTGCGAGGCAACTGGGGCCAGACGAACTACGCGGCCTCGAAGGCCGGGATCATTGGCTTCACGAAGTCGCTCGCCCGCGAGCTCGGAAGCCGCGGTGTGCGCGCCAACGTCGTCGCCCCGGGCTACGTCAAGACCCGCCTGACCGATGTCATCCCGGAGGACGCGAGGGAGGCGATGCTGCAGAACACGCCGCTCGGCCGTCTCGGCGATCCGGAAGACGTGGCGGCGGCTGTACGCTTTCTCTGCTCCGACGAGGCCGCCTTCATCACAGGCGAGGTCATCCTCGTCGACGGTGGGCTGGGGATGTGAATGGACGTGCTGGAAACCAGAACGCGGTTTGAGTCGGGGCCGGGCTTGGCCCGGCGCCGACAAGGAGGGGTTGGACATAGCGGGTAGTGAAGGAGGGGGCTCACGGGGGAACCATGGGTTCCCCCGTGCTGAGAACGGACGAGCGCGAATCGTCATTACCGGGATGGGCGCGCTGACACCGCTCGGAAACGACTTCGAGTCGTCGTGGTCGAACCTGATCGCCGGTCAGTCGGGGGCCGCCCCCATCACGCATTTCGACGCGGGCGAATACTCGGTCCACTTTGCCTGCGAGCTGAAGGAATTCGACCCGACCGAGTGGATCGACCGCAAGCAGGCGCGCAGGATGGACCGGTTCGCGCAGATGATCGTCGCGGCCGCTCGCCAGGCCGAGGCCGACTCGGGGCTCGACATCGCGAAGGAGTCCGATCGCATCGGTGCCTCCGTCGCGACCGGCATCGGCGGGCTGCAGGCCTACCAGGACTGCTACGACACGCTGCGCGAGCGCGGGCCGACGCGTGTCAACCCGTTCTCGATTCCGGCGATCATCCCGAACATGGGCGCGGCTTGGGTCTCGATGCAGCTCGGAACCAAGGGGCCGCTTATGTCCCAATGCACCGCCTGTGCGGCCGGGAACATGGCGATCGGAGAGTCGATCGACGCGATCCGGCTCGGCCGCGCGGACGTGATGCTCTGCGGGGGCACCGAGGCGCCCGTGACCGAGATCGGGATCGCGGGCTTCAGCGCGATGCGCGCACTCTCGCGCCGCAACGCTGCTCCGGAGAAGGCGAGTCGTCCCTTCGATGCCGGCCGGGACGGGTTCGTAATGGGCGAGGCGGGCGCGATTCTCGTGATCGAGGAGCTCGAGCACGCCCGCGCCCGCGGCGCCAAGATCTACGCCGAGCTGGTCGGCTACGGGATCTCGTCTGACGCAACGCACATCACGGAGCCCGACCCAACGGGCCAGAATCCGGCTCGCGCGATGCAGATGGCGATGGCCGATGCCGGCCTGACCGGCGCGGAAATCGGCTACATAAACGCCCACGGCACCTCCACGCCGCTCGGCGACGCAAGCGAGACGCGCGTGATCAAGCTCGCAGTCGGCGAGGAGCGGGCGCGGGAGATTCCCATCTCCTCCACCAAGGGCGCGACCGGGCACACGCTGGGCGCCTCAGGAGCGGTCGAAGCGATCTTCACAACGCTCGCAGTTCAGCGCGGGATCGTTCCGCCCACGATCAACTATGAGGAACCGGATCCCGAGTGCGACCTGGACTACATCCCGAACGAGGCGCGCGAGGCCGCCGACCTCCGATACGGGATGTCGAACTCGTTCGGCTTCGGCGGTCACAATGCGTCGATCGTGGTCGCCCGCTACGACGAGTGAGCGACCGCTTCGCGACCTTCGACTGCTACGGCACCCTGATCGACTGGAACGGCGGCTTGCGCGCGGCGCTCGGAAGCGACGAGCTGCTCGGGCGCTACCACGAGCTCGAGCCCGAGGTCGAGCGGGAGAGCCCGTCGCTCTCGTATCGCGAGGTGATGGCCGAGGTGGCGCGCCGGATCGGCGCCGAGGATCCCAAGGCGCTCGCGCGTTCGCTGCCCAGCTGGGAGCCGTTCCCCGAGGTTCGCTCCGCCCTCGAGTCGGCGCGCGAGCGCGGCTGGCGGCTGGCGATCCTGTCCAATACAGACCGCGACTTCATCGAGGCGTCGATCGAGCGGATCGGTGTGCCGTTCGAGCTGGCGATCGTGGCGTCGGAGATCGGCTCGTACAAGCCCGCGGCTGGACACTGGCAGGCGTTCGAGCGCGAGGCCGGCCGGCTGCCGGACGTGCACATCGGGGCCAGTCTCTTCCATGACATTGGGCCCGCGAACGAGCTCGGTCTGACTACGGTATGGGTCAACCGTCTCGGCGAGACGCCGGGACCGAAGCCGACCCATGAGATCGCCGACCTCACGCCGCTCCCAGATGTCCTCCGCGAGCTTTGAGCTTCGCGCGCCGACGCTCGACGACCTCCCGGCCCTGGTCGATTTCTTCGGTGCGATGCAAGCCGCCTACGGCACGGGCGGCGAGAGCGAAGGCCAGCTGCGCGACCAGCTGACGAGCAAGTTCGCGAACGCCGAGGAGAACTATCGCATCGCGGTCACGGGCGGAGCCGTTCACGGCTGGGCATCGGTCTGGCATCCCGAGCCGAGCTCCGAGCGGATATTCATCGACGTCAAAGCTCACCCGCGCGAGCTCCCCATGTACGAGCGGCTGCTCGACTGGGCCGAGGAGCGGGCGGCCGCGCTCGCGGCCGGCCGGGCCGTTCGTGTCCACGCCGGCGCTTCGAGCGACAACGAGCTGCTGGCGGATGAGGTGCGGAAGCGGGGGTACGAGCTCGTACGCCACTTCTTCACGATGGAGATCGACCTCGCCGAAGAACCCCCCGCGCCGGAATGGCCGGAGGGGATTGCCGTCCGGACGTATCGACCCGGAGACGAGCGCGCCCTCTATGACGCCGACATGGAGGCCTTCGAGGACCACTGGGACTTCTTCACCGTGCCGTTCGAGGAGTGGTGCGAGTACTTCATCGGGAGCTCGGAGTTCGATCCGGGGCTCGTCTTCCTCGCGGAGGAGGGCGACGAGCTCGCCGGGTTTTCGCTGTGCAAGAACGAGGTCAGACCGAACACCGGTCACGTGGGCGTGCTCGGTGTCCGGAGGCCGTGGCGCCGGCGGGGCCTCGGGACCGCGCTCCTGCTGCACTCGTTCCGCGAGTTCCGCCGCCGCGGCCGCGCCAAGGCCGACCTCGGCGTTGACACGGAGAACCTGACCGGCGCGGTGCGGCTGTACGAGCGGGTCGGCATGTCGCCCGTCAGGCGCTTCGACAGCTATCGCAAGGAGCTCGCGTGAAGATCGTCTTGCGCCCGCCGCAACGCGAGGATGCAGCGTCGGTCGCCGAGGTCGCCGGCAGGTTCGGGCAGGCCTACGGCGCCGACCACGAAAGCGCTTCCGACATCGAGACGTGGTTCGACGACCCGGGACTCGATCTCGAGCACGATGCCCGCGTCGCCGTCACCGATGATGGGATTGTCGGGTATGCGGACATCAGCGACGCCGCTCACGAGGGAAAGCTGCTCTGGGTGGATCTCCGGGTCGATCCCGCCCATTCCGACGTCGAGCCGACCTTGCTGGGTTTCGTCGAGCAGCGTGCCCCGGTGCTCGCCCGGCCGGGGGCGCGGATCAAGATCTGGGCACCGGAGAACGCCGAGAGCCTGCGCGGCCTGCTGGAGTCGCGTGGCTACAAGTTCGACCATTACTCGATCCGGATGGTCGCCGCCCTGGACGCCGACCCGCCGGAGCTGGTGTGGCCCGAGGGCGTCACCGTGCGGACCTTCTGCCGCGATGAGGACGTGGAGGCCGTGTACGAGGCGCACCAGGAGACGTTCTCCGACCAGCCCGATTTCTTCCGCGACCCGTACGAGGAGTGGCAGCACTGGTCGTTCCGGAAACCATTCGACCCAGAGCTGTGGTTCCTCGCGATCGACGACAGCGAGATTGCGGGGATCTCGCTTTGCCGGTCCGAGTTCAGCGGCGATCCCGACCTCGGCTGGGTCTCGATCCTCGGCGTCCGCAGGCCGTGGAGGCGCCGCGGGCTCGGGCTCGCCCTGCTCCACCATTCGTTCCGGGAGCTGCGCGCCCGAGGCAAGAGTCGGGTCGGCCTGGGCGTGGCTGCCGACAATCCGACGGGAGCGGTCCGCCTCTACGAGCGGGCCGGGATGTCACCGGTGCGGAAGCACCTCTGGTACGAGAGGCCGGTTTGATGTCGCGCCTGCGCGCGAAGTGTCCAGATTGCCGTACCCAGACGGCCGTCGCCCTCGGCCCTGAGTACCAGTGCCACGCCTGCGGGCGTGAGTTCGGCGCCGGGCTCGTCCGCGTGCCGCGGGCATGGGGGGACGGCGGAGAGGTGATGGTCGAGGCGGCCGGCCTGCCGCTTCCGTACCCGGAGACCGGCATCGTCGCGGAGGACTCGCTCGGCGAGCAATCGCTCGTGCTCGCCCTCGAGCTCCCCGAGCGTCCGCTTGTTCTCGGCGGCTGCTGCTGCTCCCACATCGGAGCCGTGGAGGGTCTCGGCACGCGACACGGCAGGATCGGCGTCGTCTGGTTCGACGCGCACGGCGATCTGAACACGACCGAGACCTCGCCGTCCGGGAATCAGTGGGGGATGCCGCTCCGGATGCTGATCGACTCCGGCGCCGTCGACGCGGGCGACGTCGCGCTGATCGGGGCGAGAAATCTCGATCCGCCCGAGGTCGAGTTCATCTCCTCCGCGGGGATCGAGCAGGGCCGGGAGGGGATCGAGCGCGCTTTGGATGGAACCGACGGCGTTTACGTCGCGCTCGACTGCGACTCGCTCGAGTCGGATGAGATCGCGTCGTTCATGCCGGAGCCGGAGGGGCTCGGCGTTCAGGAGGTCGAGCAGATGCTGTCCGAGATCGCGGCCGGGCACGCGGTGCTGGGGGCCGGTCTGACCGGGCTCGCGCCCGAGGAACGGAATGTCGAGCCGCTCACCAGGCTGTGCGCTGCGCTCGGGTTGTAAGGCGGCATAGACTCAATGTCGATGGCCAAGATCGACGTCTCCATCGAGCATCGGAACGTGCCCGAGCCCGACGGAACCAAGCCTCACCCGAATACGTGCCCGAAATGCGGCTCCCACTACCGGGAGGACGAGCTGGAGGCGAACCTGCGCGTGTGCCCCCACTGCGGGCATCACTTTCCGGTCAAGGCGCGCACCCGCATCGAGCAGCTCGTCGACAAGGGCAGCTTCAGCGAGGAGGCGGCCGAGCTCCGTTCCGACGACCCGCTCGACTTTTTCGACCTTCGCCCCTACACGGAGCGGCTGAACGAGGCCGAGATTTCGACCGGCCTCGGAGAGGCGATGGTGATCGGCCGCGCGTCGATCGACGGCCGCCCATGCGAGCTCGCGGTGATGGACTTCTCCTTCTTGGGCGGATCGATGGGCCGCGTGGTGGGCGAGAAGCTCGCCCGCGCCTGCGAATCGGCGGTCGAGCAGGGTGTCCCGGTCGTATCGGTCACCGCCTCCGGCGGCGCGCGGATGCAGGAGGGGATCCTGTCGCTGATGCAGCTCCCGAAGACGGTGTGCGCGGTCGAAGAGCTCCACGACGCGCGCTGCGCGATGATCAGCGTGATGACGCATCCGACCACGGCTGGCGTGCTCGCGAGCTTCGCCAGCCTCGGGGACGTGATCGTGTCGGAGCCGGGCGCCCTGATCTCGTTCACCGGGCCGCGGGTCGTCCAGCAAACGACGCGCGAGAAGCTCCCGGACGATTTCGGGCTCGCGGAATCCAACTTTCGCTTCGGTCACGTGGACGCGATCGTCCCTCGCCGCGAGCTCAAGCCCTACGTCGCCAGGCTCCTGCGGATCTTCGGCAATGCCGGGTGAGGCCGAGCTCCGGCTGCGGGAGCATCTGAGCCGGCTCAGCCGCCTGCGCCTGCTCGGCGGGGCGCGCCTCTCCGGCGAGCTCAAGCGGCTCCAGGAGCAGCTCGAGCGTGTCGCCGCCGAGCCGACCGGCGAGGAGATCTGGGAGAAGGTCGAGCTCGCGCGGGACGAGGACCGTCCCTACACGATGGACTACGTCGAGCGGCTGATCGAGGACTGGGTCGAGCTCCACGGCGACCGGTTTCGGGCGGACGACGCCGCGATCGTCACCGGGCTCGGCCGCTTCGACGGCAAGTCGATCGCGCTGATCGGAAATCAGAAGGGCCGGGACGTCAAGGAGCGGACCCGGCGCAACTTCGGGATGGCGTACCCCGAGGGCTACCGGAAGGCGATGCGCGTGATGGAGCTCGCCGACCGGCACGGCTTTCCGATCATCTCGCTCATCGACATTCCCGGCGCGTACCCGGGCGTCGCCGCCGAGCAGCACGGCCAGGGCGGCGCGATCGCGCGCTCGCAAGCGCTGATGGCTCGGTTAAAGGTGCCGATCGTCGCCTGCGTGATCGGGGAAGGCGGATCCGGCGGAGCGATCGCGACCGCGCTCGCGGATCGAGTGCTCATGCAGGAGAACGCGATCTACACGGTTATCTCCCCGGAGGGCTGCGCGGCGATTCTCTGGCGCGATGCCGGGGAGAAGATGAAGGCGGCGGCGGCATTCAAGCCCGACGCCCTCCACTGCCTCGAGCTCGGCGTCATCGACGGGATCGTCCCCGAGCCGCCTGGAGGAGCGCACACGGATCACGACGAGGCGGCGACTCTGCTCGGGGCTGCGCTGGAGACGGCCCTCGACGAGCTGGAGAACGTTCCGGGCGACGAGCTACGCAAGCTACGCCGTGCGAAGTTCAGGGCGATCGGCGCCGTGAAGGCACTGGCCACCTAACCTCGGCCGTGTGTCCGTGAAGCAACGGCGGATCCGGCGGGGAAAGGTCGCCGCAGCCCTCGCCGTTCTGCTGGTCGCCGCGGCAGCCGGCCTTACTGCCGGAATCGCGGTCGGGATGGGTGGACGGTCCCAGGCTTCGGCTCGCCCTCACCACGAGCGCGCGGCCGAGCGTCCACGGGCGGTTCGCATTCGGAGCCTGCCTCCCAGCTCGAAAACGCGACTCCGGTTCGTGAAGACGATCGGCGGGCGGATCTCGCCGAAGTCGGTCGTGGCCTCGCAGCACGGGCTCGTCTTCGCCCAGAACATGATGTACCAGCACACCATCACGGTCTACAGCGACCGCCGGCTCCGCCTCGTCAAGACGATCTCGGACGCGGTCAATCTCGCCCGGTTCGGAGTTCGCGGGCATCCCGGAACCTCGCGCGGAGCGCCGGTCGAGCTCGCCGTCACGCCGGACAGCCGGTACGCGTACGTCTCCAACTACTCGATGTACGGAGCCGGCTTCGGCGGTGAGGGAACCGGCACCTGCTACCCAGGCCAGTACGGCCCGAGCTTCGTGTACCGGATCGACGTTTCCAAGCTGAAGATCGACGACGCGATCGAAGTCGGGGCCGTCCCGAAGTACGTCGCGGTCACACCGGACGGCCGCTTCGTGCTCGTCACGAATTGGTGCGGATACGACCTGAGCGTCGTCAGCACGAGGCTCGGGAGGCAGGTCAAGCGGATCTCGCTGGGCCCGTATCCGCGGGGAATCGTCATCGGGCCGTCGGGACACACGGCCTACATCGCGGTGATGGGGTCCTCGAATATCGCCAGGCTCAATCTGCAGCGGTGGAAGGTCTCGTGGCTGTACGGCGTCGGCGCGGGCCCACGCCATCTCGTCATCTCGCCAAAGGGGCGCTGGCTGTATGCAACCCTGAACTCGGAGGGAACCGTCGCCAAGATCGACCTTCGCCGCGGCGCCGTCGTCAGGAAGGCCTCGACCGGGAGCGCTCCGCGGAGCATGACGATCTCGCCTGACGGGAAGGCGCTCTACGTCGTGAACTACGAGTCGAACACCGTGAGCAAGGTGCGAACGGGCGACATGTCGGTGATCCAGACGGTCGGGACGAACGCCAACCCGATCGGGATCACGTACGACGCGCCCACGAGGACGGTCTGGGTCGCCTGCTATTCGGGCAGCATCATGGTCTTCAGAGACGGCTGACGTGCGCCGGCGTGATCTTGGCCGGTGAGCGGCAGCCGAGGAGCCCCAGCGCAAGCTCGAGCTCTGCGCGCAGAAGCTCGAAAACGCCGGAGACGCCGTCCTCGCCGCCGACCGCCAGGCCCCAGATGAACGGACGGCCCGCGAGCACAGCCTGCGCCCCTAGCGCGAGCGCCTTGACGATGTCTGTTCCGCGGCGGATGCCCCCATCGATGAGGACGGGAACTCGCGCGGCGACCGTCTCGACCACCTCCGGCAGCACGTCGATCGTCGCGGGAACTCCATCGAGCTGGCGGCCGCCGTGGTTCGAGACCACGACGCCGGCCGCGCCGCTCTCGCACGCGAGCCGCGCGTCCTCGGCGGTGAGGACCCCCTTGACGAGGACGGGCAATCCGCTGATCGATGCGAATCTCTCCACGTCCCGCCAGGAGAGGTCGTCGGCCATCGACGCGAAGGTCTCCTCGGGTGTCAGCAGGTTGTGCCCGCCAAGGCTGGGTACGAGCTCGGACGGGATCCGGAACCCGGTGCGATGATCGCGCTCGCGCCGGCCGAGGTGGGGAGTGTCCGCCGTCAGCAGCACGGCCGAGAAGCCGGCCGCGGCGGCCCGCGCGAGAAGCTCGCGTGTGAATCCGCGGTCCTTGAACACGTAGAGCTGAAACCAGCGGACGCCGTCAGGAGCCGCCTCCGCGATCTCCGCAGGGCTCGCGCTCGCGACGGTCGAGAGGCAGAAGATGGTTCCGGCTCCAGCCGCGGCCCGTGCAGTTGCAAGCTCCCCGTCCGGGTGCGCGAGTCGTTGAAAGGCGACAGGCGCGACCAGTAGAGGCATCGAGACCTCGGTGCCGAGAACGGTCGTCGAGGTCGTGACCCCCGACACGTCGGCGAGCACGCGTGGGCGCAGCCCGAGCCGCTGGAACGCCTCCACGTTCGCGCGCAACGTGATCTCGTCCCCCGCCCCGCCTGCGAAATAGCCGAACGCGCCCGGATCGAGCTTCTCCTCGGCCAGGCGTTCGTATTCCACAATGTTCACAGGGGTGTTCACAACGTTTTCCACGGCTTCGAACGGGTATTTCAACCCTATGCCACGACCGATCTGGAGCGGCACGATCAACTTCGGGCTGGTGAGCGTGCCCGTTCGCATGTTCTCGGCGACCGAGTCGAAGGAGCTGCGCTTCCACTTTGTCCACAAGGACGATCTCGTCCCGATCGGGTACGACAAGGTTCGCAAGGACACCGGCAAGCACGTCGACGACGAAGACATCGTGCGCGCGTTCGAGCTCGAGAAGGGGCGATACGTCCCGCTGACCGAGGAGGACTTCGACCGCGTCGACGTCGAGCTCACGCGCTCGATCGACATTTGCGACTTCGTCGACCTCGACGAGATCGACCCGATCCTGTTCCGGCAGGCCTACTACCTCCTGCCGCAGGAGGGTGCCGAGAAGCCGTACCGGTTGCTCGTGCGCGCGCTCGAGGACACGGAGAAGGTCGCGATCGCGAAGGTCGTGATCCGGAAGAAGGAGCACCTCGCCTGCCTGCGCGCGTACGACGGGACGCTCGTGCTCGAGACGATGTACTACGCCGACGAGGTTCGCAATCCCGAGCGCCTCGAGAAGCGCGAGGACGGGCGCAAGGCCTCGGTACGCAAGGAAGAGATCGAGATGGCGAAGTCGCTGGTCGAGAGCCTGAGCGCGTCGTTCAAGCCGGACAAGTACGACGACGACTACCGCAAGGAGCTGCTCAAGCTCATCCGCGACAAGGCGAAGGGGAAGAAGCTTCCCGAGCCCGAGCCGGAGGAAAAGGGCGAGGTTATCGACCTGATGGCGGCCCTCCGCGAGTCGGTCAAGCAGAGCAAGCGGAAGGAGGCTCCGCGCGCGAGCGGGCGCTCGCGCGCTAGAAAGGCTTCGTGAGCAAGGATCGGCTCGGCGAGTACCGGCGCAAAAGGAACCCCAAGAAGACCCCCGAACCCTCCACCCCTAGCGCCCAGCCGGAGGCTGGGCGCGTGCCTACCTTTGTGGTTCAACGGCACGACGCTCGGCGGCTCCACTACGACTTCCGGCTCGAGCGCGACGGCGTGCTCGCAAGCTGGGCGGTGCCGAAAGGGGTGCCGCTCGAGCCCGGCGCCCAGCGGCTCGCCGTCCACGTCGAGGATCACCCGCTCGAGTACGCGACCTTCGAGGGCGAGATCCCCAAGGGGCAGTACGGGGCCGGGCAGGTCGACATCTGGGACCGGGGGACGTACGAGCTCGTGGAGGAGAAGAAGGACGGTGGCCTCACCGTCCGGCTCCACGGCGACCGGCTCGACGGAACCTGGGCGCTCGTGCCCGCGAAGCTCTCCGGTGACGAGAAGAATTGGCTGATCATCCGCAAGCGCGACGACACGATGCGGGAGCCGCGGAAGCAGTGGGAGTACGCGCCGATGCTCGCGACGCTGGTCGAGGACGTCCCGCGCGGCGAGGACTGGGTGTTCGAGGTCAAGTGGGACGGCTACCGCGCGATCGCGTACGTGTCCGGGGGCGACGTCGCGCTGAAGAGCCGCAAGGGAAACGACCTCACAAGCCGCTTCGAGGTCGTGGCGAAGGAGATCTCGAAGGCGATCAAGACGCCCGATTGCGTGCTCGACGGCGAGGTCTGCGCCCTCGACGAGAACGGCAAGTCGAGCTTCTCCGCGATGCAACAGGGCAAGCCCGGAACGCCGCTCGTCTACTACGTCTTCGATCTGCTCGAGCTCGACGGGGAGCCGCTGGTCGACCTGCCGATCGAGGAACGGCGCGAGCGCCTCGAGGAGCTGCTCGACAAGCGAAACAAGACGGTGCGGCTCTCGGAGTTCTTCGACGACGGGCGCGCCTTGCTCGCAGCGGCGAACGAGCAGGGCCTGGAAGGAGTAATCGCGAAACGGGTCGGCTCCCGCTACGCGACCGGGAGACGCTCGCGCGACTGGCTGAAGATCAAGGTGCACGGCGACCAGGAGTTCGTGATCGCCGGCTATACGAAGGGCCAAGGCCGGCGCTCGAACGCGTTCGGGTCGCTCGTGCTCGGGTACCGGCAGGGTGACGAGCTCGTCTACGCGGGGAACGTGGGCACGGGCTTCAACGAGGCCGAGATCGCGCGGCTGCTCAAGAAGCTGAAGCCGCTCGAGCGGAAGACGACGCCGTTCAAGGCCGTCCCGAAGATGCCGAAGGTGCGGAAGGGCGACGTCGTCTGGGTCAGCCCGAAGCTCGTGGCCCAGGTCGAGTTCGCCGAGTGGACGCACGACGGCCATCTGCGGGCGCCTGTCTACAAGGGGCTGCGCGAGGACAAGGGGGCCGAGGAGGTCGTGCGCGAGACGGCGACTCCGATCGAGCCGGAAATTCGCAAGGGCCGCCGCGTGCTCAAGCTCTCCAATCTCGACAAGCCGTTCTGGCCCGAGGAGGGGATCACGAAGGGCGACCTGCTCTCGTACTACCGGGCGGTCGCGCCGGTGCTCGTCCCGCACCTGAAGGACCGCCCGTTCACGATGAAGCGCTACCCCGACGGCTGGGAGGGCAAGTTCTTCTTCCAGAAAGACGCGCCGAAGCACATGCCGAGCTGGATCGAGACGAGGTCGTTCCGGACTACGTCTCGGGAGTCACGGCAGAAGCGGACGATCCGCTACCCGCTCGTCAACGACGAGCTGGCGCTCTTGTGGATGGTGAACATGGGCTGCATCGATATGAACACGTGGTACTCGCGCGTCGACAACCCCGAGCGCCCCGACTGGGTCCTGTTCGACCTCGATCCCTCGGACGACGTCGGCTTCCCGGAGACGGCCGAGGTGGCGCTGCTCCTCAAGCAGGCGCTCGACGGGCTCGGGCTCGAGAGCTTTCCGAAGACGAGCGGCGCCGACGGGATCCACGTGCTCGTCCCGATCGCGCGCCGGCACACGTACGCGAAGACGCGGGAGTTCTCGGAGATCGTCGCCCGCGCGCTCGCGCGGACGCACCGAGGGCTCGTGACGACCGAGTGGTCGAAGGCGAAGCGGAGGGGCGTCCTGATCGACTCGAACCAGAACGGCGCGGGGAAGACGATCGCGTCCGTTTACTCGGTGCGGCCGAAGGAGGGCGCGCCGGTCTCGACGCCGCTGCGGTGGGACGAGGTGAACGAGAAGCTCGACCCGGCCGAATTCACGATGGACCTGATGCTCACGCGCGTGCAAGAGTACGGCGACCTGTTCGAGGGCGTGCTGACGACGAAGCAGTCGCTCGGGGCGGCGCTCAGGTCGCTCCAGTGAACTGCAGGCAGGCGACGTAGCTCGCGTCGCCGCCTCTGCCGTGCGTGAAGAGCAACATCACTCCCTCGTGGATGACGCGCGACCCTGGCCGACGGCTCGAGGAGAGCTGCTTCGGTTTCGACTTTCCGAAGGCGATCGAAACCTCTGTCGGGTCGAAGCCGAGATGGAACCGCACCAGCTCGCCGCGGCGAAGGTCGATCTTCGGGATGCGGTCATCCGCGCAGGACGGAGCGGCGAAGTCGGCACACATCTGGGTCCCGGGAGCGCTCCAGCAGTAGCTTGAATAGGCCAACCAGTGAGCTCCGGAAGTGCGAGCCGAGATCCACGCCGGTGGCGGCGCAATCCTTCCGCGCTTTGGCGGGTCCTCAGCGGGGCCTGCTTCAGAGCTCATGGTCCGGCTGCACCCGAGGAGCGCGAGCGCCGCGAGCCCGCACACGATGTATTTCACTCCACGGATACGCCGCCGCTTTCCTTTGCGTCACGTCGCGGCGGGGGGCGTAGGAAGTCCCAGATGCTGCCGCGCTCCTCGAAGCCGAGCTTGCGGTAGAGCTCCTTCGGCCAGTCGTCTGCGTCCGCGACCAGGAACGTGAAGTCGTGGAGCTGCTGCGACTCGTGGAGCGCTCGCGAGACGACGACCGTCGCGAGGCCGCGCCCGCGAGACGGCTCCAGTGTCATCACGCTCTCGATCTGCCCCGTCCGCCCGTCCGAGAACAGCTCGCAGTAGCTTGCGATCCGGCCCTCCACGCGGGCGGCGAAGTACCGGACACGGACGGCCTGCCGGCGCCGGTGCTGCGCGGTTACGAGCTGCTGGACCTCCTCCTCGTCCTGGATCTCCGGGCTCGAGCGGATCCCCTCCGTCCAGATCGGCTCGAGCTCTCGGGGGTCGACCTCGTCGACCGCGGAGGTGTCCACAGTGGGAGTCGGGCCGAGGTGCGGCATCACGAGTAGCCGCTCGACCTTCCAGCCGAGCTCGCGGAAGCGAGGTTCGACTGCCGCCCCGAGCTCGTCGTCGATCGCGATCTTGCGGTGAGCGAGGCCGGCCGGGGCATGAACGGCCTCGGCCTCCTCGACCAGCTCGTCAGCCGAGGCCGCGGCGCCGAGGTCGACCGAGAGATGGTTGAGGTAGAAGACGCGCGGCAGGCTCGGCGTCAGCAGTCCGCGTCCGTGTGGCGCCGACACGACCTCTTCGACCAGCCGCTCGCTGAAGACGCGCTGGAACTCGACCGCGCGCGCGAGCTCGCTCATCGGCGGGGTCCCTCGAGCATCGAGAGCTCGGCAATGTCGCGCCGGAAGAAGAGCGACACGGTCCAGTCCGCGACGACACGGAGCTTCCTCGACAGGAGCGGAAGCTGGTACAGGTGATACGTGCGCGTGATCCACCAGCCGGCGAAGCCGCGGATCGGGATCCCGAAGACGTCCGCGATTCCGCGGTAGCGCCCGAGGACCGCCACCTGGCCGATCATGCGGAAGCGATAGGGACGCGGGGTGCCCACCAGGTTCCTCGCCAGGCGCCGCGCCTGCCGGAGGGCGTGCTGGCTCGTCGGTGGGTCGGGATGCTCCGGCGTCGCCAGGTTGGGGACGGCCGCGCAGTCGCCGAGCGCCCACACGTGCTCGCGCCCTTCGACGCGCAGCGTGGAGTCGACCCGGACACGCTTCTGCTCGTCGAGCGGGAGGCCCAGGTCGGCCAGCAGCGGGTTCGCGCGCACACCGGCCGTCCAGACCAGCGTGCTCGTGGGGATGCGGTCGCTGCCCGAGAGCGTGACGGCGTCCCGCTCGGCCGATTCGAGTGTCGTCGAGACGCGGATGTCGACGCCGCGCTTCGCCAGCAGCCGCGCGGCGTAGTCACCGAGGCGGGTGGGGATCTCCGACAGGATCTTCGGAGCGGCGTC
>DASWEE010000057.1:0-3158 GCA_036394915.1 Gaiellaceae bacterium | reverse complement strand
GGCAAGCCGATCGCGGCCGACAATCCGCATCCCGTCGCGACGCCGGTCTTCGACGGCGCGAGCGAGGAGGACGTGGACGAGGCACTCGTCAAGTGGGCGAATGACAACCCCGACTCGCCGATCAAGTTCCTCGTCGACCAGAACCGGCCTGTGGGGCGGAAGACCTCGGGCAAGGTGCGCCTTTTCAACGGCAAGAGTGGGGCGCCCTTCGAGCAGAAGGTGACGATCGGCTTCATGTACATCCTGAAGCTGCTCCACCTCGTTGACGACAAGATCCATGCGCGCTCGACGGGGCCGTACTCCCTCGTCACCCAGCAGCCGCTGGGCGGCAAGGCGCAGTTCGGCGGCCAGCGCTTCGGCGAGATGGAGGTGTGGGCGCTCGAGGCCTACGGCGCCGCGTACACCCTGCAGGAGATGCTCACGATCAAGTCCGACGACACGGTCGGGCGCGTGAAGGCGTACGAGGCGATCGTCAAGGGCGAGAACATCGCCGAGCCGTCGATTCCCGAGAGCTTCAAGGTGCTGCTCAAGGAGATGCAGTCGCTCGCGCTCGACGTGAACGTCCTCTCCGACGAGGGCACGACGGTCGAGGTTCGGGAGGAGGACGACGAGCTCCTGCGCGCTGCGGAGGAGCTGGGCATCGATCTCTCACCTGGGTCGCTGCGCGCGGCGGCGCGCCAGCCGACGGCCGAGGAGGCCGAGGAAGGACAGGAGCGCGTCGACCAGGACGGCGAGATGGCGCTCCCCAACGACGAGGCGCTCGGCGACCTGACCGACGTCGAGGTGGTCGAGGAGAGCGAAGAGGAAGAAGCGCCCGCGCTGGCCGAGGGCGAAGTGGAAGTAGAGGAAGGTTAGGCCGCTCCATGGAGCACGCACGAGAAATGTCTAGGGAAGAAGGAGTGACGCGCGCTGATCGACATCAATGATTTCGACGCCATTCGCATCGGGCTTGCGTCCAGCAAGCAGATTCGCGACTGGTCCTCCGGTGAGGTAACCAAGCCGGAGACGATCAACTACCGCACGCTCAAGCCCGAGCGCGACGGTCTCTTCTGCGAGCGCATCTTCGGTCCGACCAAGGACTGGGAGTGCTACTGCGGCAAGTACAAGCGCGTGCGCTACAAGGGCATCATCTGCGAGCGCTGCGGCGTCGAGGTGACCCGGCAGAAGGTGCGGCGCGAACGCATGGGTCACATCGACCTGGCCGCGCCGGTCTCGCACATCTGGTTCTTCAAGGGTGTGCCGAGCCGGATTGGCTACCTGCTCGACATTGCCCCGCGCGAGCTCGAGAAGGTCCTGTACTTCGCAGCCTCGATCGTGACCGCGGTCGACGTCCCGGCGCGGAAGAAGGACCTGAACGACCTCGAGGACAAGGTCAAGGGCGAGGCGGAGCGCATCGAGGTCGATCGCGAGGAGGCGCTTGCCGCCCTCGAGGACCGTCTCAAGCGGCGCCGCGACTACTTCGCGAAGGGGAAGGACAAGGGCTTCGACGAGGACGACGACTTCTGGGCCCGCGGCCTGTCGAACTGGGCCGAGGAGCAGGCGATGCCGACCCTCGAGGAGGCGCGCGGGCTCGCCGGCGGCATGTTCCCGGACCTGGTCTCGCAGATCACGACCGAGGACTCGAAGAAGATCCGCGAGCTCGTCCGCAACGCAGCGATCCGCGACGACCGCAAGCTGACTCCGCGGGAGCTCGAGAACGTCGCCGCCGCGGCGGAACAGATCCTCGCCGGGCTCGAACCCCTCTTCAAGCAGCAGGCGAAAGCAGCCGGCTCCAAGAAGGGCGCGATCTCCAGGCACATCAACCGCATCCTCGACGACCTGCTCGACGGCAACGAGACGCACGAGGAGGACGTGAAGTTCGTCGAGAAGGTCGACATGAAGAACCTCGACCGCGCGCGCGAGCTCGGCAACGGCCTGCTCGCGGACGTCGTCGACACGTGGGACGGCGAGCAGGACATCCGCGAGCTGACCAACGACCTGTGCCTGCGTACGGACGGAAAGATCCAGAAGGAAGACCTCGACGCGATCATCCAGTGGGCGCTGAAGGTCCGCGAGATGTACCTCGACATCGAGTCGCGGCGCGGCGACGCCCGCGATGCGGCGGTCGACTCGGTCAACCGGCTCGAGCAGACCTGGCTCCTGTTCAAGGACCTGGAGCCAAAGCTGATCGTCAACGACGAGCAGCTCTTCCGTGAGCTAAAGGACCGCTTCGGCTCCCCGTACGGGTTCGGCGTCTATTTTCGCGGCGGCATGGGCGCGGAGGCGATCCGCGACCTGCTGAAGGACCTTGACCTCAAGGCGGAGGCGGCGTCGCTGCGCGAGACGATCCGGACGGCGAAGGGCCAGAAGCAGCAGCGGGCGATCAAGCGGCTGAAGGTCGTGAACGCGTTCATCACGTCGGAGAACAAGCCAGAGTGGATGATCCTCGAGGCGATCCCGGTCATCCCGCCGGAGCTCCGGCCGATGGTGCAGCTCGACGGCGGCCGCTTCGCGACGAGCGACCTCAACGACCTGTATAGGCGTGTCATCAATCGGAACAACCGTCTCAAGCGGCTGCTCGACCTCGGCGCGCCCGAGATCATCGTCAACAACGAGAAGCGGATGCTCCAGGAGGCCGTCGACGCGCTGTTTGACAACGGCCGCCGCGGGCGCTCCGTGACGGGCCCCGGCAACCGGCCGCTGAAGTCACTGTCCGACATGCTCAAGGGCAAGCAGGGCCGGTTCCGCCAGAACCTGCTCGGCAAGCGCGTCGACTACTCGGGCCGTTCGGTGATCGTCGCCGGCCCCAGCCTGAAGCTGCACCAGTGCGGGCTGCCGAAGCTGATGGCGCTCGAGCTCTTCAAGCCGTTCATCATGAGCCGGCTCGTCGAGCGGAAGTCGGTCCAGAACATCAAGGCGGCGAAGAAGTACGTCGACTCGATGACCGAGGAGGTCTGGGACGTCCTCGAGGAGGTCATCGCGGAGCATCCCGTGCTGCTGAACCGCGCCCCGACGCTGCACCGCCTCGGCATCCAGGCGTTCGAGCCGAAGCTGGTCGAAGGCAAGGCGATTCAGGTGCACCCGCTCGTCTGTCACGCCTTCAACGCCGACTTCGACGGCGACCAGATGGCCGTCCATCTGCCGCTCTCGGCGGAGGCGCAGGCCGAGGCGCGCGTGCT
>DASWEE010000056.1:0-2711 GCA_036394915.1 Gaiellaceae bacterium | reverse complement strand
CGTCCCGCTCAAGGCGCTGCAGCGTCGTGTAGACCTGCCCGACGTTCAGCGGCCAGACCTCGCCCGTCCGCGCCTCGAACTCGTTCTGCAGCCGCATGCCGTATTTCGGTTTCTCGCTCAAGAGGGCGAGGAGAGCATGGGAGACACTCATGACCGGCTCCTCGAGAGTGACATACTGAGTATGTATACCAGGTATAGACCACCGGTGCAAGTAAACCGTGCGAAGGCGGAACCTGGGCGGCACGCCCGCACGAGCTCAACCGGTACGGCCGGCAGCACCGGGGACGCACTGGCCAGAGCAGGCATTTCGTACCCCTCGGAACCGGCTGTGATCGGCAACGAGCGGCCCTTGATCCGACCCGCCGTGGCGACCACTCGCTCTCGGGGACGCGGACGGTCAGCACGCCGTCCTTGAGGCTCGCCTCGATCCACTCCGCGTCGACCTCGCGTGGCAGCGTCGAGCGCAACGCAGTGGCGATCAGTTTGTGGGGTTGACCTCCGGCCCTTTTGTGTAGTCGCACGCCGCCTTCGCGGTCGTCCTCCACGCGGCCGAAGACGCCTTGAAACCGTCACCCCGCGGACGGGTTTCGGCTCTTTTCGCTGGTTTTGGGTCTTCCCGAAGAAGCGTTTGTGTAGTCGGCCGAAATCTGCCGTCAGAGCCGACAACAGAATATGCCATTTGCAGGGCGTTTTACGGGAGCGACGGGACTCGAACCCGCGACCTCCGGCGTGACAGGCCGGTCATGGCTCTTCCGGGCTGACCGGGGATAGGCGGGGATTCCCGGCGAGAGCAGGGCGTTCGGCCGTGCCGTTGCGGGGATTGGCGGGTACTTGCGGGAGCTTCCGGCGACTTCGCGCGGGATGTATGCGGGATGGTTCGTTGTCTCCTTTGCAAACTGCGCTTCCTCGAGCCGCCGGTCCGCTCGCAGGCGGTCGTCAGCGCCCGATGTGGCGGCCGCGACCTGGATTACTCGGCTAGAGCAGGCATTTCCTCGATTCGCGAACCGGCTGTGACCGGCTGCCGTTCGGCAGCCCTGTGTAGTACGCGTGTAGCCGAGCTGGCGTCTCATCAGGCAACGGAGCTGCGGCGCGCGCCAGGGGCAGCGGAGATTGGCGCGGCAAGCCGCGGCCGCCGATTCTTCTCGGTCCACTGGCCTGTCGCCTGACGGATTGACTGGCGCCGCGGCGAGTGTGATAACTGGCGAAAGGGGGTGACGGCAATCCGGTCCGGACCGCCGAGTTCGATCGCGAGGACGGCGAGCAGCGCGCCTCCTGCCGTTCTGCCCTCGGTCCTCCGCCGTCCGGCACTCGAGGAGCGGCTCGACGAGCTCTTCGACAAACGCTTGGCTGTCGTCATCGCCGGCGCTGGCTTCGGGAAGTCGACCCTGCTCGCCGCGTGGACGGCCGATCTCGAGCGCGTCTGGTACACGGCCACGCCGCAGGACCGCGAGTTCGGAGCGCTGACGCGTCGGCTTGGGGAGAGCGTCCGCCGTCGGCTGCCCGGTCTTGCTGCGGAGCTCTCCGCCGCACTGCCCGCCGGGGAATCCGAGTCTGATGACCGCGACCGTGCCGATGCTGTCGCCGCGCAAGTCTGCCACGCATTGGAGCGCTTGCTGAGGCATGACCTCGTGCTCGTCGTCGACGACCTCCACGAGTTGGAGTCAGCGCCCTCTTGCCGGTTGATCGAGGGCCTCTGTCGCCACGCTCCGCCGACTCTGCATGTCGTGCTCGCCTCGCGGGCGGAACCGCCGTTCCCGCTCGATCGGATGCGCGGACAGGGGCTTGTGGTCGAGCTCACGGGCGACGAGCTCGCCTTCAGCCGGGAGGAGGTGGAGAAGCTCGTCTTGATCTCGCTCGGCGCAGAGGATCCGGACTTTGCCGGCTTCGTCTACGAGGCGACCGCCGGCTGGCCCGCCGCCGTTCGGCTCGGCCTGGAAGCCGTCCGGCGCGTCGCGCCCGAGGAGCGCAAGACCGCTTTCGGGCGGATGCGCGAGCCGGGCGGTGCGCTCTTTTCGTATTTGGCCACGGAGGTCTTCGATCGCGAGCCGCGGGAGGTGCGGGAACTGCTCGCCGCCGTGGCACCCTTCGAGCGGTTCACGCCTGGGCTTTGTGAGGCGCTCGGCTTCTCCCGCGCCGTCGAGGCGCTCGCATCGTTGGCACGACGCGGCTTGTTCCTCCAGCAAACTTCGGGCGGGGGCGACGGGTCTTTTTCGCTTCACGCGTTGGTGAGGGACTTCGCGCTCGAGCGCTTGGCTCCGGAGAGGCTCCGAGCGACCCAGCGTCGCGCCGCTCGCTGGTTCCAGGTGCAAGGACATCTGCCGGAGGCGCTGCGCGCACTTACCGCTGCCCGCGACCACAGCCGGCTTGCGCAGTTTCTGAAGCAGCACGGGACCGAACTGCTTGGGCGCGGTCACGTGGAGCTGATCGCGAGCGCGCTTGCGTCGCTTCCTGGCGACGCTGCGGACGCGGAGCTCGAAGAGCTAAGAGGGGGACTCGAGCTCGCCCGCAATCGACCCGACACGGCGGTCGCGTGCTTCGAGCGCGCTTTTGCGGGCTCCGCGACCCTGAGTGCCGGCCAGGCGCGGCGGATGGGCTACGCCCACACCCGCCGGGGTCGGCACGACCGCGCGCTCGAGGTCTATGCTCGCGGTCGGCTCGACGGGTCGGCTCCCCGGGACGAGGCCCTGCTGCTCTCCTGGGCGGCGCGGTCG
>DASWEE010000055.1:0-5690 GCA_036394915.1 Gaiellaceae bacterium | reverse complement strand
TCGCCTCCGCACCCCGGGCGCAGACCCGCGCGTAGTTCTGGCGGGACCGCCGAAACTCGGAAAAGCCGCCTTGCAGGTGTTTCCTGCGTGAGATCAGCGCGAAAATGCGAGCACGCCGCCCAGACGCACCGGTCCCCGGTGTAGCGAGGAGGCGATGCGCACGCCTACGAACCCGGCTCTGCGCTCGCGCGCCGGCTGCGGCGGTGGCGGGCCACGCGAGCGCGGCCTGAGCCGTGCGCGGCGCAGTAGCGCCGCCGCCCGTGCGCGAGACGCGAGATCGTCCCTTCGCACTCCGGCTCGGCGCAGATGCGCTGCTCCCGCTCGCGCCGCTGCCTCATCCGGTAGGCGATCGCGGAGTTCGTCAGGTCCTTGCCGAAGAGCTCGATTCGGGCCTGCTTGATCGCGGCGTGCACCTCGACCGGCGATACCCACGGCTCGGCGAGATCGGCGGCGCTGAGCGGCTCCTCCAGGGGCTCGCCGGCGAGCGCCGCGGCTGAGCGCTCGCGCGCGTCCTCCGCGAACGAGCGTGCGTAGTCGACGCCGTCGGCCGCTCGCCCCGAGAGCGCCCGCAGCTCCGGGTCGCCGGACTTGAGCTCAAGCGCCCAGGAGTATCGGCGTCGACGTTTTGCCACTCGAGACCTTTACAGAATCCTTACAGAAACTGTAACGCAAACTTGAAATCTCGCTTGCCCCGGCTCCGATAGGCGCTGTCGCCATCGAGCAAAGGAGCGAGTGATGTCGAGACCGAGCAAGCACCAAACGGCCGCCGCCGGCCGCCGGCGCACCCACCAGCTCTCGCCGCACCGCGAGGCGGAGCTGATCCCGCTCATGCCCGAGCGCGAGTACGCGGCCTTCCGGGCCGACGTCGGCGCCCGCGGCCTCCAGGAGCCGATCGAGATCACGGCCGCAGGCGTCGTTCTCGACGGACGCCAGCGGCTGCGCGCCGCCCGCGAGCTCGGCCTCGAGACGGTTTCCGTGCGTGTGCTCGCCGTCGAGGACGAGCTCGACTACATGCTGCGGGCGGCGATCCTGCGCCGGCAGCTGAGCGCCTCGCAGCGGGCGGCGCTCGTCGTCGAGCTCAGGCAGTACCGGCAGCTTCGGGCCGGGGCCCGCAAGCGGCAGCGGGCGAACCTCGCCCAGATGACCGAGGTGGCAACGTTGCCACCTCGGGGAAAGACGCGCGAGCTCGCCAGCGGCTGGGCCGGCGTCTCTGCCCGCACCGTGCAGGACGCCGCGACCGTCGAGCAGCACGACCGAGCCCTCTTCGAGCGCGTCAAGCACGGGCAGGTATCGGCGCCGCTTGCCGCTCGACAGGTCCGGCGCAGGCTGCGGGACGAGAAGCTGCCGGCGCCGCCCCCGCTGCCGGAGGGACCGTTCGCGCTGATCTACGCCGATCCGCCCTGGCAGCTCGGGCATCCCGACAGCCCGCACGCGCCCGAGAACCACTACCCGACGCTGCCGCTCGCCGAAATCAGGGCGCTCAAGGTGCCGGCGGCCGAGGATGCCGTCCTCTTCCTGTGGGCGGTCAGCTCGCTGCTGCCGGAGACGCTCGAGGTAATGCGCGCCTGGGGCTTCCAGTACAAGACGAACCTCGTCTGGGTCAAGCCTTCGATCGGGCCCGGCGCCTGGCTTCGCAACCGGCACGAGCTGCTGCTTGTTGGCATCCGCGGCGGCTTCTCGCCGCCCGAGCCGGAAGATCGCTGCGACTCCGTGATCCAGGCCACGCGCAGGCGCCACTCCGAGAAGCCGATCGATGCCTACGAGCGGATCGAGCGCATGTACCCGAGCGCCTCGAAGCTGGAGCTCTTCGCGCGCGGCGCGCCACGGCCGGGCTGGGCCGCCTGGGGGAACGAGGTCGAGCGATGAGCGAACGCCTGCTCACGGCGGCCGAGGTCGCCGAGCTACTCGCCGTGCCGACCTCCTGGGTGCGCGAGGCGACCCGCGCCGGACGTCTCCCCCACGTTTGCCTCGGTCGCTACCGCCGCTACGAGCGCTCCGCGATCGACGCCTGGCTCGAGGAGCAGCGAGGAGGTCCGGCGCTCGCGCCGCGGCGGCTGGACATCTCGCGGGAAACGAGCTTGGAATGAGGCCGTGAGCGCCCGCAACGACTGCGAGAGCGGCAAATGGGGCCGTGTCTGGCGCTACGAGGGCACACGTGGCGTCGTCTGGCGGATCCGCTACCGAGACGCCGCCGGGCGCCGTGTGCTCGAGACGCTCGGCCGTGAGCCCGAGTGGAGCCGGAAGCGGGCCGAGGCCGAGCTGCGCCGACGCCTTGTCGACGTCGAGCGGGACGGCTACCGGAAGCCCGAGCGGGTTCGCTTCGACGAGTTCGCCGAGCGCTGGCTCGAGGAGTACCTGCCGGGCCGGAACCTGAAGCCGACGACCGTCAAGAATTACACGATCTCGATCCGCCGGCACCTGATCCCCTTCTTCGGCAGCTACCAGCTGACCGACCTCGAGCAGCATCCGGAGCTGATCGACCGCTACGTCGCCTCGAAGCTGAAGGCAGGCCTCTCGGCAAAGACCGTCGGAAACACGCTCACCGACCTCCGGCTCGTCTTGAAGCAGGCGGTGCGCCGGCGGCTGATCCGCACGAACCCGGTCGACGACGCCGAGCGCCCGCGCTGCGAGCAGCCGGAGATGCAGGTCCTGAGCGAGGTTGAGATCGCGCGCCTCTGGAGCGCCTACGGCGAGCTGGGGCAGGAGGCGAGTAGGGAGGAGCGGCCCTGGTGGCAGCTCGCGCGCGCGATCACCTTCGTCGGGCTCGGCACCGCAATGCGCCGCGGCGAGCTGCTCGCGCTTCGCTGGAGCGACGTGCGCATGCTGGACGGGGTCGTGCAGGTGCGCGAGGCATTCGTCGACGGTCGCTTCACGACGCCGAAGAGCCGCTCCTCACGGCGCCTGCTCGAGCTTGGACCGCGCACTCGCGAGCTACTCGCGCAGCGCTGGCAGGAGACGGCCTTCCGCGACGAGCGCGATCTCGTCTTCTGCCATCCGACGAAGGGGACGCCGCTCGACCCGAGCAAGCTCGCTCGCGTCTACCTCCGCCCCGCGCTTGCTCACGCTGGTATTGCGAAGCCGTTTCGGCCGTTCCACGATCTGCGGCACACAGCTCTGACTCACGAGGCTGCGGCCGGGAATCCGATGGCCTACGTCCAGCTCAAGGCAGGACATTCCCAGGGCGCGATCACCGAGCGCTACATCCACGCGGCGCAGGTGCTATTTCCGGGAGCAGCGGACCGCGGTGAGGCGAGGCTGTTTTCCAATACGACCTTGGGCTCGTGATACGGCCGTGGCTCCGGTTAGGCGCGTCGGCCCCGGGGCGGAACGAGCTCAGGTGGGTCGGGAGCCATGACAAGGTTGAAAGGAAGGATGCGCCGCCGGCCGGCCCGATGAAGAAAGTCGTGCATGGCACCCTGCCAAGGCACCCGGACATACGACAGCCGTAGGCCACCGCACCGATTCACGATCTCAAACAGTTGCTGGGCTTCTGCAAGATTCGCATCTGAATGCCATTGCGATTCCCCCTCGTCCGAAAAGGGGGCCAGGAACCACATTAGGTAGTCGTTGAGCCGCCCTGGGATTGCGACTGAGCCCATAAGCGTGACGCCCGCGACGTAGTCGGGGAAATCGGTCGCCGCGAGAGCACGCTGAACCATTTCGATGGGGGCGCCATTGCTCCAGTGGAAGGCAACCCAACACGCATCACCCGCAGGCAGTTGATCAAGAGCCTCACGGAATCGGTTTGCAAGACGTCTCGTGTACGCCTCTTCCGTCCCGTGGCCGACGATCACGGCGGCTGCGATCCCCCGGACGGTAGGGAACACGTTGTCGGCAAGCCGCTCTGCTTCGCGCCTGTGGTGCCTCCGTACCTCGCGAGGGACCCTGAACTCGAAGTCAGTGTCTTCGACGTGCATCGTGTTGATGCCCCGTCGCGGGAGCAGCCCCGGAAGCATCGGCGCCACCCTCTCGCTGAACTCGACCTCAGGGTCGGAAAGCCCGACCGCCTTGAACTCGATCGAGTGGCGCGGCTCGTCGCCGGAGAACGCAAACGTGAAGTCCGCGTGACGACCGGCTGCTCGGTCCGCTTCAAGAAGGAGCTGCGCGTCATCGGGTGCAAATCGGGCCAACAGCCCAGCCGCTCGGATCTCCGCCCAGGCGGGCCAAACGTCTGGGTCCCGTCGAATCTTCGCGATGAGCCTCCGCTCGTCGATACCTCGTGCCGTCAACAAGTCGACGCTCTCGACCAACAGCACTGCTCCAAGGGATCCATCGGCGCTGACTGGGGCAAGTTCGGAGGCGGCGTGCGGCAAATTCCACCCGGCGAGCCGCTCCTGCGCAGCTTCCTGCCGCTCGAGTGAGACGCCGGCTAATCGATAGGTCCACTCAAAGACCACCTCGGGCGGAATCTGTCTTCGGTTCACGGGGAGAAGGACCACGCGGACGAAGATACGTGCGGCGGACGCCGTCGCGAGACATTGGGGCAGGCCAAGCAGGGAGCCGCCTCCGGAGAGGCAAAAGTCGGGCAAAAGTTTCGGCTCGGCAAGCGCCTCCACAGACGACGAAAGAGCCCACTTTCGGGCTCTTTCGTAGCTCCCCGGGTTGGACTCGAACCAACAACCCTCCGGTAAACCGCCTCAGGCCGGATGTCGCGCGGCCAGGGCGGTAGCGACTACTAGCCGCTCTTCGTACCGATCTCGAGCTGCTTGCGGGCGGTGATCCCTCTGGCTGTGCCGTCGTCGAGGTGCCAGACGAGCGTCTGACGACCGGCCTTCGGCTCCGGGAATGGCTCGAAGCGCATCGCGAACACGGCGCTCTCATGGGGTTGGAGCGTTCCCATCGGGCGGCAGTTGAGAATGTCGACAGGATTGTCGACGGTACCCGTGAGCATCTGATCGAACTCAGGTCAGTTGCCGCCGGCGGGGAAGTGGAAGCTTCGCCGTCTACTGTTCGTCAACCGGACCCGGTAAGTAAGCCGTTCTCCAGGCTCGATGATGCTCGGCAGCTCGAGGCTGATCGCGAGTGGCCAATGATGCCTCGTCGGCACCGGCTGGTCAGGGGGCGCGAACGGTCCGACCACGAGCGTTGCCCCTGATCCTCTACACGCCGAAACAGGAAGCTGCACCCCTCTCTCGCCGCCAGGCAGGGTGGCGAGAACAGAAACCGTTGTGTCGTCCAGGCGGTTCTGACAGATGCGGAGATCGGCAATACCTGCATGCGCCGTCGCTCCGGGAGGAAGCCCGAAGCGGGCGCCTCGCCGAGGAAAACCCGCGGGGATCGGCGGCGGGAGTGGAATGACAACGGTGCTCGAATCTTCGACGGAGATTGCAGCCGAGGCCTGGCGCGGCACTTCGATTGTCGGACGGCCCTCGAGGAAGCAGATCATCCGACCTACGTTGCGGACGTCCACGCCGTACAGACCTTCCGCCGAGTTGACGCCTATCGGCTCAGTGCGGGAGAGCCGGACCTCAGCGTCGTTGCACCTGTGGGCTCTCTTCGGCGTGGGCGGCACATAACGCACGGGACGCACCAAGCCCTCGTTCAAGGGGTGGAGTTGACCCGCTTCCGTTGACACCCTGACGATGGACGCGCAAGCGTCCGGAAGGGAGTCGACGTGGCAAAGGGAAAGAGCTTCGCGCCGGAGTTCCGCCAGGAGGCGGTCCGGCTCTACCGGGTCAGCGGCAGGCCGT
>DASWEE010000054.1:0-2150 GCA_036394915.1 Gaiellaceae bacterium | reverse complement strand
TCGTCGGCGGTCGGGTTGACGGCGACGCCGATGTAGAAGGACGTTGGCGCGTCGATCGGACGGCCGTTGAAGTCCTCGCCGCGGTTGAGCCGCGCCATCAGCTCGGTCAGGCCGATCGCGTCGATCTCGAAGATTCCGCTCGAGCCCGGGTAGTCGCCCACCTCGGGTGGGTCGCCCGTGACGGCGAGCACGTTGCGGACGCCCTCGGCATGGGCGCCGAACAGCAGCGCCTCGAGGCCCATGACCGTGTAGTCCCGCGTCGTCAGGTGGGGGATCGTCTCGATCCCCGTCGCCCGCTCGATCGCGGAGGAGAACAGGATCGCGTTCATGCCCGCGCGGGCGCCGGCGTTGTCGTTCACGTCGACGAAGCCGACTCGGCCGGAGTCCTTCAGCGCCCGGGACAGGTCGACGAGCCCGCTAATGTTCCCGCCGAGCGGCGGGTCGAGCTGGACGGAGACGACCCATTCCTGCTCCCGGAGCGCGCGGGCCAGCCCCGTCTCGGCCTGCTCCTCGCCGAGCGAGACGACGAGCTCGCGCTCCTCGAAGTCCAGGCGCGCGCTGGGCTTGCGCTCCTCCTCGACGGCCGAGCGGATGGCGGCGATCTCGGTCGGCGTCGTCCCGCAGCAGCCGCCGACGATCTTGGCCCCGAGCTCGCGCGCGTGGGCCGCGAACTCGGCGAAGTATTCGGGCGTCGCATGGGGATAGATGACGCGCCCGCCGGCGAGGCTCGCCAGGCCGATGTTGGGCAGGGCCGCGAGCGGCTTGCCGTCCGAGCGCATCTCCTCCAGTGCGGCGAGCGCGGCCATCAGCCCCGCGCCGTGGTTCGCGCCGATCGCGGCCACGTCCAGGCCGGCAAGCCGTCTCGCCGCATCGGCCGCCCGTACGCCCGCGAGCGTCTCGGCGCCTTCATCGAAGGTCATCAGCGCCACGATCGGTAGTGAGGAGACGTTCCGCACGGCCTCGACCGCGTCCACGAGCTCGTCGAGGTCGAAGAAGGTCTCGACCATGAACAGGTCGGCGCCGCGGCCCTCGAGCACCTGGGCCTGCTCCGCGAATAGCTCGCGCCGCACTCTGGACGTCGCCGACTCGCCCAGCGGGCCGATCGATCCGCCGATGTAGACGTCGCGGCCGGTCACCTCGCGCGCGTTGCGGGCGAGCTTGACCGCCGTCGAGTTGATCTGCTCGAGATCGTCCTCGAGGAAGTGCTGGGCGAGCTTGCGCCGGTTGGCGCCGAAGCTGTTGGTCTCGATCAGGTCGGCGCCCGCGTTTATGAACGAGACGTGCAGCGAGACGACCGCGTCCGGGGCGCGGAGGTTCGCCTCCTCGGGGCAGCGCAGGCGCGTAACGGCCGCGGAGATGAGCGCGCCCATGCCGCCGTCTCCGACGATCGTCGGCCCCTTCTCGATGCGCTCCAGAAATCTGCTTGCCACGGCACTCCTTCCAGGATCCGCGCTCGTCCGCCAGGCTCTCTAGCCGTTGCCCCGTGGGGCCACATCGTCTTTGCCACCTTGCGACTAGGCAGGTTGGCGGGCGAGCTTGGGCGCGGGCCCTCTCGACCTCTCGTGATGTCCGCGAGATCGTAGCGTGTGACGCGGCGGGGCGCCCGTGGCGTATACAGAGCACGTGAACGCAACGACCTGGGCAGAACGACGCGGCGTTCGGGCGGAGCCCCTGAGCTTCGCCTCCGCCGCAGAAGCCCACCTCGACGACGTCTACGCCTACCTCCTCTACCTGACTGGAGACCCGACAGTGGGCGAAGATCTGACCGGAGCGACTTTCGAGACGGCGCTGCGCCGCTGGCGCCGGTTCGATCCGGCGCGCGGGTCGGCGAAGACCTGGCTCTGCCAGCTGGCGCGGTCGACGGCGCTCGACCATCTCCGGTCCGAGCGGCGAAGGCGACGGCGAGAGGAAGCGTTCGCGGCACCGGAGGGCCACGAGCACGCTCGGGTCTCGGGGCTCTCTCCCGCGCTCGAACAGGCGTTGCTCGCGCTCTCGGCCGCCGAGCGAGAGGTGATCGCCTTGCGCGTGATCCTCGACCTCGACGGCGAGAGCGCCGCGCGCCTGCTCGGGATCAGTCCAACCGCGTGCTCGACCCGCTTGAGCCGTGCCCTGAAGAAGCTGGAGGAGATGGTGAGCGATGTCGAGCTTTG
>DASWEE010000053.1:0-41557 GCA_036394915.1 Gaiellaceae bacterium | reverse complement strand
CCGGCGCAACGACCCGATGGAGCACCTCTCGCGCGGGATGCAGCAGAAGGTCGCGCTAGCGCGCGCTCTCCTGACCCAGCCGATCCTCCTGCTTCTGGACGAGCCGACGACCGGCCTCGACCCACGCTCGAAGCTCGAGGTGCAGGACTTCATCCGCGAGGTGCGGCGGACGCACGACGCCACGATCCTGCTCTGCACCCACGACCTCGACGAGGCCGAGATCCTCGCCGAGCGCGTCGGCATCCTCGACGACGGCGAGCTGCTCTGTCTCGAGCCCGCGGACGAGCTGAAGCGACGGTACAACGCCGAGACGCTCCACGACGCGTTCTTCGCCGCGACCGGCAAGTCCTTCGAGGAAGAGGGCGACAAGAACGAAGACGAAGAAGAGGAGGAGGCCAAATGAGCCAGGGCGCAGCCGCAACTTTGAGACACGAGCTGATCGGCCTCGCCGGCGTGATCGAGCGCAACGTCTACCTCGTCAAGCGCTACATCTGGTGGGACGTCGCCTTCTTCATCTGGACGGTCGCCAACACGCTGACGATCGTCTTCATCGCGAAGGGGATCCCCGCCGTCGGCGGCAAGATCGACGTCAACCACCTCACGACGATCCTCCTGATCGGCGCGGTGATCTGGGCCTACCTCGGGATCATCTTCGAGATCCTCACCGAGACGGTTGCCTGGGCGCGCTGGGAGGGGACGATCGAATACCCCTTCATGGCGCCACTCGCGCGTCCCATTCACCTGTTCGGAATGGGGTTGTTCGCGATCGTCTACGGGGTCATCCGCGCAGTGCTGCTCTTCGGCGTCGTCGCGCTCTTCTTCGACCTCAGCCTCCCCAACGCCGACTACATCGCGGCGCTCGTCGTGCTGATCATCGCCTCCGTGTCGTTCATCGGCGTGGGGATGATGACCGCGGTCCTGCCGCTGATCTCTCCGGAGAAGGGCACGCAGCTCGGCTTCGTCGCGCAGGGCGTCCTGCTCGTCGTCTCCGGCGTCTACTACCCCGTCTCGGTGCTGCCCGAGTGGATGCAGTGGATCGCGAAGGTCTCGCCCGCTACCTACGCGCTCCGCGCCGACCGGAACGCGATCCTGAACGGGGTCGGCCTCGGCTCGCTCTGGGGCGACATCTGGCCCCTGCTCGTGATCGGCGTGGTCGCCGTCCCGCTGGGGCTGTGGGTCTTCCGCCGCGGCGAGATCCACGCCAAGAAGCACGGCAAGCTCAAGCGCTCCGGCTAGATGATCGCGATCCGCCGAGCCGAGTCGGACGCCGACCTCGAAGCCTGGCGGCAGGTTCGGATCGCCACGCTCCCGAACGAGCGGTGCATGAGCCTCAAGGAGCTGCGGCGCACGACGAGGCCGGAGCAGCTCTTCATCGTTGCCGAGCTGGCGGGGGAGGTGGTCGGCTCCGGGATCGCGGGCCGCTCCGACCTCGCCGCCCAGGGCTTTGTCGCGCCGCGGGTGCTGCCGGAAGCGCGCCGCCGCGGCGTGGGCACCGGGCTCCTCCGTGAGCTGGCCGCCCACGTCGAGAGCCTGGGCTTCGACGAGGCCGGAACGGTGGTCGACGATCCCGGCTCGCTTGCATTTGCCGAGCGCTTCGGCTTCCGCGAGGTCGATCGGGACATCGAGCAGGTTCGCTCGATCGGCAAGGAAGCGCGACCCTCGGTCCCCGATGGAATCGAGGTCGTCTCGCTCGTGGATCGGCCGGAGCTCTTCGCGCGCGCCTATCACGAGCTCGCCCTGGAAGCGTTCGAGGACTTCGCGACCGACCGGCCTCTCGACGTCTCGCTCGAGAGATGGAAACAGGAGTGGGTCTCGTGGCCGGAGGGCTCGTTCGTCGCGCTTCGCGACGGCGAGATCATCGGTTGCGCGGGCGTGGTCCGGGATGACGATCGTCCGCAGCGCGCCGAAAACAGCCTGACCGCGGTCCGGCGCGACTGGCGCCGGCGCGGCCTCGCCTCGGTCCTGAAGCGCACGGTAATCGCCTGGGCGGCCGAGAACGGGCTGCACGAGATCTACACATGGACGCAGCGCGGCAACGAGGGGATGCGCGCCGTCAACGAGAAGCTCGGCTACGTCACGCGGACGATCGCACTCTGTGTGCGCGGTCCGCTGCCCCTTCCGCGGTGAGAAGGCTCCCGGCAACGACTGTCTACTACGGCCTCGAGCTGCTTTTGAGGATGCCGACCTGGGTCGTGATGGCCGTCTATCTCGTCCGCGAGCTGCATTTCTCGCCCCTCCAGCTCGTGCTGATGGGGACGGCGATGGAAGCTGCCGTATTCCTCTTCGAGGTGCCGACCGGCGTCGTCGCCGACACGTACAGCCGGCGGCTGTCGCTGATCGTCGGATACCTCGGGATGGGCCTTTGCTGGCTGCTCGTCGGAGTCTTCTCGGACGCGTGGATCATCATTCTGCTCTGGGCGCTGTGGGGCCTCTCATACACGTTCACGAGCGGTGCGTACCAGGCCTGGATCACCGACGAGGTCGGGCGCGAGAACGTCGGCGGGCTCTTTCTGCGCGGGAGGAGGGTCGGCTACGTCGGCGCTGTAGTCGGGCTCGTCGCGCAGGTCGCCCTCGGCACCGTCTCCCTGCGCGCGGGAGTCATGGCCGGAGGCGCGATCACGATCGCCTGCGGGCTCGCCTGCATCTTGGTGATGCCGGAGACCGGCTTCCGGCGCCGGCCACGTGCGGAGCGCGCCTCAGCACTCGGCGAGCTACGGACGACCGCCCTCGGAGGAGCGCGTTTCGCCTGGGCGCAGTCGATCGTCCTCCTGCTGATCGGGGTCGAGCTCTTCATGGGCATGTCGAGCGAGGCCTTCGACCGGCTGAAGGAGGCGCACTTCCTTCGCGATGTCGGCCTGCCGGCCGTCGGTCACCTCGATCCAGTGGTCTGGTTCGGCATCTTCTGGCTCGCGGGGATGGTTCTCGGCTTCGTTGCGATCGGGCGCATGATCAAACGGGTCGAGCGTGGAGGCCGCAAGGCCGTCACGCATTTCCTCTTCGCGTTCACGCTCATGGAGATGGCCACGATGCTCGTGTTCGCGCTGAGCGGCTCGACCTGGCTCGCGATTGCGGCGCTGCTCGGCGTCTTCTTCGCGCGCGACCTCGCCGGGCCGCTTTACACCACCTGGCTGAACGAGCAGATCACGGACTCCACCGTCCGCGCGACCGTCCTCTCGATCAGCGGCCAGGCGAACGCGATCGGGCAAGCCGGCGGCGGGCCCGTGCTCGGCGTAGTCGGCAACGTCTGGGGGATCCGCGCCGCGCTTGCCGCCGGCGCGGCAGTGATCGCGCCGGCGCTCGGGCTCTACGGCCGCGCGATCGCGCACCAGGGCCGCGAGCCGGAACTGGAGGAGCTGCCGCGTGTCGAGCCGGCGCCCCTGGGCTAGAGACTCTTCGCCGGTACCAGTCCCACGACCAGTCGCCGGAGCAAGGCGAGGGTTGGGCCTCTCCCGAAGAAGTGGAGGCTCGCCGCGTAGGGCTCGCCGCGCTCGCGCCAGAAGAACCAGTCGTGATTCGACCAGTAGATCCCGGTTGATTCGTCGAGCCCGTAGCCGCGGGCTTCTTCCAGGAGGCCGTGTCTCGCGCCGATCGAGAAACGCCGTAGTCCGCTCGGAAGCTTCGGCGTCGGGGAACGTCTCCAGACCGTGAAGTGGAAGAAGCAGCACGGGCGGTTCAGCCAGAGGTGCTGCCGCCAGCCGGACCCGCTCTGAGGCTCGACCGGCGCGCTGTAGGAGAGCTCGACGCCGAAGCGGCCGTCTCTGCGCGGATGCCCGAGGTTGCCGGCTACGACCGCAGAGAGCTTCGGCGGATGCGTGCTGGCGCCGTAGCCGTAGTCGGCGCGCGGAACCCGTCGTGGGCACAGGATCAGGACCGGAGCACGGCTCTGCACGCGGCGGCAGAGACGGACGGCTCTGACCGGGGTCGGATACAGCATGACGGGCTTGAACGCCGAGGCGGGCGGATGACGGGGCCAGCGTCCGGAAGTCGCTGCGGCCGTCGGCGTTGCGAGGACGAGCAGCGTGAGGGCGGCGGCGTAGATCCTCATGACTCGTCTTACGCCGTCCGCCCCCGTAGAAGTCCTGGTAGGCTGACGCGGTCCGAAGGCGATGACGCCTCGGGTGCCCTCCGGCGCCCGGGGCTTTTTGCATTTCGAGGAGGGAAAATGGTCCAGGTGGAGATCAGGAACAGGGCGACTTCGAGCGAGGAGGCGCGGCGCGGCGTCCTCGAGCGTGTGCGGGACGAGGAGGTGCAGTTCGTGCTCCTCTGGTTCACCGACCTCGAAGGGCATCTCAAGAGTTTTGCCGTCACGCCGAGCGAGCTCGAGGACGCACTCGACGACGGGATGGGCTTCGACGGATCGTCGATCACCGGCTTCAACGCGATCGAGGAGTCGGACATGGTTGCGATCCCGGATCCGGACACCTTCCAGGTGATGCCGTGGAGGGAGGGGGAGACGAAGGTCTGCCGGATGATCTGCGACGTTGTCACCCCGGACGGAAAGCCGTACGAAGGCGACCCGCGCTACGTCCTCCGGCGCGCGCTCGACCGGATGCAGACGATGGGCTTCGACACCTTCAACGTCGGGCCCGAGCTCGAGTACTTCCTGTTCAAGGACGACAAGGGCACCGAGACCCTCGACGAGGGCGGCTATTTCGCGATGACGACGATGGACGCCGCCTCGGAGCTTCGCCAGGAGACCGTTCGCGCCCTCGAGTCGATGGGGATCCCGATCGAGTACGTCCACCACGAGGTCGGCCCCTCCCAGCACGAGATCGACATGCGCTACGCGCCGGCGCTCGAGATGGCCGACGGGACGCTGACGTACCGGCTGATCGTGAAGGAGATCGCGAAGAAGGCCGGCTTCCACGCCACGTTCATGCCGAAGCCGATCTTCGGCGAGAACGGCTCGGGCATGCACACGCACCAGTCGCTGTTCACCGACGGGCGCAATGCCTTCTTCGACGGAGACGACAAGTGGCACCTGTCCGAGGCCGGGAAGGCGTTCATCGCCGGACAGCTCCGGCACGCGCGCGAGATCTCGGCCGTATTCGCGCAGTGGGTCAACTCCTACAAGCGGCTCGTCCCGGGGTACGAGGCTCCCGTTTACGTGGCCTGGTCGCAGCGGAACCGGTCGGCGCTGATCCGGATCCCGCTGTACAAGCCGGGCTCCGAGCAAGCGACGCGGGCGGAGATCCGCTGCCCCGACCCGGCCTGTAACCCGTACCTGACCTTTGCCGCCCTCCTGCACGCGGGCCTCGAGGGGATCGAGCAGGGGTACGAGCTCCCCGATCCGATGGAGACGAACCTCTACCACCTGACCGCGGAGCAGCGGAAGGGGCGGGGGATCATCTCGCTGCCGGAGACGCTCGGCGAGGCGATCGACGAGCTGGCCGAGTCGGAGCTCGCCCGCAAGGCGCTCGGGCCGCACATCTTCGACCGCTACGTCGAGCTGAAGCGGAAGGAGTGGGACGAGTATCGGGTGCAGCTGACCGAGTGGGAGCTTGAGCGCTACCTGCCTGTGCTTTAGGGCTTCGCAGTCATCAGCCAGAACAAGACGACGAAGAGCAAAAGCAGAGGCGGGCCGAGCAGCTTGAAGATCGGGTTGTCGGCCATCCGTCGCAGCTCCTCCGAGTGCTCGACTCCCTCGGCCACGAGCCGGGCACTGCGGCGCATCACGCGATGGTTGAGCCAGGTGAGGACGATGCCGCAGAGAATCGGACCCGCCACGGTTACGGCCATCCCTGCCTTCACCCACGCCTCTCCGAAGACATCCTCTCTTCGGGCGAGGACTACGCCCGCGGCGAACAGGACTACGAGCGACGGCCAGGTGACGAACAGGTCTGTCCGGTAGCTCACGCGGGTGAGCAGGAAGATCTCACGTGTCGAATCCCGGCGCGCCGCCGCGACTCCCGCGATCGTCGAGACGAGCACGCCGCCGAACAGGGTCATGGCGGCAAACAGGTGGACGAAGAGGAGGCCGTTCCAGCTCTCCGGCCTGAAGGCGATGGCGACCATCAGCCGTTCCCCGGCTTCCAGACCATCAGAACGAGGATGGCGACCAGGGCTGCGGTGCCCAGGTAGCTGAGGACGAGCGCGACCGGGTTTCTGACGAGGGCACGAAGCCGGTCGCTCGGCTCGTCTCCGCTCCGGGCCAGCTCCTCGGCAAGCTCGCGCGCCTTGCGATAGGTGCGGCCGCCCATCCCCGCGAGCGCCCCGCTGACGACCCAGAGGACGAGCGCCCCCACGATCCAGCCGTCGCCGAAGCCGTACCCGAGGTAGTGCGTCAGCCACACCCCGAACAGAAGCGCTCCTACCGAGCCGACGCCGACGAGGATCTCGGCGACGCGGGTCAGCCGGAAGAGCAAGGCGACCTCGCTCGGGCGGTTCCGGCGCATGGTCGAGAACTGCAGTACGCCGGCGATGACCGCGCCGGCGGCAAAGAGGAAGGCGAACGTGATGTGCAGGAAGAGGAGCCAGTCGTACTTGGACACGGGTTCGCACCATAATCGGTGCTGTGGACGCAACCAAACGTCACCTCCGGCTGCTGACCGAGACGATCGAGGCGGTCAATTCGACGCTCGATCTCGACGAGGTGCTCTCGCTCGTGGCGAGCAAGGTTGCGGGAGCGCTCGAAGCCGACGCGTGCTTCGTCTACCTCTACGACGAGCGCGCGAGCGAGCTCGTCCTGCGGGCCACTTACGGGACCCGCGTCGAGGAGATGACGCGGACGCCGCGTATGCGGCCCGGCGAAGGGATCACCGGCTGCGCCGCTGAGGCGCGAGAGCCGATCACGATCGCCGCCGAGGCGCACCTCGATCCACGCTTCAAGGCTTTCCCGAACCTGCCCGAGGACGAATACGAGTCGATCCTGGCCGTCCCGATCCTGGCCCGGGAGAAGCTGGCCGGCGCCCTCAACGTCCGCACGCGAAGGCCACGCGAGTTCACCTCGTCGGAGATCGACCTGCTGCTCGCGATCGCAGCCCAGGTCGCGCAGACGATCGAGCACGCGAAGCTGTACCGCGAGGCCCAACGGCGGGTCGGAGAGCTCGAAGCCCTGGCGCGAATCTCCGAGGCGGTCTCGGAGTCGCTCTATCTCGAGGAATCGCTCGAGGCGATCGTGAAGACGACGATCGACGCGGTCGGAGCGACCGGCGCCGCCCTCGTCCTCGAAGACGGCGAGATCGCGTGGCCCGAGGGCCGCGCGGGGGCGTACGCCGTCCGTCTGCCGCTCCGCTGGAAGCGGAGGCAGGTCGGCGAGCTCGTGTGCGACCGGGACAGGCCCTTCACCGACGAGGAGAAGGCACTGCTCGCCTCGATCGCCCACCATGCCGCGGTTGCGCTCGAGCATGGACGCGCGGTGATGCGCGGCGTGCTCGCTCAGGAGATTCACCACCGCGTGAAGAACAACCTCCAGACGGTCGCGTCGCTGCTTCGGCTGCAGGCACGCAGCTCCGGATCGGTCGATCCCCGCAAGGCGCTCGACGACTCCGTGAACCGGATCCTGGCGATCGCGGCGGTCCACGAGGTTTTGACGGAGCACCGCGACGACGATGTCGAGCTCGCCGAGCTCGTCGATCGATTGCGCGCGATGCTCGTCCAGGGCCTGGGAACGGCGAAAGAGATCGAGGCCAAGCTCGAGCCCGTCTCCCTTGCCGGGAGTCGCGCCACCGCCCTCGCCCTTGTCTTCAGCGAGCTGTTCCAGAACGCGCTTGAGCATGGCGGCCGTACCGTTCGGATCGAGCTCGAACAGGCGAACGGCGACGTCCGGCTTGCGATCACCGACAACGGTCGCGGATTCGGGGGAGATCGCAGCGGCACAGGGCTTTCGATCGTGCGCGCTCTCGTCCGTGACGAGCTGAACGGAACGCTGTTGTTCAGAGACGAGGGCGGGCTGCGTGCCGAGGTTGTCTTCCCGGTCAGCTGATCGCGCGCTGCAGCCTGCGGGCCGCTGCGGTGGCGGCGTACACGACGGCGGGTGGATACGTCTTCTCGTCGACGCGCCGCTCGACGAGACCGGCTCGCTGCAAGTCCTTGAGCGTGATCGCGAGCGCGCGTCCCGTCACGCCGGGCAGGGCGGCGCGCAGCTCCGAGAATCGGGCGGGCTCGGCGAGCACGACGACGACGGGGATGGACCACTTTCGCTTTGCGACTTCCGCATTGCCGTCGAGGACGGACAGGAGCCGCTCGCACCGGGCTGCGATCGGGCGGCCTCGCTCGGTGAGGACGTACTCGGGCCGGAGCGGATGCCCGTAGCCCGGATTGCGGGCGACGAGTCCCTGGTCGAGCAGCGCCGCGAGCGTGCGGCGCAGAGACTCCTTGCTGACGCCGAGCATGCGCGAAAGCGTCACGAACCGGCTGCCCCGCTTGCGGCGGAGCTCGGCCAGGACGGCTGCTGCCCAGCGATGGTGGAACAGGTCGATGATCTCTGTGATTGACACGAAATTGTACTTAGTATAAAAATAGGACAAGACGATGTCCAAAGGAAAGGAGACAGCGATGACTCAGGCCCAGACCGAGCAGACGACGTCGCCGATCGATTACGACCGGCAGCTCGTCATCTCCGTCAACGTGTCCAACTTCGAGACCGCGGTCGAGTGGTACGGGAAGGCGCTCGGCTTCGAGCTCGAGTACAGCCTCGAGCAATACGGCTGGGGCGAGGTCAAGACTCCGTGGGGCGGGGTCACGATCGGGCTCAGCCAGGTCGAGGAGTTGAAGCATGGCGGCACGGTGCCGACCTTCGGCGTCAAGGACATCGACGCTGCCCGCAAGCACCTCGAGTCGCTGGACACGCGTTTCGACGGCGACACGTACGAGATCGAAGGCATGGTCAAGCTGGCGACCTTCTACGATCCCGACGGCAACGCATGGATGCTCGCGCAGTCGTTGAACCGGGATGAGCGCTCCGCCTGAGCTCGAGCGCCACACGTTCGTGCTTCTGCGCAGGCCGCCCGACGCGCACGACCTGCCCGAGGAGCGGCTGAACGAGATCCAGGAGCAGCATCTCGCCCACCTGCGCGATCTGCACGAACGCGGGGTGCTGCTCCTCTGGGGGCCTTTCGGCGACCAGCCGGACGACTCCCCGCGCGGGCTGTGCGTGTTCAACACGGGCATCGACGAGACGCGCGCGATCGTCGCGGACGATCCCGCCGTTCGGGCCGGCCGGCTGGCCGGCGACGTCATGACCTGGTGGACGGGCAAGGGCGCGCTTCGGTAACGGCACGGAGTCGTCACAGACACGTATCGGAATGGCCGTTAGCCTGACGGCTGGTGGGCGGGGATCGGGGCTCCCTCTTGTCGCGTGTATCAAGTTGCGAGACTTGCGCCGTGAGGATCCTGATCGCGGAAGACGAGACGATCATCCGGCTCGATCTCAAGCAGCTGCTCGAGCGCGCCGGGTTCGAGGTCTGTGCCGAGGCGAGGGACGGCATCGAGGCCGTCGAGCTGTCCCGCACCGAGCGACCTGATCTCGCGGTGCTCGACGTCAAGATGCCGCGGCTCGACGGGATCGAGGCCGCGCGCCAGATCCTGGACGAGCGCCCGATCCCGATCGTGATGCTGACCGCCTACGGCCAGAGCGAGCTTGTCTCCCGCGCGGTGGAGGCGGGCGTCTTCGGGTATCTAGTCAAGCCTTTCCGCGAGACTGACCTGCTTCCGGCCATCCAGACCGCCCAGGCCAGGCATGAGGAGCTGCTCGCCCTCCGGGAGGAGGCGGGCTCGCTGGCCGAGGCGCTTGCCGCCCGCAAGGCGATCGAGCGTGCCAAGGGGCTGCTGATGGAGAAGGAGGGACTCTCCGAGCAGGATGCGTTCGCGCGGCTCCGGAAGGCGAGTCAGGTCTCCGGCCGGCCGCTCGGGGTCGTCGCCGAGGCGGTCGTCGCCACCTTCGCGGACGAGACGTGACGACCGTCGAGACGCCGAGAAAGCGCAAGCCCGCCCGTGGCGACACCGGTGGAGGCACCGGCGACGCCTGGCGGGTGATCGTCCTCAACGACAACCACAACACGTTCCAGGGCGTCGCCTTCGCGCTCGCGAGCGTGCTTCCGGGCGTCGGCTACGAGCGTGGGCTCGAGCTCGCGAACACGATCCACACGACCGGTCGAGCGATCGTCTGGTCCGGCCACCGCGAGACGGCGGAGCTGTACTGGAACCAGCTCAAGGGCCACGGACTGACGATGGCTCCGCTGGAGCGCTAGTCGAACCGAAACGTGAACATGACCTGGTCAGGGCGGATCCGTTCGCCGCCGCAGGCCGCGTAGAAGGCCATCGCCGGCGGATTCTCCTCGTCGGTCAGCACCCACGCGAGCGAGTAGCCTCGCTCACGGCAGAGCTCGCCGAACCGCGTCATCAGCGCGGCCCGATGCCGTGGCGCCGCCGGTCCTCTCGGACGTCGATCTCGTAGAGGAACATCTTGCGCTCGTCGCCGTGGCGGCGGTCGAGCTCGTGCCCCAGCAGCATCCCTACCGGCTCCTCGTCTTCGAACGCGACCATGAGATGGTTTCGCTCGTTCGCCAGGAACCGCGCGGCGCCCTCGTCGTCGAGCGCGGGTCGGCCGACCCAGCTGGAGAGTTCCCGGACAACCGCCTCGTCTCCGGGCGCGAGCCTTCGAACGTCCATCCGCGTAGTATTCCGCTCGGTTCTTCGAAGGAGGACAAGATGGGCTGTGTGACCTTCCGTGGCCGTGCGACGCGCTCGAGGTGCGCGGCGGCCGCACCGTTCCCAGCACTTCCTCCGCAGTAAGGCGCTCGCAGCCGAGCTCGTTCGTCTCGCCGGTGTGGCGGGAGGGGATCTCGTGGTCGAGATCGGCGCAGGCGACGGCATCATCACCGCGGAGCTCGCACGGCGGGCCGGCTATGTCGTGGCCTTCGAGGTCGACCCGGTCCTCGTGCGGCGGCTGCGACAGAGGTTCGGGCCCGGGTCGGCCGCGCTCGTCGTCGAGGGCGACGCGTTCAGGCAGCCGCTTCCGCGACTCCCGTTTCGAGTCGTGTCCAACGTCCCGTTCGACTCGACCACACGGCTACTGCGATCGCTCCTGGACGATCCGCGGTCGCGGCTCGAGCAGGCGGCCCTGATCGTTCAGTGGGAGGTCGCGCGCAAGCGGTCGCGGGAGCGGCCGAGCACGCTGCTCGGGCTCTCGTGGGCCCCGTGGTGGATGCTCGACCTCGTGCGGAAGATCCCCGCGGCCGCCTTCCGGCCCCCACCCTCGGTCGATGCCGGGGTGCTGACGGTCGTGAGGCGGACGAGCCCCATGCTCCCATCGTCCGACGCCGGATCGTTTCGGCGGCTGCTGCGCAAGAGCTTCTCCCTGGGGCCTCGGCATTCAATCTCGCCGCTCGAGCTGAGAAGGCTCGGCCTCGCCCGTGACGCCGCGGCGCGCGACCTCGGCGTCGAGGAGTGGGTTGCGATCTTCCGGTTCCTGCGCGAGCGAGGCCGGCTTTAGGAGGGTTTGGCGGAACCTCGCTCGTCGCCGGGGCGGACAGCGCGGCCCGGCGGCACAGTCTAGGTTTTGTCAAGCCCTCTTAAGCCTGCGAGCGCTCGAAGACCTCTTCCCAGCGGGAGAGCAGCGCTTGCAGCTCGTCCCGTGCGCGGCGGTGCGCGGTGAGCGTCTCGACGTCGCTCCAGTCGTCGGCAAGGCGACGCTCGAGATCGGCGACGGCTTCCTCGTGCGCGGCGATCTCCGCCTCGATGCTCGCCAGCTCGCTCGGCTTTGCCGGTTCCGCCGGCGTCGCCTTCGGCTTCTTCTGCACCTCGGGCTGCGTCTCCTCGGCCGGGGCTTCCTCCTCCGCGCGCCGGCGCACGTAGTCGGCCCAGCCGCCGTCATAGGAGCGAAGCGCCCCGTCCGCGATCGCGAGCGTTCGCTCGGCGACGGCGTCGAGCAGCGCCCGGTCGTGGGAGACGAGCAGCACCGTGCCGGGGAACGCCTCCAGCGCGGCTTCGAGCGCCTCGCGGCTCTCGAGATCGAGATGGTTGGTCGGCTCGTCGAGGACGAGGAAGTTCGCTCCCGACGCGACGACGAGCGCAAGCGCAAGCCGGCGCCGCTCGCCCCCCGAGAGGACGGACACCGGCTTCTGGTGCTCCTCCCAACCGGAGAAGAGGAAGCGGCCGAGAAGCGACTGGGCATCGGGACGCCGCAGGCCGGTCGCCCCCTGAGCGCATTCGAGCACGGAGCCGCGCTCGTCGAGCTCGACTTCCTGCTGGGAGAAGTACGCGGTCTCGACGCCGTGGCCGATCCGAACCGAGCCTCCCGTGGGCTCCCGCCGGCCGAGCAGCGTCTCGAGCAGCGTCGTCTTCCCGGAGCCATTCGGTCCGACGAGCCCGACGTGCTCGCCTCGCTCGATCGCGAAGGTCGCCCTCAAGAGCTCGCGCTCACCGGCGGCGACGCCGAGATCGCGCGTCTCCACCACCGTCCGTCCGCTGCGTGGTGGATTCAGGAACTCGAATCCGAGGCGCTTGCCCTTCCGCGTCAGCAGCTCGATCTCGCCTTGCGCCTTCCCGCGCTCCTTTTCGAGGCGGCCGATCTGCGTGAGCTTGGCCTGGGCCTTGCGCGCCATCTTCGGCGTCGAGGCGCGAAAGCGCGCGACGAAGCGCTCCAGCCGCTCGATGTCGCGTCCGACGCGCTCGGCGGCCCGCGAGGCAGCGTGCAGCCGGGACGCTTTCTCGCGGCGCCAGTCGTGCCAGGGCCCGGCAAAATAGGTCGCCCGTCCTGCCTCCAGCTCGAGCACGGCGTTCGCGACCGCTTCCAGGAACCAGCGGTCGTGAGCGACGAGGATGACGCCGGCATCGACCGACTGCAGCGTCTGCTCGAGCCACTCGATGTTTCCGACGTCGAGATGGTTGGTCGGCTCGTCGAGCAGGAGCAGATCGGGGTCGCCGCCGAGCGCCCGCGCCAGGGAGGCGCGCGTCAGCTCGCCGCCCGAGAAGCTCTCGAGCGGCCGCTCGAACTGGGAGTCCTCGAAGCCGAGCCCGCGCAGGGTCGCGTCCAGCTGCTCGCGCCAGGCATAGCCGCCCGCGTGCTCGAGGCGCGCCTGGGCCTCCGAATAGCGGCGAAGGGTCGCCGAATCGTGCTCGCCGCCGGCCATCGCCTTTTCGAGCCGCCGCAGATCCTGCTCTGCTCCGATCAGGTCGCGCGCGCCCGAGAGCGCGTATTCACGAAGCGTCAGCCCGCGGTCGAGTGGAGGGCGCTGGTCGTGGAGGGCGATTCGAGTCCCCTTGGCGAAGGCGAGCTCGCCGCCGTGCACTTCGGTCTCGCCGGAGAGCATCCGCAGCAGCGTCGTCTTGCCGGCGCCGTTGGGCCCGGAGAGGGACAGCCGGTCCTTCCGCTCGACCTTGAACGAGACGTTGTCGAACAGGAGCGAGCCCGCAATTTCCTTGCGGAGATTGGATGCAATGACGACAGCCACGTCAGCCCAAGCCTTCGCCGCCTGGATCCTGAGTGCCGCACGTGGGCGAAGCCGGGCTTTGCCCGGCGAGAGCCCACACCCGCGCCGGATCGTGCCGGGGCGTGAAGGAGGGGGCTCGTAGGGGAACCATGGGTTCCCCCACGCTTTCCTTGCGGAGATTTGAAGCTATGACGACGGCCATGGTCGGTCTACGTTAGAGCGCGCGCGCCGACCAGCCGCCGGGCCGCGCCAGCGATGTGCTCGGCGTCGATCCCGGCTGCCGCGAGCAGCTCGTCCGGCTTGCCCGAGCCGGGCATCCCTGTGACCGCGAGCTTGACGACCGTCGGCCGCTCGTCGGCCTCGGCGAACGCGGACAGCACCGCCTCGCCGAGCCCGCCTTCGGGCCAGTGGTCCTCGACCGTGACTACGCGCCCGTCCGTCGCCTCCGCCGCCTCCCGCAGCCCCTCGACGTCGACCGGCTTGACCGAGTAGAGATCGATCACCCGGGCGTTCACGCCTTCTCCCGCCAAGGTGTCGGCCGCCTTCAGCGCCTCGTGCAGCGTGATCCCGGCGGCGACGATCGTGACGTCGTCGTCCTCGGAGGAACGAGCGACCTTGCTCCCGCCGACTGGGAAGTCCTCGTCTGCCTCGTAGATGACCGGCGTCGCTGCACGCGTCGTCCGCATGTAAGAGATCCCCTCCAGGCCCGCCATCGTCTCGACGAGCTTGGCCGCCTGGTTCGCGTCCGAGGGATAGAGGACGGTGCTTCCGTGGATCGCGCGGAACTCCGCCAGGTCCTCGAGCGCCATCTGGGACGGCCCGTCTTCGCCGATCGAGACGCCGGCGTGCGAGCCGCACAGGCTCATGTTCGCGCGGCTGATTGCCGCCATCCGGACGAAGTCGTAGGCACGTGAGAGGAAACAGGCGAAGCTCGATGCGAACGGGTGCCACTTCCGCACCTGCAGCCCGACTGCAGCAGCGACCATCTGCTGCTCGGCGATGTACATCTCGAAGTACCGGTCCGGCTGCGCCTCCTTGAAGAACTCCGCGTAGGTCGAGTTCGAGACCTCGCCGTCGACGACGACGACGTCCCCCCGGATGTTCCCCAGGGCGGCCAGAGCGTCTCCGTATGCCTTGCGCGTGGCGACGTCGGTCCCAACCTCATAGGTCGGGAGCCCGCCGCCGCTCGTCTCGAACACGTGCGGCTCGGCGTCGCTCTGTGGCTTGGGGACTTCGACGACGATGTTGCGGATGCCGCCGAGCTCCTCGATCGCCTCGTCGGGGTGGTCGAGGGCCTTGCCGTGCCAGCCCTCCTTGTTCTCGACCTCCTTGACGCCCTTGCCCTTGAGCGTGCGGGCGACGATCACCGTGGGCTGGCCCCTCGTCTCGATCGCCTCGCCGTAGGCCCGGTCGATCTCCTCGAAGTTGTGCCCGTCGATCTCGATCGCCTTCCAGCCGAAGGCGCGCGCGCGGTTGGCGTACGAGTTCAGGTCCCAGCCGTGCATCGTCTCGCCGCGCTGGCCGAGCCGGTTGACGTCGATGATCGCGGTCAGGTTCTCAAGCTCGTAGAAGGCGGCGTGCTCGAAGGCCTCCCACATCGAGCCCTCGGCCATCTCGCTGTCGCCGCACAGCGTCCACACGCGGTAGGGGAGCCGGTCGAGATTCTTGCCGGAGAGCGCGACGCCGACCGAGATCGGGAGCCCTTGGCCCAGCGAGCCTGTCGCCACGTCCACCCAGGGAATCTCCGGGGTCGGGTGGCCTTCGAGGCGGCTGCCGAACACACGAAACGTGAGCAGCTCTTCCTCCGAGACCGCCCCGGCGGCCTTGTACAGCGAGTACAGGAGCGGCGAGGCATGGCCCTTGGAGAAGATCAGGTGGTCGTTGTTGGGGTTCTCGGGGTGGTCGAAGTCGTAGTGGAGGTATTTGGAGAGAAGCACCGCCATCAGGTCGGCGGCCGACATCGAGGAGGTCGGGTGGCCGGACTTGGTCACGTTGGCGGCGCGGATGGAGTCCACGCGCAGCTGCTGTCCGAGCTCTCGCCAGTTGTCGATGTCGCTCATTCCTGCTCCTCTCATAGTCCCTTCGCGGAGCATAGTACGGTCCAGTAACGTTGCCCTTATGAAGGTCGCCGTCGCGTTCGATCATCGTGGGGTCAAGCTGCGGAAGCGCGTGCTCGACGACCTCGAATCGCTCGGACACGAGGCAGTCGATCTCGGCACGGACAAGACCGAGCCGCGGATCGACTACCCGGACAAGGCGCTCGAGCTCGGCGAGGCGATCCTGGGCGGACAGGCCGAGCGTGGAGTGCTCATCTGCGGCTCGGGCGTCGGCGCCTCGGTCGCGGCCAGCAAGATTCCCGGGATCCGGGCGGCGATCTGCCACGACGTCTACTCGGCCCACCAGGGCGTCGAGCACGACGACATGAACGTGCTCTGCCTGGGCTCGGAGGTCGTCGGCCCCGAGCTCGCGGCAGACCTCATCAAGGCGTTCCTGAAGGCGCAATTCATCGGCGGTGGCCGCTACGCGCGCCGCCTGGAGAAGGTTGCCGAGATTGAACGAGGGATCGCTCCAGTTGGGACGGAGCCTCAGTGAGGACAGCCCGCACAGCGAGAGCGAGTACGCGGGCGGAGCCGGGCTTTGCCCGAGCGCAGCCCATCATGAGCTCGATCAGCGAGAGCCGTGAAGGAGGGGGCTCGTGGGGGAACCATGGGTTCCCCCACGCTGATTCATCGGCGGGGGCCGCTACGAGCGCCGCTTGGAAAAGGTCAAGGAAATCGAGGGGATGAAGGCACATGTCTAAGAGCCGGTTGCACCAGCTGTCGGAGCTCGGTCAGAGCGTCTGGATCGACTACCTCTCCCGGGACATGATCCACGGCGGAGAGCTCGAGCGGATGATGAAGGAGGACGCCGTCGTCGGCGTCACTTCGAACCCGACCATCTTCCAGAAGGCGATCTCGCAGGGAAGCGCCTACGACGACCAGCTCCGGGAGCTGCTCGAAGAGCACTGCGACTCGGTGCAGGCCTTCTTCCAGCTGGCCGAGCGGGACGTTGGGGATGCCTGCGACCTGCTGCGCTCGGTCTGGGAGCAGACGGCGGGGCGGGACGGATACGTCTCGATCGAGGTCGACCCGAACCTCGCCTACGAGACGGAGGCGACGTTCGAGCAGGCGAAGGAGCTCCACGACAAGATCGACCGGCCGAACCTGCTCGTCAAGATCCCCGCCACCGAGCCCGGCTTGCCGGCGATCGAGGACTCGATTGCGGCGGGGCGCTCGATCAACATCACGCTCACCTTCTCGCTCGACCGCTACAAGGCCGTCGTCGAGGCCTACCAGCGTGGGATCGAGCGGCTGATCGAGGACGGCGGCGATCCGAGCACGGTCGCCTCCGTCGCGAGCTTCTTCGTCTCGCGCGTCGACACCGAGGCCGACAAGCGGCTCGACGAGATCGGCTCCGAGCGGGCGCTCGCCCTGCGCGGGAAGCTCGCGATCGCCAACGCGAAGCTTGCGTACCAGCACTACCTGGAGGCCTTCTCCGGCGAGCGCTGGAGCCCGCTCGAGGCGAAGGGCGCGACCAGGCAGCGCTGCCTGTGGGCGTCGACGTCGGTCAAGAACCCGGCGTACAGGGACACGCTCTACGTCGAGGAGCTGATCGGGCCCGAGACCGTCAACACGATGCCGGAGGAGACGATCCAGGCCTTCCAGGACCACGGCGAGGTCGCGGAGACGCTGACGAAGGGAGTCGAGGACGCGAAGCGGGTGTTCGACGAGCTGCGGCAGGTCGGCGTCGACTACGCCGACGTGGTCGCCGTGCTCGAACAGGAGGGCGTGGAGAAGTTCTCCGACTCGTTCGCCGAGCTGATCGAGGGGATCAAGTCCAAGCGCGGCGAGCTCGTCTCGGCATGAGCCAGGTTATCGACGGCTCGGAGCTCGCAAGCCGGATCTGGGAGCGCGATTCCACGGTCTGGACCGGAACCGACGAGGCCAAGTGGCTCGGGTGGCTGGACGAGCCGATGCGGGAGGTCGACCTCTCCGCCGCCCCGGTCGGCGAGTTCGCGCACTACGTGCTGCTCGGGATGGGCGGGTCGAGCCTCGCCCCCGAGGTGTTCCGGCGCAGCTTCGGCTCCGAGACCTTCCATGTCCTCGACACGACGCACCCTACGGCGATCCGCCGGCTCGAGGAGGAGCTGGACCTCGCGAGCACGTTCTTCGTCGCGTCCTCGAAGTCGGGGACGACCCTCGAGACCCGCTCGCACCTCGACCACTTCTGGGAGCGCGCGGGCAGGAAGCCCGAGCAGTTCGCCGTCGTCACCGACCCGGGCTCGGAGCTCGAGTCGCTCGCCAAGGAGCGCGGCTTCCGCGCGGTTTTCCACGGCGAGCCGAAGATCGGCGGACGCTATTCGGCGCTGTCGGCGTTCGGGCTCGTTGCCGCCGCGTTGATCGGGGCCGACGTCGACCGGATCCGCGAGCGCGCCCGTGAGATGGCGGAGGCCTGCCGTGGGCCGGAGAACCCGGGCCTGGAGCTGGGCCTGCGCCTCGGCGAGGGCTGGCGCGAGGGCCGCGACAAGATCTGCATCGACGACACACCCGGCGGGTTCGGCCTCTGGGCCGAGCAGCTGATCGCCGAGTCGACGGGCAAGGAGGGGAAGGGTCTCGTCCCGGCACCCGGCGAGTCGCCCGACGGCCCCGACCGCCAGCACGGCGAGGTGCTGCTCGACGATCCGTACGACCTCGGCTCCGAGTTCTTCCGCTGGGAGTTCGCGACCGCTGTCGCCGGCGCGATTCTCGGCATCAACGCGTTCAACCAGCCGGACGTGCAGGCGGCGAAGGATCGCACGAACGAGATCCTGGCGAGCGGCGAGGCACCGGATATTGAGCCGAGCGGGTCGGTGCAGGAGCTGCTCTCGGGTGCGAGCAAGGGCGACTACGTGTGCGTGCAGGCGTTTGTCGACCCCACCGATGAGAACGAGCGCACGATCATGCGCCTCGTGGGGCGGGCTCGAGCCGAGACGGGTTGCGTCACGACCCACGGCTTCGGTCCGCGTTATCTGCACTCGACCGGCCAGCTGCACAAGGGAGGCCCCCCGATCGGCCGCTTCGTCCAAGTCGTCGACGACACCGGTGACGAAGTCAAGATCCCGGGCAAGAAGTTCGGGTTCGGGAAGCTGATCCGGGCACAGGCAGCCGGCGATTTCGCCCTGCTGAAGGAGCGGGGCCGTCCCATCGTCCGCGTGAGACTGGAGGATCTGTAATGCAGCTAGGAATGGTCGGGCTCGGCCGCATGGGTGCCGGGATGACGGACCGCCTTCGCGGCCGTGGCCACGACATCAAGACCTACGACCGCAGCGTCGAGTCGACGGCAGGCTCGCTCGAGGAGCTCGTCCAGCAGCTCGACAAGCCGCGCGCGGTCTGGATGATGATCCCGGCCGCCGTCGTCGACGGGGTGATCGAGGAGCTCGCGCCGCACATGGAAGCGGACGACACGATCATCGACGGCGGCAACTCGTATTACGTGGACGATCTGCGCCGCTCGGGAGAGCTGGCGGATCGCAAGCTCCACTACGTCGACATCGGCGTGAGCGGAGGCGTCTGGGGGCTCGAGCGCGGTTTCTGCATGATGGTCGGCGGCGAAGACGAGGCCGTCGGGCGGCTCGAGCCGGTTCTCGACGATCTCGCACCCGGGATTGAGGCGGCCGAGCGGACGCCCGGCCGGACGGGCGACCCCGCTCAGCCGGAGAAGGGCTGGCTGCACTGCGGCCCCAATGGCGCGGGGCACTTCGTCAAGATGGTCCACAACGGGATCGAGTACGGCCTGATGCAGGCGTACGCCGAGGGCCTGAACATCATCAAGCACGCGAACGTCGGCAACACCCAGCAGGAGGCCGACGCCGAGACGGCTCCCCTCCGCGACCCGGATCACTACTCCTACGACATCGACGTCGCCGCCGTGTCGGAGGTCTGGCGCCGCGGCAGTGTCATCTCCTCCTGGCTGCTCGACCTGACCGCCGCGGCGCTCGTCGACAGCCCGGACCTTGACGGCTACGCCGGCCGGGTCTCGGACTCGGGCGAGGGCCGCTGGACGCTGAAGGCGGCGATCGACGAGTCGGTCCCGACGCCGGTCCTGTCCACGGCTCTCTACGAGCGCTTCGACTCGCGGGGCGAGGCCGAGTTCGCCAACCGGATCCTGTCCGCGATGCGGCACGCCTTCGGCGGCCACCTGGAGAAGCCGGCTTGACCCTCGCTCCCGAGCGCGAGCAGGAGAACCCCCTCCTCGAGGGACTCGGGGTCGCGCGGACGCCGCCGTCCTGCGCACTCGTCGTCTTCGGGGCTTCGGGCGACCTGACGCAGCGAAAGATCCTCCCGGCGCTCTACTCGCTCGCGTTCCGTCACCTGCTGCCGCGGAACTTCGGGGTCGTCGGCGTCGCCCGCACCGAGGAGACGGACGAGGCCTTCAGCGAGCGGATGAAGGCGGCCGTCCAGGAGCACGGGCGCGATCCCTTCCGGGACGACATCTGGGAGACGCTTGCCGAAGGCATGCGCTACATCGCGATGGACTTCGACGACGAGGCGGGCTGGAACAAGGTCTCGAAGACGCTCGCCGACCTCGACAAGAACCTCGGCACGGCCGGCAACCGCGTCTACTACTTCGCCGTACCGCCGAGCGCGATCGGGACGCTCGTGGAGAACATCGGCAAGCGCCGCTCGAAGGACGGTTGGGACAGGCTGGTGATCGAGAAGCCGTTCGGGCACGACCTCGCGTCCGCCCAGGAGCTGAACGGGCTCCTGAGCAAGGAGTTCGACGAATCCGAGGTCTTCCGGATCGATCACTATCTCGGCAAGGAGACCGTCCAGAACATGTTGGCGCTCCGGTTCGCGAACGGGATCTTCGAGCCGGTCTGGAACCGCCAGTTCATCGATCACGTCCAGATCACCGTCGCGGAGTCGATCGGAATCGAGAACCGCGCCGGCTACTACGAGCAGGCGGGAGTGATCCGCGACATCTTCCAGAACCACCTGCTGCAGCTGGTCGCGCTGACGGCGATGGAGCCGCCGATCGACTTCAGCGCCGAGTCCGTGCGCAACGAGAAGGTGAAAGTGCTGCGCTCGCTGCACACGCCGGGGCCCAAGCACATCGTCCGTGGCCAGTACGGGCGTGGCTGGGTCGAGGGCGAGGAGGTGCCGGGCTACCGCGAGGAGGAGGGAGTCGCTTCCGACTCGACCACCGACACGTTCATCGCCGCCAAGCTGTTCGTCGACAACTGGCGCTGGGCCGACACCCCGTTCTACGTGCGGGCGGGGAAGCGGCTGGCGCGGCGCGAGACGACGATCGCGATCCAGTTCCAGCGCGCCCCCCATCCGCCGTTCGAGGCGATCGCGGGCGAGGGTCTGCGCCCGAACGTACTGGTCGTGCACGTGCAGCCGGACGAAGGTGTCTCGCTCTCGATCGGAGCGAAGGTTCCTGGCGGCGGCATGACGATCCGGCCCGTCCACATGGACTTTCTCTACGGCGGCACGTTCCGGACCGGGATCCCCGAGGCCTACGAGCGGCTGATCCTCGACGTGATGCTCGGGGACGCGACGCTGTTCACGCGCGCGGACGAGGTCACCGAGGAATGGTCGCTGGTCGATGCGATCGTGGCGTTCTGGCGGCGGGACAAGCCGAACTTTCCGAACTACGAGGCCGGGACGTGGGGGCCACACGCCTCCGACGAGCTGCTGGAGCGAGACATGCGTTCCTGGCGCCGTTTCTGATGGCGATCGACACCGCGCACGTCGACGAGTGGCACGGCGAGGACGTCTCGATCGCGGAGATCCAGAAGCGGTTGGCCGGGATGCGCGAGTCCGCCGCCGACGGCCATCCCGATCTACGGACGAGCGTGATGACGCACACGGCCTGGGTCCCTCGCACGTGGCTCGACGCCGCCCGCGGGGCGCTCGCCGGCCTCGCGGAGATGCATCCGTCCCGCACCGTCCTGCTCGTCCCGGAGCCGGACGCCGGCCGCGACGCGATCGACGCGACGCTGTCGGTCCACTGCTTCCCGGTCGAAGGTGAGGCGCGCCAAATCTGCTCCGAGGTGATCGAGCTCCACCTGGCGGGGTCGCGCGCGGGGGCGCCGGCCAGCATCGTCGAGCCGCTGCTCATCTCCGACCTCCCTGTGTTCTCGCGCTGGCGTGGGCGGCCGCCGTTCGGAAGCACCGAGTTCGAGCAGATGGTGCGGGTGGTCGACAGGCTGATCGTGGACTCCTCCGAGTGGCCCGATCTGCCGGAGTCCTACAAGGAGCTCGTGGGCTGCGTCGACCAGACCGCCGTCTCCGACATTGCCTGGCGGCGCTCGCTGGGCTGGCGCGCGTCGCTCGCGACGATGTGGCCGGGGATCGCAAAGGTGGAGAAAGTCGAGGTCAAGGGCCCGACGGCAGACGCGTTATTGCTTGCCGCATGGCTTCGCTCGCGGCTCGAGCGGAAGGTGAAGCTCGAGCACGAGGAAGCCGACGAGCTGGAAGCGATCGCGGTCGACGGAGACCCGGTTCCAGCCCCGCGGGGGGAACGCCCGGACCCGAGCGCCCTACTGTCCGCGGAGCTCGACCAGTTCGGCCACGACCGGATCTACGAGCAGGCCTTGCGCGCGGCTCTCTAGCGCAGAGAGCGGCCGCCGGCGGCTGCATCCCGTCCCGCCGAAGCCCCAACGTGTTCACCGCGCGTTACCTTTCCGCCGCGTGAACGAGATACCCGGTGTGAGCGACCCCACCGAGCGGGCGTTCCGTGACCACTATGCCCAGGTCTACCGCTTCATCCGACGCCGCACCGGCGATCACGAGCGCGCCGAGGACATCGCGCAGGAGGTGTTTGCCGCCGCTGCAGAGCGGCTGCCCGACTTCTCCGACGCCGCCCAATCGCCGCTCGCATGGCTCTACACCGTGGCTAAGCGCCGGTTCGCGGACGAGGCGCGCCGCCGTGCCCGTGAACCGGCGCTCGAGCCCGCGGCCGGGTCGCTCGAGTACGGGCCGAATGTCGCGGCGACCGTGCAAGCAGCGATGGGGCGGCTTCCGGAGGAACAGCGGCAGGTGCTGGCTTTGAAACTGCTCCGAGGCGCGTCGTTCGCGGAGATCGGTGCGAGGCTCGGGACGAGCCAGGCGGCGGCGAAGATGAGATTCGTGCGAGCACTGCGCGCCCTGCGCGCGAAGCTGCAGAAAGAAGGAATCGAGCCGTGACGGTGCGGGACCGCGAAGTCCTCGCGACCTTGCACGACGAGCCGGAGCTGCTCGCGATTGCGGACGCGGTCGCAGCGACTCGTCGAAAGCGAACGCGTCGCTGGGCGGTGCCCGCCGCGGCCGCAGTTGCTATCGCCGCCGCCCTCGCACTCCTCCTCGTCTCACCTTGGGAGAGCGGGGGGCTGAGCCTGAATGACCGTGCTCTGGCTGCCATCGGGAAAGGCCCGATTCTTCATGTCATCGTGCGTTGGGAGGAGAGGCTGCCAGACCCCAAGACCGGGCGGCGCCATACGAGCGTCTACACAGGTGAGATGTGGGCCAACATCAGCACGGGCTTCTACACGGGTGTCGGACATCGCAACGGTCGCGCTTTCGGCCGCAGCTACGGACGACTATGTATCAAGCCACCCCTTCCCCCTGGCTGCGGAAATCCATGGCCAATCGGCTTCGTCGCAGACCTCCGGCGTGATCTCAAGAGCGGATTCGCACGCAGAGTCGGAACGGGTGTTGTGCGCGGCCGCCGCGTGATCTGGATCCAGTCCGGCCCCGTACCTGGGGGATTCGGGGTCGTCACGCGCTTCGCCCTTGATTCCAAGACGTATAAACCCATTGCGATTCGGCGTCTCGGCCGCGGGCAGTCGGTCCTTTGGGGAGGCGACGTTCTCCTAATGGAGAGTTTGCCTGCGGGGAGTGTTCGTCTCCGGCCGTGAGTTGGAATTTGCTACCTGCATCGAGTCCGGCGGCTCTCTAGCACACGCGTTATCGTCGCGCCGTGGCTGAGGCTGCGGCGCGACCACGAATCGGCCGAGTCGGCGTCGGCGTCATCGTCCTTGGGATGAGCTTCGGCTACGCGGCCGGCGTCGTCGGGCCGGCGGCCGCGCCCATGAGTCACGACCTTCACGTCTCGTTGTCGGCGGCGGGTTTGCTCACGTCCGTCTTCTTCATCGCGCTTGCGGCGCTCGCGGTCGTGGGGGCGGCAGTGGAAGAGAAGCTCGGGATCGCGTGGAGCGCGCGCTGGGCGGCCGCCCTGATGGCGCTTGGCGGGGTGATCGTTGTCGTTAGCCCCTGGTTCGGCGGCGTGCTCGCGGGGCGCGCCGTCGCGGGGATCGGCACGGGAGTCGCGCTGATCGCCTCGCCCGTGATCGCCCGCGCGCTCAAGAGCGTGCTCCTGCTCGGGCTGTATGGGGGCGGGATCACGTTCGGGCTTGCGGCAGCCCTCTTCATTGGCGGACAGCTCCAGGACGCCGGGGTCGACTGGCGCGTCAATTTCGGCATCTCCGCCGCCGTCGGGCTAGCCGCGCTCCCGTTCCTGCTCGGACGATTTCCCGAGGTCCCCCACATGAAGCACGTCGGTCTCAGCGGCCTCGGCGCCGCGCTCAAGAGCTGGCGGTTCTGGCGCCTCGACCTGCTCTTCATCTTCATCAACGGGATCCCGATCGTCGTCGGGGCCTGGCTCCTCCACTACCTGACAATCCATCACGGCTTGGGGGCGGGCGTGGCGGGTGACTTCGGCTTCCTGCTCTTCGGTGTGCAGACCATTGCGAGACCCGTTTGCGGCAAGCTCGCAACCACGCCGCCGGTCCGGTTGCTGTTCTCGACCGTCGGCCCAGCGGTGGCGGCGCTCGGCCTTCTGCTGCTCGCCATCGACCGCCACGAACTAGTTGCGGCGCTCGCGGTGATCCTGATCGCCGTCGGCTTCGGCGCGCCGTACGCGATCGCATACCAGCGCGTCGAGGACATCTTCCCGGGCAATCCCGAGCTCGGTCTCGCGGTCGCCCTGCAGGGCGTGAACCTCTCGGCGATCCTCGTCGCGCCCCTGGTCGGGGCTGCGCTCGAGCACGGCTACGGGCGCGAGGCCTTCGTGGGCCTGGGGGCCTACTGCGTGGCGGCGGGGATCGCGAACTTCACGCGCTCCGCAGGCTGAGCTCGAGCATCGAGCCGGCGGCGAGCACGAGTGCATCCTCGCCCGGGCGGCCGACCAGCTGGAGCGATGCCGGGAGCCCGTCTTCCGCGGGGCCGCACGGGAGAGCGAGGACGGGCCAGCCCAGAGCGTTGAACGGAAACGTAAACCGGATGATCCTGTTGCGAAGCGAATCGTCCTCGGTCTGGCCGACCGCGGGCGCGACGAAGGGCAGCGTCGGGACGATGAGGAGGTCGGCCGGGAGCGGCGTCTCCCGGTAGTCCTCCCGCTTGCGCGCGGCCTCCTCGCGCTCGCGGTCAGTCACCGCCAGGCAGGCCTCGATCCTGCGCGCGACGTCGGCGCCGTAGAGGTCGCGGTTCTCCTCGTACAGCTCGCGATGGACGTCGGCGACCTCGGCCATGAAGGCGGGGCTGACGCCCTTCGGGAGCGGGAACTCGACCGGGCGGGAGCCGCCAGACCGGCTCGCCGCCTCTTCCACCCTTGCTCTCACCAGCGGGTCAGTCTCGTCGAGCCACGCGACGCCGACCTCGAGATCCTCGAGCGCCACGCTCGTGCGGCGGAAGGCCGGCGCGAGCACCTCCATCATCGCCGTGCAGGCTTCGACGTCCCGGCCCATCGGGCCGGCGTGGTCCCAGCTCGGCGCGAGCGGGAAGCAACCCTCGAGCGAGACGAGGCCGTAGGTCGGCTTGAAGCCGACGGTTCCGCAGCAGGCTGACGGGATCCGGATCGAGCCGCCCGAATCGGTCCCGAGCGCGGCATCGGCGAGCCCGGCCGCGAGCGCTGCGGCCGAGCCGCCGCTCGATCCTCCGGCGATCCGCCCCTCGCGCAAGGGGTTGGGGACGGTTCCGAAGTGCGGGTTCTCCGACGTCACCCCGTAGGCGAACTCGTGCAGGTTCGTTTTGCCCACGTTCGCGTAGCCCGCCGCCTCGAGCTGACGGACGGCCTCCGCGCTCTGAGCGGGGACGTGGTCGACGAACAGCGCCGAGCCGTACGTCGTCGTCAGCCCGGCGGTGTCGAACAGATCCTTGACGGCGAGCGGGGTCCCGTCGCCGGGCGACTCGGGACGCGCGAGGAAGATCCAGTCGGTCATGCTTGTGGCCATGCGAGTCCACGACCTTAACTGGATGCAGCTCGAGGCCTACCTCGAGGACGATGACAGAATCGTGCTACCGCTCGGCTCGACCGAGCAGCACGCCTATCTGTCGCTCGAGACCGACAACATCCTCGCCGAGCGCATGGCCGTCGAGGCGGCCGAGCCGCTGGGGGTGCCCGTGCTGCCCGTGCTTCCGTACGGGATCACGCCGCTGTTCGCCGCCTATCCCGGCAGCCCTAGCCTGCTGGCCGAGACGTACCTCGCCGTCGTCCGGGAGCTGCTCGAGTCGCTGTACGGCCAGCGCTTTCGCCGCATCCTCGTCGTGAACGGGCACGGCGGCAACACGCCCGCGCGCCAGGCTACGTCCGAATGGATGGGCGCCCACTCCGATGCGCAGGCGATCTTCCACGACTGGTGGATCGGCCCGCGGACGGCGGAGGTCGTCCGCGAGCTCGAGCCGGCCGCGCATGCCTCCTGGATGGAGAACTTCCCGTGGACGCGGCTTCCCGGAGTCGCGATGCCGGAGGAGAAGCCGCCGCTCGATCTGGCCGGGATGCGCGCCCGTGGCCCGCGTGCCCTGCGCGACTACCTCGGAGACGGCTCGTTCGGCGGCTCGTACCAGCGCTCCGACGAGGACGTTCTCCGCGTCTGGCAGGCGGGCGTCGAGGAGGTACGCGCGTTGCTCGAGTCCGGCTGGTCGTGAGATAATCTGCATCCGTTCCCGATGCGCTCAGGCGCAGGGAGGTGGTGCGAGATGCTCGAGACCCGGTTGCTGGTTCCGACGCCCTAGGCGTCGCTCGTACCCACACGAAGGAGGACTTCACCTTGCCCGACATCACGATCGCGCCTGCGCGCACGGACGCGGAGGCCCGTGTCTATCTCGACACGCAACGAAAGATCCGGCCCGCGGCGCCGACGCTCGCCGAGTTCCGGCACCGGGAGCGGGCCTGGAGCGGCGTCATCCACCTTGTCGGCTACCTCGACGGTGAGCCCGCCGGCACCGGGTTCGCCGGCTCGTTCCCCGGGACGGAGGCAGCGGCGCACGTCGGCTTCGGCGTCGGAGCCGTCCCCGCTCTTCGGCGGCACGGAGTCGGCACGGCTCTCTACCGTGCCGTTTCCGACCACGTGCGCTCGCTCGGCAAGGAGGCCCTCTTGACCGAGGTGATGCAGGACGATCGGGACTCGCTTGCCTGGGCGCTCCGCCGCGGCTTCGCGGAGCTCGAACGGCAGGAGGCGGTCGCGCTCGATCTGGCCGAGCACGATCCCCTACCCGCGGAGCCTCCGCAGGGGATCGAGATCGTCACCCGCGCCGAGCGTCCCGACCTTGCACGTCAGATGTACGAGGTCGGAGTCGAGGCGGGCCGCGACATCCCCGGCCTCGACGGCGGGCACGACCCGTCGTTCGAGCAGTGGGCCTCGTTCGAGATCGAGCGGCCGAGCCGCGATCCGGACCTGTGCTTCATCGCGCTTGCGGATGGCAAGGTGGCCGGGTTCGCGTCGCTCGACGTGTTCCCGGACGACGTCTACCACGGCCTGACCGCCGTCGCGCGCCCGTGGCGGAACCGCGGCGTCGGGACGGCGCTCAAGCGCTCTCAGATCGCGGCCGCAAAGAAGCGCGGATTCCCCCGGCTACTGACCGAGAGCGAGCACGAGAACGAGCCGATGCGCCGGCTGAACGAGAAGCTCGGCTTCCGTCCCGAGCCGAGCATGTCGACGATCGTCCTGCGCGGGCCGCTCGCGGGGGACTAGCTCAGTGGCGGGGCCGGCCCTCGTCGACGGGGTCGGCCACGTAGCTCGGAGGGATGTTCCCGTGGGCTCCGCCGGCGCGGCCCGTGCTCGCGGCGGACATCGCGTCCTGCTTCTTCGCTTCGGCATCCGAGGGCGTGATCGGACCTTCTACTCGCCTGCGCAGCCGAGCTCGGATCCGCTCGAGGATGCTCATACGTGGAGTATGGCAATGGTTCAGAGTCGGCACGATTTTGTCACCCACCAGAACGACTTTCCTCGATACGCTCGCAGTGGGGAGGAGGCTGGTGGCCCCGGAGAAAGGGGCGCCAGGCTAGTCGAGCGCGAGGTACAGCAGCGCGACCCCGACCGTCCCCAGGAAGAGGACGACGAAGACGCCGAACAGCGCCCAGCCGAGGATCGCGTTCTTCCGCTGGAGCTCGGGATCGACTTCCGTCATGCGACCAGCGGGTCGATAGCCATCGCTACGAACAGCAGCGCGAGGTAGGCGAGCGAGAAGTGGAAGAGCAGGCGCGCCCGCGCCGGCGTCGTCTCGCGCTTGAGCCGCCAGGCGAGAGCGAGAAGTGAAGCTCCGAGCAGCACTGCGGCGACGAGGTACGTCACGCCGAGCGTGTGCCAGAAGAACGGCAGCAGCGTGATCGGGACGAGCGCGGCCGAATAGAGCAGGATCTGCCGAGCTGTCTCCCGATCGCCGCGGACGACCGGGAGCATGGGGATCTTTGCCGCCGCGTAGTCGCGTTTGATCAGGAGCGCGAGCGCCCAGAAGTGGGGCGGCGTCCAGAAGAAGACGATCAGGAACAGGAACAGCGCCGGTATGGTCAGGTTGCCGGTCGCTGCCGCCCAGCCGACGAGCGGCGGGACTGCACCGGCCGCGCCGCCGATGACGATGTTCTGCGGCGTCGATCGCTTCAGCCAGCGCGTGTACACGAGGACGTAGAACAGGTTGCCCACGAGGGCGAGCACGGCGGTCAGCACGTTCACGAAGCTCGCCAGCAGCACGAACGAGAGCGCCGACAGTGTCAGCCCGAACTCGAGCGCGCGGGCGGCCGGGATCCGCTCGGCGGCGACGGGGCGGCCCGCCGTCCGCCGCATCGCCCGGTCGACGTCCTGGTCGAGAACATGGTTGAGCGCGCTCGCGCCCCCGCACGCAAGTGCCAGCCCGGCCATCGTGGCCGCGATCAGCCAGAGCGCCGGCACCCCCTCGGCTCCGACGAACATGCCGCAGAGCCCGGTCAGGAGAAGCAGCGACATGATCCGGGGCTTGGTCAACGCGACGTAGTCGCGCCACGGCCCCGCCGCCACGGGCTCGCCACGCATGACCGCAGCCGCCGAGACGAGCGCGGCCGCGAAGGCGAGCGACGCCAACGCGACATGGGCGATGTGACCGGTGACCAGAGCCGCCACTCCGAAGAGGACGAGCGCCATCAGCGCCGGCCCGAGCAGGCGCCGGTGCGCGATCCACGCCGCGATCACGAGCGCGGCGAGCGGGGGCACGGCAACGGCGGCCAGCGCCTCGTGCGCGACGCCGCCTCCGGCAGCGCCGCTCACGACCGCGAGGCCGGTCGCGACGGCTGCGCCGACGGCCGTCAGCCGCAGCCAGGCACCAGGGGCCACGTCAGAGATGGCGACCCTCCTTCAGTCGGCGGCGAATGTCCCGGAGCGGCCGCGCGCTCGACACGTACGGCACACGCTCGAAGTTCTCGAGCGGCGGCGGCGAGGTCGTGTACCACTCGAGCGTGTCCGCGATCCACGGGTCGTTCCCGGCGCGCGGCCCGCGGCGGCGGGTGATGACGACGTTGACCAAGAACAGCAGAATCCCGAGCCCCATGATCCCCGATCCGATCGACGAGACGAGGTTGTACCACTCCCACAATCCACCGTGATCGTAGGTGTAGACGCGCCGCGGCATCCCGAGGAGGCCGAGCATGTGCTGGGGCAGGAACGTCATGTTGAAGCCGATGAAGGTCAGCCAGAACTGCCACCTCCCGAGCCGCTCGTCGAGCAAGCGGCCGAACATCTTCGGCCACCAGTAGTAGAGCCCGGCGAAGATCCCGAAGATCGACCCTCCGAACAGGACGTAGTGGAGGTGGGCGACGACGTAGTACGAGTCGGTCACCTGCCAGTCGACGGGGAAGGCGGCGAGGAAGATCCCCGACAGGCCGCCCATCGTGAAGACGGCGATGAACCCGAGCGCATACAGCATCGGCGTGTCGAAGATCAGGTTCCCGCGCCACGTGGTCGCCAGCCAGTTGAAGATCTTGATCCCGGTGGGGACGGCGACCGCCATCGACGAGACCATGAAGAACGCCTGCAGCGAGATCGGGAGCCCGACCGCAAACATGTGATGCGCCCAGACGAACATGGAGACGACCGCGATCCCTACGGTGGCAAGAACGATCGCCGTGTAGCCGAAGATCGGCTTGCGCGAGAAGACGGGGATCACCTCCGAGATGATCCCCATCGCGGGCAGGATCATGATGTAGACCTCTGGGTGCCCGAAGAACCAGAAGACGTGCTGCCAGAGGAGCGCGCTTCCCCCATGGTCCGGGAGGAAGAAGTGGGTTCCGGCCTGGCGGTCGAGGAGCAGCAGCGTCAGCCCGGCCGAGAGCGCCGGCAGCACCATCAGCAAGAGCACCGAGTAGATCTCGATCGTCCAGACGAACAGCGGCATCCGCATCCACGACATCCCGCGCGTGCGCATGTTCTGGATCGTGACCAGGAAGTTGATGGCGGTCGCGAGCGACGCGAGGGTGAGGATGTGGAGCGAGAGGATCATGAGATCCACGCCGTGGCCGGGCGTGAAGGCGTTTGTCGACAGCGGCGCGTAGATCGTCCAGCCCGTCTTGGGTGCGCCGCCGGAGGTGAACCAGCTCGCGTAGAGGACGATCCCGCCGAGCGCGAACAGCCAGTACGAAAGGGCGTTCAGGCGCGGAAAGGCGACGTCGCGGGCGCCGATCATGAGCGGCACGAGGAAGTTCCCGAAGCCGGCAAGGATTGGGACGACGACCAGGAAGACCATCGTCGTGCCGTGCATCGTGAACAGCTCGTCGTAGCTGTTCTTGGTCACGAAGCTCTCGTTGGGGGTGGCGAGCTGCGCCCGCATCAGCAGCGCCAGCAGCCCGCCCAGGAGGAAGAAGAGCAGGCTTGTCGAGATGTAGAGGATCCCGATCCGCTTGTGGTCGGTCGTGGTCAGCCACGAGACGACGCGGCCGCGCGTCCACGGAACCTTCGCGGGGTACGGCTCGACCCTAACCGCCACCGGACGCTCCCCCGGCGATGTGCTTGGCGAGGTAGGAGAAGAGGGCGTCCGTCTGCCGCGTGCTCCAGCCCTTCCCCACTGCCGGCATCAGCGTGCCGCCGTTCTCGAGCAGGTCTCCGAGCGCCTTCCGGTCCTTGACCACGGCGCTCCCGGCGATGTTCGGCCCGATCCCGCCCAGGCCCTGCGACCCGTGGCAATTGGCGCAGGCCCCCACGAACGTCTGCTCGCCGAGGTCGGAGGATCCCTCCGTCTGTGCGCGCGCCTCGTTCGAGAGCCAGGCGTCGAACGCCGACGCGGGGACGACCTCGACGGTCGCGCGCATGGCCGCGTGCTGGATGCCGCAGAACTCCGCGCACTGCCCCTGATAGACGCCGGGTTTCGCCGCCTCGAACCAGGTGTGGTTCGGGTGGCCCGGGATGGCGTCGATCTTTCCGCCCAGGGCGGGGATCCACCAGCTGTGGATCACGTCCGAGACCGGAGAGGTCACCTCGAGCCGGACCGGGCGGTCTGCAGGAACGCGCATGTTGTCGATCGAGATCACGCCGTTGGGGTAGGTGAACTGCCAGTAGAACTGCCGGCCCTCGACGCTGACCTGCAGCTGCGAGCCGGCCGCGCCGGCCTTGGGGACGTCCTTGATCCCCGGCAGCTTGTAGAAGACGAAGACGGCGATCGCCGCCAGGATGAGGACGGGCACGGTCGTCCACGCAAGCTCGAGCTTCAAGTGGCCTCGGATCTGGGGCCCCTCCACCTCTCGTCCGCGCCCGCGGCTCCGGAAGCGGAGGATGAAGACGACCAGCGCGACCTCGACGAGTAGGAAGATTGCGGCGGCGAAGCCGAAGATCAGCCAGTAGCTCGACTCGATCCGCTCGGCGTTCGGGGATTGCGGCGCGACCGGCGCGAAGCCCCCACCTTTGGCGGCTGCGGTGCCCGCGAGGACGAGTGCCAGACCTGCGACGAGGCCGAGGGTGCCGAGGAGGCGGGCGCGCACGGAGTGGCATTCTAAGTTCGTCATGGCTGAGGGGTCGCGCGTCGAGCTACCGCCCGGAGTCGTTCCTCCCTTCGAGGTGTTCGTAAACGGCATCCCGCAGCATGAAGGGGAGGACTTCGAGGTTCGCGGCAGCGCGCTCGTGTTCACGCGCCGGCTCGCGAAGGAAGGGAAGCTCGGCTTCTGGCGCTGGCTCTCGCTCTTCCTCGGGATCGCCGGGACGTATCGCCAGAACGATTCGGTCGACGTGGTCTACGGGCAGGGCGGCCGACGCGTAGTCGCGAGCGAATTACCGATCGCGCCGGCCGACCTCTAGCCGTCGGCTGCCCGGGCGACGCCCCAGGCGGCGACGTCGCGGATGCTGACGATCCCGATCGCGTGCTCGCCCTCGACGACGGGCAGGTGACGGAAGCCGTGGTCGAACATCGTCTTGGCCGCGTCCTCGACGGACATGTCGGCACCGGCCGTGATGGGATCCGCCGTCATCCACTCGCGCACGCGTGCATCGCTCGAGTGCGTGCGCGCGGCGACGGCGCGCATGATGTCGCGCTCGGTCAGCACCCCGATGATCCGGCCGAAATCGGCGACGACCACCGAGCCGACACCGCGCTCGATCATCCTGGTCGCGACCTCGCCGAGCGTGTCCTCCGGAGCGACCGTGAGGACGTCCTCGGTCATGATGTCCCGGAGCTCCGTCATCGCGGCGCGAGCATATCGCTAGAGCCGCGCTTCCTCGGCTTCGATCTCCTCGACCTCTTCCTCGTCCGGAATCGGGGCCGTGCGCTGCATGATCAGCGCGACGAGGACGACGCCCGCAAGCGTAACGCCGACCGAGAGCCACATCACGGTTCCGAGCCCGTCCGTGAACCCCTGTCGGATGGCGTGGGTGATCTCGTGCCGGTGGCCGAGCGTGAACTTCTTCAGCTCGGACACGGCGTCCTTCGCGCCGGCGAGCAGCCCCTCGAGCGTGCGTTCGGTGCCCTCGCTCAGGTGCACGCCCACCTTCCCGAGCAGCTGATCCGACTTGTCGTCCTTGACGGTCTGGAACAGGGCGCCCGAGATGGCGATGCCGAACGTGGCGCCGAGGCCGCTCATCGTGACGAGAATTCCGGCAGCGGCACCGTGCTCGGCCCTCCTGATCGCGTTCATCGCGGCGGTGTTGAGCGGCGTCAGGCAGAGGCCGACGCCCGCGCCGAGCACGAGCATCCCCGGCCAGAGCTCGTTGTAGCCCGAGTTCGCGTCGACTCTCGTGAACAGGTAGCCGCCGATCGCAGACAGGATGAGGCCGGCCACGATCGGGATCCTGGGGCCGACCCGCTCCGAGATCGGACCGCCGAGCGGCAGCGCGATCACGAGGGTGGCGCTGAGGGGAAGAAGGAGGACGCCGGCCTTGAGCGGCGAGTAGTGCAGCAGCTCCTCCATGTACAACGGGAGGAAGAACAGCACCGCCGCGAGGATGAAGTTGGCGGCAAACAGCGCGGCGTTCCCCCCCGTGTAGTTCCGCTTGCGGAAGAAGCCGAAGTCGACGAGCGCATTGCGCGTGCGCGGCTCGATCACGCCGAAGGTGATCAGAAGCACCCCGGCAATTACGAAGAGCGCGATCGACTTGGTCGACAGGAACCCCCAGCTTTGTCCCTGGTTGAGGACGAGCGAGAGCGCCGTCAGGCCCGCCGCGAGTGTGGCGAGCCCGGCGATGTCGATCTTGCGCTCCGCGTTCGGATCGCGCGACTCCCGCGCCGCCAGCATCGTGATCGCGAAGAAGACGACTGCGAAGGGGACGTTGATCCAGAAGACGGTCCGCCAGTCCCAGTCGGCCAGGACTCCTCCGAGGGCCGGGCCCACTCCGCTGACCAGCGCGGACGCCGAGGCCCAGAGCCCGATCGCGGTTCCGCGCTGGGCGGGCTCGAAGGCGTCCGTGATGATCGAGAGCGACGCCGGCGTCAGGATCGCCGCGCCGACCCCCATCGCGACCACGGCGATGATCAGGAGGATCGCGCTCGGCGCGACCGCGGCGCCGACCGCCGCCGCGGCGTAGAGGATCGTTCCCCCGAGGAAGAACCTCTTGCGGCCGAAGATGTCCGCGAGCCGACCGGCTACGACGAGCAGCGCAGAGTAGGCGAGCGTGAAGCCGACGAGCGTCCACTGGAGCTCTCCGAGCGAGGCGTTGAACTCCGCGTGGATCTTGGGCAGGGCCAGGACGACGGCGGAGGTCGGGATCGACGTGACTCCGCTCGAAAGAGCCATCGCGCCGAGCGCCACCCACCTGTTCTCGTGCCCACCGGGCCCGGCCGGCCGGTGCCAGCGGTACGGGTGCGTCAGAGTGAGCACCGCGCGACCCTACGAAGTGGGCCGGAGAAAATCAAGAACCGGCGAGGGTGGAACGCGTCGCGGTGGCCGGGCTAGCCGAGCGCGCGGTCGAGGTCGAAGGCGGCGCTGATCAGCGCCAGGTGGGTGAACGCCTGTGGGAAGTTCCCGAGCGCCTCCCCGGTCGGGCCGATCTGCTCGGAGTACAGCCCGACATGGTTGGCGTACGTCAGCATCTTCTCGAATATCAGTCGCGCCTCGTCGATCCTCCCCGCCCGGGACATCGCCTCGACGAGCCAGAACGAGCACATCGAGAAGGTCCCCTCAGTCCCCTCGAGCCCGTCGGGCGAGACCTCGGGGTTGTACCGGTGGACGAGGCTGTCGGTCACGAGCTCGCGGATGATCGCGTCCAGCGTCGACAGCCAGCGCGGATCGGTCGGCGCGACGAACTTCACGAGCGGCATCAGCAGCAGCGACGCATCGAGGACGTCGCTGCCGTAGTGCTGGACGAACGCCTTCCGCTTCGCGTTCCATCCGCGCTCGTTGATCTGCGCGTGGATCTCGTCGCGGGTCGCACGCCACTTGAAGATGTCCGCGGGAAGACTGCGCTGGGTCGAGATCTTGATCGCCCGGTCGATCCCCACCCACGACTGCAACCGGGAATAGACGAAGTCCTGCTTCCCGCCGCGCGTCTCCCAGATCCCCTCGTCCGGCTGGTCCCAGTTCTCGCACAGCCACTCGACCGCCTCGCGGAGGTCCTCCCAGGCCTCGTAGAAGATCGGCCCGCCGTACTTGTTGTGGACGTAGACGGCGTCGATCATCTCGCCGTAGGTGTCGAGCTGAAGTTGCTCTGCGGCGGCGTTCCCGATCCGGACCGGCGCCGAGCCGCAGTACCCCTCCAGATGGGTCAGCTCCTCCTCGACGAGATCGGAGCGCCCATCGATTCGGTACATGATCTGAAGCCGGCCGAGCTCGTGCTCCTTGAGCTCGCGGAACCGGTCGGTCAGCCAGCCCATGAACTGCTCCGCGGCCTCGGTGAAGCCGAGCAGGAGCAGCGCGTGCAGCGAAAAGGCCGAGTCGCGGATCCACGTATACCGGTAATCCCAGTTCCTCGGGCCGCCGATGTGCTCGGGAAGGCTTGTCGTCGGCGAAGCGACGATCGCTCCGGTCGGCTTGTACGTCAGGAGCTTGAGCGTCAGCGCGGAGCGGTGCACCATCTCGCGCCACCGACCACGATAGTTGGACTTCGAGAGCCATGCGCGCCAGTACACGACGGTCTCACGGGTGAGCTCGTCCGCCTGCCGCTCCGAGCACGCGGCCGGGACGCGCGCCTCCTCCATCGGCTCGAGCGCGAAAGTGGCCGACTGTCCGGCCGAGAGGGAAAGGCGGGTGCGGATGCCGGTGCGGGTGCGTTCGAGGGGAACCTTCGTCGCGACCGCGACAGAGAGAGTCGGATTCTCGAACAGAACGCCGTTCTGCTGCAGCTCGACCTGGTGGCTCTGGCGTCCGTAGTCGAAGCGCGGCTCGATTTCGACGTTGAACAGCATCTCACCGCGGACGACCCGCACCCTACGGATCAACCGGTGCCGGCCGACGTGCTCGCTCGGGCGGTCGACAGGCATGAAGTCAACGACCTCGCCGACGCCGTCGGGCGTGAGGAAGCGCGTGATCAGGACGTTGGTATCCGGGAAGTAGAACTGCTTGCGCCGGACGCCCTCGGCTTCGGGCGCGATCCGGAAGTAGCCGCCTTTGTCCTTGTCCAGGATCGCCCCGAAGATGCTTGGGGAGTCGAAGCGCGGGCAGCAATACCAGTCGATCGTCCCGTCGATCCCGACGAGGGCGACCGTGTGGTGGTTGCCGATCATGCCGTGATCGGAGATCGGCAGATAGGCGTCGAGGCCCACTACGCCGCCTCCGCCATCGGTAAGTACAGCCTCGTGACGGGGATTCCCATCTCGATCAGGGTCTCCGCGTCCTCCTCCGTGGCCGCGATCGCATCTGTCGCGGCCCACAGCTTCGCGAGCCTGGTCAGGTCGGCGGCCCGGTCGGCACTCGCGAAGGCAATCGTGTCGGCATGCCCGCCGGACTCGGTCAGCGCGTCGGCGATCGGCTCGAGCCATCCGAGCGTCTCGTTGATCATCAGCGGCTGATCTCGCATCCCGGTGCCACCGTACCCGTCCTCTCCTGGGAGCGGGATGGGCTCGACCACGAGAAAGCGAGGCGTTGTGTTTCCGTCGACGAAGCGCCCGGCCGAGTCGATCGCGGCCGCGGCGAAGGCCGGTTCTGCAGGCACCACCATCACGCGCGGGTCGGCCGTAACCGCCGGCGGGGGCGTGATCCCGGCCAACAGCGTGTCGTCGCGTGCCTCGTCGGCGCGTTCCTTGCTGACGAACCGGTCGAACAGCGGGGCGGTCATCAAGGTCGTGAGCACGGCTCCGGCCACGAACACCACCATCATCTGGTTTGTCAGCACGCCGGCCTGCCGGCCGATCAGCGCCACGATCAGAATTTCGAGCCCGCGGCAGTTCATGAGCACGCCGACCGTGTTCGACTCCGGCCACGTCAGACCGAGCCCGCGGCCGACGAGCGCTGCCACGCCCCACTTGGCCACGATCATCGCCGCGAGGAAAACGAGCCCTCCGACGATGTCGTCCGCGTGAAAGGTCCGCAGGTTCGTCTGCAACCCTGAGACGGCGAGCAGAATCGGAAGGAGCAGGACGAGCACGAATTGCTGCATCCGGTCGCTGATCGCACGGCTCAGTCCCTCCACCTGGGGAACGCACGCGCCGAACAGGAAGCCGCCGTTCAGCGCCTGGATCCCGATTCTGTCGGCGGCGTAGCCGGACAGGAACGCTCCGACGAGCAGCATGGCGTACAGGTCGCCGTCGAGCGGTCGCCCCGGCACGAACCGGCGCGCCAGGATGAGACGGAGTAGGGGTCGCACGGCCAGGAAGAGCACCGCGACGAACGCGACCGCCAGCCCGAGCTTCACGCTGACGTCGTCGAACACTCCCCGCGGGCCGCTTGCGAACGCGCCCGCGACCATCAGGAACATCAAGGGCAGCGACAGCGCAGCGGCCCCAATCGCGATCGCGCCCATGTCGGTGTCCAGCATGTGCTTCTCCTGCAGGATCCGGGCCATCACCGGGAAGGCGGTCACGGCCAGGCCCGCCCCGATGAAGAGCGCATGGGTGGAGAACGCGACGTGCCTCCCCTCGGGCGTGACGAGCACACGCCAGGACCCGGGCTCGTCGAGGAACTTGGCGAGCGGAAAGCCGATCAGGAAGGGGACGATGGTCACGGCCAGCCCGAGAGCGACGATCTGCTTCCCGCGCCCGCGGAAGTAGCGCTGCTCGATCTCGAGGCCGATCAGGAACATGAACAGGACGAGCGAGACCGTGGCGATCACGTCCAGGAAGCCGAACGCGTCGTGCGGAAAGATCCGGTTGACAAGGCCGCTCCCGTGCGCCGTGCCGGTCGCGAGCTCACCTCCGATCACCGTTGGGCCGATCAGGATTCCCGCGATGATCTCTCCGACGACGCGAGGTTGCTTCAGGCTGACGAAGAGCGCACCGACGAGCCGGGCAGCGACCAGAATGATCCCCAGGTCGAGCAGGACATATGCGACGACGTCGATGTGCGACATCCGCGCGACCCTATAGCGCAGCCGCCGCTCCCTGTATAGGGTTGCGCCGGTTTTGGCCGGAGCTTCGGAGACACCGCAGGATGTGGTCGTCGGCGTCGTCGGGGACGGGTTCAGCGCGCTGCACGTCTACGCGACCTCCGTCTACCTCGGCTTCCGCCCCGAGCAGATCGGCATCTTCGGCGAGCAGACGAACCCCGTCCACACCTACCAGCAGTACGCGTGGAACCTCGGCCAGACGATCCTGCGCTCCGAGTCGGAGTCGCACTTCATGCCCGCGGACTGGCCGACCTTCTCGCAGCTGGACGCCTATGCCCGCCGTGACCCTCGGCCGCTCTTCCGCTCGTCGGAGCGGAAGTTCAATCCAGGTGTGCCGGAGATCCTGGCCCAGGCCGAGGTGGTCGCGACGATGCTCGGCTACAAGGAGCGCGTCCTCGGCGGGCGCAGGGTCGGCTGGGTCGTCCGCGAGCCCGGCCCTCCGCCGCACTTCGCCCTCTACGACGACGACGCGAGGCTGATCGGGCGCTGCAAGCACTGCATGATCGCGGTCGGCCACGGGCCGCTCGCTTTCCCCGGGGTCTACGGCCAGGCCAGGCACGATCCCGCGACGGCAGACCGGGTGCTGCAGGCCTACGAGTCCAAGCACTATCACCCCGGCGCCCGCTACATCGTGATCGGCTCCGGGATCGCCTCGACCAACGAATGGGTGAACGCGGTCGAGGCGGGCGCGAGCTGCATCGCGCTCAGGCGCAACCCCCATCCGGACGAGCAGGATCTCAACGTACCGCGCTGCCTGTTCGACGGGAGCGGCATCGACGCCTTCGAGGCGCTCTCCTTCGAGGAGCGGCTCGATTTCCTCGAGGTCGTCCTGCGCGGGACGACCCCGACGCGCAGCGCCTGGGTCGACGAGCTCAAGCGCGCGCAGAAGGAGGCGCGGTTCGAGGAGATCATCGGCGAGATCACCGAGATCGAATCGGGCCCGGCGGGCCTGCGCGTCCGGCTCCGCTACCACGACGGGCGCGACGGTGGGCAGCTCGACGTCGCCGGCGTCGTCTGCGGCACCGGCTTCGTCAAGTCGCACTTCGCGGTCCCGCTCCTGCGCCGGTTGATCCAGACCTACGGGGTCCCCGTCGAGCGGGAGCGGATCAAGCTGAAGACGAATTGCGGCGTGCCGCCGCTCGACCGTCCCGACTCACGCCTCTGCCTGAACGGTCTGCTCGCGAACACGGTCGTCCCGAATGCCGACACGATCTCGGGGACGAAGTACGTGGCCCGACGATTCGTCGGTGACGTCGTCCGTGCTGAGAAGCTCCCGCAGCGCTCGATCCCGGGCCGCCTGGCGATGCAGCTCGGCATGGCCGGACAAACGGTCAAGGCGATCCGCCACGTCCATCGCACGAGGCAGCTGGCGTAATGTGCCCGACGATCCTCGGCCGGATCGAGACCAGGGTGGCGATCATCACCCTGCCGGCGATCTTTGCCGGGATCCTGTCGATCGTCCAGTCACGGCCGAGCTGGATCGCGCTGATCGGCCTCTATCTGCTGCTCGGCGTCGCCCTCGACATCTTCGTCTACTCGTGGCTCTTCCGCTATCAACCGCCGTGGATGACGTTTGTCCTCGCGGTGGCCGAGTTCGGCCTGCTCTACGTGCTGGTCGTATTGCTGGACGACATCGACCTTTCCCTGACGGAGACGATCGCGGTCTACTGGGTGTCGTGGATCCTGGCGATCTGGACGAAGGTCGCCCTGCTGCCGATCTTCTCGTTGACCTATCTCGAGTCGGCGGGCGAGTTCAGGCGCCCGGAGTGGTCGGTTCCCCCCAGGCAGGAAGTGCTCCCGATCATCGCCGCCATCCCGGGCGTAGGCGCGGTTGCCATGGGCGCGCCGCCCGCTCCTGCGCCGCCCCCGATGGCCGGGGCCACGGGGCAGCGTGGGGAGGTCCCCGAGCCGGTTCCGGAGCCGATCGAGCGCGAGCTCGAGGCGGCGGGTGTCGTCCCTTCGGCTCTGCCTGCGTTCGAGCCCGAGGACGCGAAGCGGCGCCGGGGCTCCGCGGCCCGCCGCGGCTGGATGATCGCCTACTCCTACGCGCTCGTGGCGGCCACGATCGCGGCGGAGATCGCGTACTTCGTCTACGTCTAAGGCAATTTTGGGAGTTTGGGACCGGTGCCAGACTGAAGTCTGGCACCGGGCTGTTCTCGAGTTCTGCTCCGCTAGCGGAAGCCGAGCCAGATTCCGACGGCGAGGCCTGCCGCCGCGAGCAGCCCGAACGCGGCCACGTGCGTTTGCTCCTTGACGTGGGTGTCGCGCCAGGCAGCCAGCAGGCGGTTACCCGGCTGGCCGATCGCCTGGTCAACCTCCGGCGGAACGAACGCCGCCGGAGTCTCCTCAGCTCGGAACGGCGCCGGCTCGGGCTCTGGCGGCACGAGCGCATGGTCGGGAACCGGGTGCAGGACGTGCTCGGGAACCTGAGGGACCTCGGGCGCCGGCCGAGCCCGTGCGGGCTCGCCTGCTGCCCGTAGCTCGAGCACCGTCAACCCGACGCGGACTTGGTCGCCCGGGAGGATGACGCGCGGCCCGTGGATCGGCTGCTCGTTGACGAAGGTGCCGGCTCCGGAGCCGAGATCCTCGACGACGGCGGCGTCCCCGGACAACCGCACGCTCGCGTGGCGCGGCGAGACGTGGTCGTCGGAGAGCGTCAACCCGAGCCCCGGCTCGGTGCCGATCTCCACCGGACCGTCGAGCGCAACCTCGCTCTCGCGCCGATCGGGGCCTTCGACGAGATGCAGGACGAGCTCGGCCACGGCGGAAGTATCGCTCATGTCGGGGCGAGCTCTGCCCGGATCGCTTCATCCAGTTCCTCAGGCCTGAAGCCGAACGGGCCCTCCTCGCCCTGGAAGGCGATCCGCCCGTCCCGGCCGATCAGGTAGAGGCGGTCCGGCCAGCCTCCGTACTGCCTCGCGACCTCGTTGTCGATGCCGTCGATCAGGACGGGCATCCGGATCTCGAGGCGGACGGCGCATGCTTGGGCGACCTCGACGCGGGCTTCGTCCGAATCCGGATCCTCGACCGCGATCTCCTCGCTGCGGTTCGTCTCCAGCACCCAGCCGTCCTCGGGGTGAGCCTCCTTGATGTACACGACGAAGAACGCGACGCGGCCCGCATAGCGCTCCGCCATCTCCTCCAGCTCGCCCAACTGGCGGCGAAAGGGCGGTCAGGTGTAGGAGCCGAAAACGAGCGCGACCGGCGTCACGCCGATGACATCCGCCAGGCGCACGGTCTCGCCGGCGTCGCGAGGCAGCTCGAACGGAAAGGCCGGATCGCCGACGGAGAGCTTGGGCGTCATCAGGTCGCGATAGACCGGAGATGCCATCACGTCCTCCACCGTCAGCGGGGAATCGCTCGGCGTCCCAGGCTCGGCAGCCATCGCGTGGATTCTGAAAGCATCCGCGCGATGACGCAAGGGCGGAGCATCGACCGCGGCACGGTCATGGCTCTCGTCGCGATGGGGCTGAGCGTGCTCATCCTCGCAAACGACTTCACCGCGCTCAACGTTGCGCTTCCTTCGATCGAGAAGGCCTTCGACACGGACGTCTCAACGGTGCAGTGGGTGATCAACGCCTATGCGCTCGTCTTTGGGATGCTGATCGTCACGGGCGGGCGGCTGGCCGATCTCCTCGGCCGCCGTCGCGCGTTCTTCGTCGGGACAACGATCTTCGTCGGGATGTCGCTGCTCGGTGGCGCGGCTCAGAACGAGTACTGGCTGATCGCCGCCCGGGCGGGAATGGGAGTCGGTGCGGCCCTGCTCTGGCCGGCGATCCTCGGTATGACGTTCGCGCTGCTGCCCGACCGGGCCGGGCTCGCGGGCGGTCTGATCCTCGGCGCCGCCGGCGTGGGACAGTCGATCGGCCCGATCTCGGGCGGTCTCCTGACGGAGTTCCTGAGCTGGCGCTGGACGCTCTTCGTCAATCTGCCGATCGGGGCGCTGGCGATGCTGGTGACCTGGCGAACGCTGCACCAGCCGCGC
>DASWEE010000052.1:0-2230 GCA_036394915.1 Gaiellaceae bacterium | reverse complement strand
TGGCGGTGGAAGCTGCTGCTCCGCGCAAAGGGGATCGACGACGGCCTCGGCTGGCTGACGCGGGCGTACTTCGTCTCGTACATGGCGGGCCAGGTGCTGCCGACGTCGGTCGGCGGAGACGCGGTGAGGATCTACGAGACGGCCAAGCGCCACCCGGGCCGCGGAGGCCCCGTTGCCGGCTCGATCCTGCTCGAGCGTGCCCTCGGCGGGGCCGCCACGCTGGCGCTGGCCGCGGTCGGCTTCGCGCTCGCGATCGGCCGCTACGACATCGGGGCATACGTCTGGATCGAGCTCGCCTTCGTCCTGGCCACGATCGTGCTCGGGGTCGTGCTGTTCTCGAAGCGCGCGCGCCCGCTGCTCCGCCGGACGGTGCCGATCCTGAAGAAGGTCTGGATCGAGCGCCACGTGCGAGCCGTCTACGAGGGGATCCACTCCTACCGCGAGAACGTGCGCCTGCTGTTCTTCGTCGCCTTCGTGACGCTGATCATCCAGGCGGTACGCGTGCTCGCGATCTGGGCGGGCGCCAAGGCGGTGGGGGTCGACCTGTCGCCGCGCCCGTACTACGTGATGGGCCCGTTGCTCTTCCTCGTGATGCTCGTGCCGTTCACGATCAGCGGGCTCGCCGTGCGCGAGTCCTTCTTCGTCAGCTTCCTCGGCAAGCTCGGGATCGGAGCCGACCCGGCGTTCGCGGCCGGCTTCCTGTTCTTCGTCGTGACGCTGACGATGTCGCTGCCGGGAGTGGCGATCTGGGCCTGGGAGGCCGTCCACGGGGCGTCGAGACATCCGAAGATCCCCCGAGAAGCACCGCGGTGACCCGCACCGACGTGGCGGCGATCGCCGTCACCTACAACGCGATGCCGTGGATCGAGCGCTGCCTCGAGAGCGTGGCCGCCCACGAGACGATCGTCGTCGACCACGGCTCGAGCGACGGGACGCTCGAGCTCGTCCGCGAGCGCTTCCCTCGAGCCCGGCTGATCGAGCAGGAGAACCGAGGCCTCGGGGCTGGCTGGAACGCGGGCATGCGCGCCGCGACGGGCGACTACTACCTCCTGCTCAACTCCGACGCCTGGGTCGTCGCCGACGCGGTCGAGCGGATGGCCGAGTTCGCGGACGAGCATCCGAGAGCCGCGGTGCTCGGGCCGCGCCTCCTCAATCCCGACGGCTCGCTGCAGCGCTCCGTCCGCGGGTTCCCGACGCTGTGGCGCCTGGCGACCGAGTACCTGTTCCTCCGCAAGCTGGCGCCGCGCTCCCGCGCCCTGAACGCCTTCTACGCGGGCGGCTTCGACCACGACCGTGTGCGCGAGGCGGATTTCCTGATGGCAGCCTGCCTGCTCGTCCGGCGTGAGGCGGCCGACGAGGTCGGGCTCTTCGACGAGAGCTTCTTCATGTTCAGCGAGGAGACGGACTGGTGCTACCGGTTCCACCAGGCTGGATGGAACGTCGTCTTCTACCCGGAGGCCGAGGTCGTGCACGTCGGCGGGGCGAGCTGGAAGAAGGACTTCGACCCGATGTTCCTCGAGCAGGTTCGCGGCCATCTCCGGTTCATGGCCAAGCACCATGGGATGAAGACGGCCGAGCGGACGCGCCGACTGCTGCTCGCGGGGCTCCGCCTGCGCGCCTACGTCTTCCCCGCAGGCCGCCGGGAGACGTACCGCCGTGCCGCCGACTGGCTAGCGTCGTCCCAAGTCGACGCACTTCTACAATCAGGACGGTGACCTCGCAGGACGGCTTTCGCGCGCCCGCGTTCCTGCGGGTCAAACCCAACGCGCCGCGTGCGGCCGGCGAGCACGTCGCCGGCCGGGAGCTGCCGCCGGCAGTCGTGTGCGAGGTCGGCTGGGTGAACGGGCTCGGCGCGATCCGCTCGCTGGGACGGGTGGGCGTGCCCGTGATCGCGACGGATCACCGAGACTTCGCAATCGGGTTCCGCTCGTCCTACGCGTTCCCGGTGCGCACGCCCGATCCGGTCGCCGACGAGGAGGGCTTCATCGCGGCGATGCTCGAGCTCGGCGATGCGATCGGCCGCCCGGCGCCGGTCTTCCCGACCCACGACGAGCACCTGAACTCGCTCGCGCGCCACAAGGCCGAGCTGGGAGACCGCTTCCGCTACCCGTTCCCCGGCTGGGACGTGCTCGAGCCGCTCCAGAGCAAACGGCACCAGATCGACACCGCCGAGTCGATCGGCCTCGCAGCTCCGAAGACGCTCCATCCACGCTCGCTCGAGGAGTGCCGC
>DASWEE010000051.1:0-2840 GCA_036394915.1 Gaiellaceae bacterium | reverse complement strand
GGCGCCGCCGCGGATTTCGTCGAGCTCGCGCTTGAGCTCCTCGACGGTCTCCGGGACGGGAATCGGCTCCATGTCCAGCAATTCCTGCCACGCCTTCCGCTTGGCCTCGAGATCTACCGGTAGCGCCTGGTCGATCGCGTCCCGGATCACGGCTGCCACCGATGTCTTTCGCTCCTTCGCAGCGGCCGAAACGCGCCGGAAGCGAGCATCGTCGAGCAGGATCTGGAGCCTGCGCTCGTACATGCACATACATTAGCATGTGTAGGTCAATTGAGGGCGGCTCTAGCGCTGAGCGAGAGCTGAAGCGCCAGCCGTTCAACAGCGGCGCGGGCGATCGACGTTCGCGGGCCGGCGCCGCGGATATCGAGGAGCGCGCGAGCGGCGTCGGGCACGCCCTGCGCCCGCGCCCGCTCCAGCGCCAGGCGGAGGGGCAGCTCGAGGCCTTCGCCCCACAGGACCGGCGTCCAGCTGAGGGCGGCGCCTCGGATCTTGCCCTCGTCACCCGAGTCGAGGGCGAACGAGACAAAGCTGAGGCAGGCGGGGCAGATCTCGGTCTGCGAGACGTCGAGGTCAAGAGCCGCGGCCAGGCGAACGGCACGCTGTCTGGTCAGCATGGAGGACATCCAAGCTGCGGAGCCGTGACGCCAACGTGCCGGAATTGACCCGAAATCGTCTGGGGCGGAGCCTACTTTCGCTCGGGGCCGATCAGATGCTCCGAGGTGCCGGGCTTCCACGGCCGCAGGCGCGGCAGCCAGCGGGGGACGTGGGCGCGGTAGCGGTCGTAGTCCGCGCCGAACCGGCGGCACAAGCCGGGCTCCTCGCTCAACGGGAAGTAGACCGCGTTCATCGCGAAGAACGTCGCCGCCCAGGCGAGCACAGCCGTCGAGCCGAGCAGCGCGGCCTCACCGAGCAGGATCGTGAGCACGCCGCTGATCATCGGATTCCGCACGTAGCGGTACGGGCCGCGGACGACGAGCCGGGACGTGGCATCCCAGGGAGCGAGCGTCCCGCGGCCGACGGAGGCGAGGAGCGCGAGGGTCCTGCCGAAGAGCGCGAGGCCGAGCGCGATGAGGACGGCGCCGAGCGCGTAGCCGGCTCCGAACCCCCAGCCGAGGTGGATCGAACCGGTGATCCAGACGAGCAGCGCCGGGATCACCAGCGTCACCATCCCGGGCAGCAGCCCGATCGCGCGCAGGTGCCGCCAGATGCTCACACCGGTTACTGAGGATGCTCGAAGGGGCGGAGAGCGCTCCGCCCCTTCGTCCTCTCCTTGACTAGATCCGCTTCCTCCAGTTGAAGCCCTTGAAGCTGAGCGAGGCGCGGCGCTCGCCGCGCGAGTTCGCGCCCAACTTCACGCCGCGGGGGCCCGCGCTGAGTCCTGCCCCGCGCTTGCTCAGGTTCAGCCGCACGCCGGGCGCGATCTTCAGCGATTTGCGGAAGAAGAAACCCACGCGTCTCGCCTACGCGACCACGAACGACGTCTGGAGCGTGCCCGCGCGGCCGCACGAGACGATGATCGGCCACCTCCCCGGTGTCGTCCTCGTTCCGACCATCCATGTCCAGCTGACGCGGAGTCCGACCGTCCGCTTCGGGTAGAGCCCTTGCGCGCGCGACGCGCCGCTCTTGTAGAGGACGGTGATGGAGCAGGTCGCGTTCGTGGAGACCTTCGCGACCAACGCCGCGTGAGAACCGGGCGACCTAGGTGACGTGACGCTTGCCAGCCGCACCTTCGCCGAGGCGGTTGCCGGAAATACGGCAAGCACGATCAGTGCCGTGACGACAAGTGCGAGCTTTCGAACCGACATGACTCCTCTCAACTGGGTTGCCACAGAGAACTGATTGTGTTCCGGCAAGCCGAGTGCGGTCAATGGGCCGCATGGCCCATCTTCACGAGCAGGAGGACCTAGGCTTAGGATGGATCGATGGCGCTGACCGAGCAGCCGGCATCGGTCTCCAACCAGCCGCCGCCGCTGGAGGGCTACAACCTGTTCCTCGAGAACCGGCCGCTGGTCGAGGCGCTCGAGCGCGAGGGCGGCGGCTGGGCTCACGAGCAGGCCTCTGCGCTGGGCGAGCGGCTCGGCGGCGAGCCGCTGCGGTGGGGAGCGCTCGCGAACGAGTATCCGCCCGCCCTGCGGACGCACGATCGATACGGGGCGCGGATCGACGAGGTCGAGTTCCACCCCTCCTGGCACGAGTTGATGCGGCTCGGGGTCGAGGCGGGCCTGACCGGGCTCGGCTGGACCGGCGAGCCGGGCGGCCACGTCGCGCGCGCCGCGATGTTCATGACGGTGGGCCAGGTCGAGGCAGGCGTCGGCTGTCCGCTGTCGATGACGCACGCCGCCGTCCCGGCGCTGCGCGCCTCACTGGAGCTCGCGTCCGAGTGGGAACCGCGGCTGACGTCGCGCGCCTACGATCCGGGCCTGCGTCCGGCGGCAGAGAAGGTGGGCGCGCTCTGCGGGATGGCGATGACCGAGCGCCAGGGCGGCTCCGATGTGCGCGCGAACGAAACAGTCGCGCGACCGGCCGGCGACGGCGAGGCGACGCTGCACGGGCACAAGTGGTTCTGCTCGGCGCCGATGAGCGACGCCTTCCTCGTCCTGGCGCAGGCGCCGGCGGGGCTCTCCTGCTACCTGCTGCCGCGCGTGCTCCCGGACGGCGAGCGCAACGGCTTCCACATCGAGCGGCTGAAGGACAAGCTGGGCAACCGCTCGAACGCCTCGGCGGAGATCGAGCTCGACGGCGCGTGGGCGCAGCTGGTCGGCGAGGAGGGGCGCGGCGTCCAGACGATCATCGAGATGGTCAACCAGACGCGGCTGGATTGCGTCCTCGGCTCGGCAGCG
>DASWEE010000050.1:0-4825 GCA_036394915.1 Gaiellaceae bacterium | reverse complement strand
GGGGGCTACCGGGCGATGCTCTTCCACCTCGGTGCGCTCTGGCGGCTGAACGAGGCCGGCTATCTGCCGAAGCTCGACCGGGTCTCGAGCGTCTCCGGGGGCTCGATGACGAACGGCGCGCTCGCGCTCAGCTGGCACCGGCTCGACTTCGACTCGGCCGGGGTCGCTCGCGCATTCGGCCCCGCGCTCGTCGACCCGGTCCGCAAGCTGGCCGGGAAGACGATCGACCTCTGGGCGATCGTGCTCGGAATCCTCCTCCCCGGCTCGATCGGGAACTGGTACGCGCGCTCGCTGAGACGGAACCTGCTCGGCAAGGCGACGTTGCAGGACATCCCCGACCGGCCGCGCTTCATCTTCAACGCGACCAACCTGAACTCGGCGGTGCTCTGGCGCTTCTCGAAGCCGTACATGCGCGACTATCGGGTCGGCGAGATCAAGAATCCCAAGGCCAAGCTCGCGACCGCGGTTGCGGCCTCGGGCGCGTTTCCGCCGCTCCTCTCCCCGGTCACGCTCAAGCCGAGAGACGAGAACTGGTCGCCGTCCAGCGGGATGGACCTCCAGCACCCACGGTTCACGAACAAGGTCCTGCTGACCGACGGCGGTGTCTACGACAACCTCGGGCTCGAGACCGCCTGGAAGCGCTACCGCACCATCCTGATCTCGGACGGCGGCGGGCACATCGGCGGCAAGGCCGACCTGAAGGGGGACTGGATCCACCAGACGATGCGCTTCGTCGGCGTGATCGACAGTCAGGTCCGCGCTCTGCGCAAGCGGCAGGCGATCGACGGCTTCCAGCGCGGCAACCGGGACGGGACGTACTGGGGCATCCGCAGCGACATCGCCGACTACGGGCTGGCCGACGCGCTTCCGTGCCCGGCCGACAGGACGCTCGCGCTCGCTCGCACGGCGACGCGGCTGAAGAAGATGGACGCCGTCCTCCAGGAGCGGCTGATCAACTGGGGCTACGCCGTCTGCGACGCAGGGATGCGCAGATGGGTGGATCCCTCGATTGAGGTACCGGCGGGCTTTCCCTATCCATCTGCAGGGCTCGGCTGATGGATTGGAGCCCGCCGGGACTCGAGGGGGCCGATCCGAGCGGCCTCAGCTACCTGGTCGTGGACGAGATCGAGGGCTCGATGGTCGGGCTCGCGGTCTCGGACTGGCCGCAGACGGACGAGAAGGGACGGCTGCGATTCGCCTCTCCCCCGGTTCTCCTCGGCGCCGAGCTCGAGGCGTTCGAGCGCTTCCTCGACCGGAATCGCGAGCCGCGCCCGCTTCGAATCGGGGACGTGTTCGCGGCCCGCACCCGCTCCGCCGAGCTTCGCGACGCCGACGAGGCGGAGCCGCGCCTCGAGCCCGTTCTCGAGCCGGAGCAATGGATCGAGCCGCCCGTCCACGACATCACCGCCGACGCGCGCGAGGCGGCCAAGGTCTCGTTCTACAGCGCCGTCGCCCCCGTCCTCGAATCCCAGTAGGAGGAAGAAATGGCTGCGCCGACCCCAGTTCCCGCCGACCGCTTCCGAGCAGGCGACTTCGCCGCCGACTGCTCGCCCGACGACCTCGTCTACTTCCTGCTCAATGTCGGCGACGGGGATGCCCAGCTCGTGCTCCTGCCCGCCGAGCAGGACGGAACGAGGCGAGCGCTCGTCGTCGACGCGGGCGCGCGCCGGAAGCTGCCGGCGCTCGTCGAGGCGCTTTCCCAGACGCCGCTTCTCCCGGCGCGCCACGACCTGTTCCCGGTCGTCGTCGGCACCCACCCGCACGAGGATCACATCGCCGGCATGCCCGAGTTCCTCGACGATCTCGGGGACTTCGTCCGCGAGTACTGGGAGCCGGGCTACTACCATCCGAGCGCGTCGTACATGGAGACGATGCGCGCGCTCGAGGATCGCCCGGAGATCCAGCACTCGCAGCCGACGAGCGGATTCACGCGCTTCATCGGCCCGGTCCGAGTGGTCGTGCTCTCGCCGACGATCTCGCTTCGCAACCGCTTCGACAGCTACGGCGTCACGATCAACAACGCTTCGATCGCGCTCAAGATCGAGTTTCCGGCGGCGCGGGTGGAGCAGCGCGGATCCAACCGCCGCTACCTGCGGCTGCGGCGGACGCAGGGGCTCGTGCTCGGCGCCGATGCGCAGACGCTCTCCTGGGGCCAGGTGATGAGCGACTTCGCGGAGCTGCGGCCGAGCGACTCGCCGGTGGCGAAGCAGCTGCGGATGGCGCTCGGATCCGATCCGCTGCGCGCGCAGGTGTTCAAGGTCCCGCACCACGCATCCAAGCACGGCGTCAACCTCGAGCTGGTCGAGCTGATCAAGCCGGCGCTGAGCCTGATCTCGTGCGCCGCCGGCGGCGGCCGCTACCACTTCCCGCATACGGTCGCGCAGGAGTCGGTGCGGGAGGCGCTCGAGGCGATCGCGACCACCGGCGCGACCCACCGTCCCGACCACGAGCTCGGGATCCACTACACGGGGTCGACCGATTCGGCGGGGACGCCGCTCGGCTCGGTCGCGGTCGTGATCTCCGCGAACGGGCGGAAGCGCAACCTCTGGCGCTTCGGCGATCGGCCCGACGAGCGGCTCGATCTCGCAGCCGGCCGCCTCTACACGGGCGAGGACCTGGAGGCCGAGCTGCCCAAGGAAGAGGCCGAAACGGTGGTGATGTGACCGAGGTCACCGAGGTGCAGCGTCCCTGGGCGCCGAACGGCCTCAGGGGCAGAGATCCGAGCGGCCTCTCGTACGTGGTCGTGGACGAGATCGAAGGAGGCGCGGTCGGCCTCGCCGTCTCCGAGTGGCCGCGGGTGGATGCCGAGGGACGACTCCGCTTCCGCTCGCCGCCCCTGCTGCTCGGAGCCGATCGCGCTTCCCTCGAGCGCTTCCTAGGCGAGCATCGAAGTCCGCGGGAGCTGGCGGAGCGTCCCCTCCGCGTCGGAGACGTGTTCGCGGTCCAGGCTCGTCCCGAGCGCCTGCAGCAGGCGGAGGAGGTCGAGGCGCGGCTGGAGCCGGTGCTCGCCCCGGAGGAGTGGATCGTGCCGCCCGTCTACGACGTGACGCCGGACGCGCGCGACGCGGCCAAGGCCGCCTTCTACGGCGCGGTCGTGCCCACGCTCGATCCGGCGCAAGTGGCGCAGCTCGGGGATCTCGTCCAGCAGCCTCCACCACCTCCGGCAGCGCCGCCGCCGCCGCCTCCGCGCCCCGGCTGGCTGCGCTCGCATCTGCTGCAGATCGTCGGAGGCGTCGTCCTCCTCGGGGCCGGGCTGGGAGCGGGGATCGCGCTGGGCGGTCAGAACGGCGGCGGGACCGAGAACGTCACGAGTACGTCTTTTGTGACGTCGACGGACTTGGCCACGTCAACCGACTTCACGACATCGACGGACGTCACGACCTCGACCGAATTCACCACGTCCACCGACGTCACGACGTCGACTGTCTTCACGACGTCGACCATCTTCACGACGTCGACCATCTTCACGACCGTGCAGGTGCCGCCACCGCCTCCGCCGGTCGGGTAACGAGGCGCTGTCCATGACCGACGATCTGGGGAGGAAACGATGAAAAGGACATGCTTGGCCGTGATCGCTGCGGTCGCGCTCGCAGGCCTCGTGGCTGCCGGCGCGGCTCGGGCCGGCGATAGCGCGACCACCTACTACCTGTCACTCGGCGACTCGCTCGCGGACCGAGGAGGCAACCCAGAGGACTACGCCGACAAGCTCTACGCGGCGCTGCATGCGAGCAATCCCAAGCTCGAGCTCGTCAGGCTCGGCTGCGGCGGCGAGACCACGCAGTCGATGATCGAGGGCTCGTTACCGCCTTCGGTGAACTCGAGCTGCGGAACGCCGAGCTTCTACCTCCACCGCTACCCGCACAAGACACAACTCGCGGAGGCGGTCGCGTTCCTCCATGCCCACGCTGGCAAGGTCTCGCTCGTCACGATCGATATCGGCGGGAACGACGTCCAGGACTGCCTCGTAGTGCTCGACTTCAGCGACGGCTGTCTGAACGGCGATCTGCCCGGGCTGACGTCGAATTTGGCGACGATCCTGGCCGAGCTCCGTGGCGCCGCCGGGCCGAACGTGCCGATCGTGGGGATGAACTACTACGACGCCTTCACCGGGCTCTGGGTCCTCGGCGACGTCCTGTTCGGTGGTAACACCACCCTCGCGCAGCAACTCGCTCTCGCTTCGGTGCCGTTCGTCGTCCGGGCCAACGACGGGATCGAGGCGACGTACAACGCCGCCGGCGATCCCTGGGCGGACGTGGAAACCGCCTTCCGAGTCACCGATTTCACCGACACAGCCTTCCTGCCGGGATTCGGCACCGTGCCGCTGAGCGTGTTCGAGGAGTGCACGCTGACCCACTTCTGCACGTCCCTGGACATCCATCCGAACGACGCCGGCTACCGCGTGATCGAGCAGGCGTTCGAGCAAGTACTGCCATGAGCGAACCGGATCATCTGCCTGGGCACACACGAGAAAGGACCCCATGCGCAAGGCCACCCTGATCTCGGTCGCCGCGCTCGCGCTGGTCGCCTCTGCATCCGGCGCTCGCGGGCCACCACCGGTGGGCTAGCGGGCGGGGCCGCGCCCCGTTTACCCTGGTTCAGGCCCTTCCACGTTGACGACGAGCGGCCCCTCGCCGGCAAAGACGACGATGAACTCCTGTGGTTCGTCCATCGGATTGACATCCCTGTGGACGAGGCCAACCGGGACATGGAAGAAGCCGCCCTCCTCGACCTCGGTGCTCTCCTCGCCGCCCGGACCAAAGTCGAAGCGCGCCCGTCCTTTGATGAGGTGGCCGAGCACCTCACGGTCGCCGTGATGGTGCCAGCC
>DASWEE010000049.1:0-8138 GCA_036394915.1 Gaiellaceae bacterium | reverse complement strand
GCCGCCGCCGCCGTCGCCGAGCTCGTTGGCGCCGGAGTGGGGCGCAGGCGGGCGGCAGACGTCGTCGCCCGTCTCACCGGCGTGTCGCGCAATAGCCTGTATCGCGGCTCTCTGTAGCCAGCTTTGACAACGTCCGACCGCGTTGCTAGCGTGGCCCGGCTCGTTTTCAAGCATGACAACAGAGAGGCTGGTGAAAGTGATGAAACGACTCCTGCTGATGACGGCGGCGGCGTTCGCCGTCCTCGTCTGGGCCCCGGTGGCCGGCGCATGGACGTGGCCCGCCGACGGGGCGCTGCTCCAACCCTTCGTCTTCGACCGGACCCATCCCTACGCGGCCGGGCAGCACCGTGGAATCGACGTCGCCGGCGCGTCCGGCTCCGATGTCCGCGCGCCTGCGGGCGGGGCCGTGTCCTTCGCGGGATCGGTACCGAGCAGTGGCAAAAGTGTGACGATTCAGACGACGGACGGGTACTCGGTCACCCTGACCCATCTGGGGACGATCGGCGTCGCGCGCGGCGCCACGGTGACCGAAGGCGCTTCGGTCGGCTCGATCGGCCCCAGCGGCGACGTGGAGTGGCCTGAGCCGTACGTCCACATGGGCGTCCGCATCACCGCCGACGCGCAGGGGTATGTCGATCCGCTTGCCTTCCTTCCCCCGAGAGCTGTCCCCGAAGCGAGCCCCGCTCCTCCGCCGGAGGCGACCGGTCAGCCCGCGGACGTCGTGCCCGCTCCGCCGCCGATCGTGACCGACGCACCTCCATCGGACCCGGTCGGTGCGGCGCCGCCTCCAGCGGTCGCGCTCGAGCCGCCGGTCTCCGAGTCGAGCGCGGTGACGCCGGCGCTCCTCGATCCGGTCACCGACGACCCGGCCGCCGTCGGGATCCAGATCCCCGCCACGGCCGAGGTCGGGTTGAGCCGGCAGGAGTCGGCTCCCGGCGGCGATCCGCTACCCGTGGAGGCCGATCCGAGCGTCTCCGGCCCCGGGACGGCACCGGCCGTCACCAGCGGGGATCCGGCCGAGGGTCCACAGCCTTCGTCCTCGGAGGCTCCCGCGAGCTCGGAGGACACAGCCCCCGTTGACGTGCCTCCTGTCTCCGGGCCGAGCGAGCCTGCGGCGTCCGACCCCGGCGCAGAGCCCATGGCTTCGGTGGAGGATCCAGCTCCGGCGCCGGACACGACCGTGTCTGCCGAGGCCCCTGCTCCTGACGATTTCCCGTCCTCCGCGCCCGGAGACGTGGGCCAACCCGAGGCGTCGCCCGTGGAGCCGGCCGCTGAGGTCGATCCGGCCACGGCGGAGCCCTCCGCCGAAGCTCCTGCCTCGGACGATGCGTCGGCGCCGGTCTCCGAGAGCGTGAGCGAGCCCATCGCGGATGCCTCCACGGTCGGAGCTGAGTCGCCTGCGCCGGATCAGGTCCTCACGGACACGGCCCTGCCCTCGCTGCCGGCCCCCGCACCTCCGGCGGTGATCGCCGACCCACCGCTTCCGCCCACGGCTTCGGGTGCGGGAGTAATGGGCCCGTCGGTCGACTCCGGCGCAGCGCCTGGTCCGACACCCGTCGAAGCTCCAGCCGCGCCGGTGGTGCCTCCGGAGGCGACCGATCCGCCTTCGCCGGAGCCCGTCTCCGACGCGCCGCCGGTCGCAACCGCCACGCCGGCTCCGATCGCCGAGACGGTCGACCTCCCGCTCGCCGCGAGCAAGCCGGTTCCTCCGGCCGGCGCCATCGGGAGCCCCGCGGGCGAAGCGAGGCCTGTGTCGCGGCCCTCCTTGGCGGCAACGCCGGGGCCGGCAACCAAAGCGGCGGACAGTCCCTCTGGGCGGCACTCGAGCCCGACCACGGGCTTCGGCCCGGGCGCGCGACCGCCGAGGGTCGAGCGCGACGACACCGATTCGCACGCCGCGCGGCACGAGCCGGCCCATACGCGGGCAAGCTCCGCAGCGATCGCCCGCGGAGCCCGCTCGCACACCCATCTGCGCCCCGGCGGCTCCGCATCCCACCACGGCGGTGGCAGAACGCACACAGCCTCCGGCCTGATCCCGATCGCGCTGGGCGCCGGTCTCGCGCTGCTCGCCTTCCTCGGCGGCGGGCTCCTGTTCGCCGGGCGCCGCCTCGATCCGCCCTCACCGGCTTCTCCAGTTGAGGCCGCGATGGAGGCCGTCGACGACCGCGCAGGTGTTGAGCAGGAGCCACGGTTTCCCGAGGCTCTAAGGTGGAAGGATGCCCCCCTCGTCCGAGCGGCGCCGAGAGCGAATTCTCGTCGCAGTTGCATGGCCCTACGCGGCCGGGCCCCGTCACATCGGCCATGTGGCGGCCTACGTTCCGTCGGACGTCTTCGCCCGCTATCACCGACTGCGCGGGAACGACGTGCTGATGGTCTCGGGGACGGACGAGCATGGGACGCCCGTGATGGTTATCGCGGACGAAGAAGGGCTGTCGCCGCGTGAGGCTGCAGACAAGTACAGCGAGCTCACACGCAGCGATTTCCGCACGCTCGGACTCAGCTACGACCTCTTCACGCGGACGACGACGCCGAACCACTATCGCGTCGTCCGGGATCTCTTCAAGACGCTCTACGAGAAGGGGTTCATCTTCGAGAAGACCACGCTCGGAGCGTTCTCCGCCACCAGTGGTCACACCCTTCCCGACCGGTACATCGAGGGTACGTGCCCGAACTGCGGATTCCCGCAGGCGCGCGGGGACCAGTGCGACAACTGCGGAAAGCAGCTCGATCCAACAGACCTGATCGACCCACGCTCGAAGATCGACGGGACGACTCCGGTATTCCGCGAGACGCAGCACCTGTTCTTCGACCTGCCGGCGTTCCAGGACCGGCTGCTCGAGTGGATCGAGTCGAAGGACTACTGGCGCCCGAACGTCCGCAACTTCTCGCTCGAGCTCGTGAAGGAGATTCAGGAGCGTCCGATCACGCGCGACCTCGACTGGGGTGTCCCGGTGCCGGTGCCGGGTTACGAAGAGAACCCGAACAAGCGCATCTATGTCTGGATCGACGCCGTCGTCGGTTATCTCTCGGCGGCGATCGAGTGGGCCGATGCGCGAGGCACGCCGGAGGCGTGGCGGGACTGGTGGCAGGACGCCGAGGCTCGCCACTTCTACTTCATGGGGAAGGACAACATCGTCTTCCACACGATCATCTGGCCCGCGGAGCTGATCGGCTACGGGACGGGGGGTGACATCGGTGCCGGCCGTCCGCTGACGCTGCCGGACAACGTCGTCGCATGCGAGTTCCTGATGATGGAGCGCCAGCAGTTCAGCGCCAGCCGCGGGGTTGGAATCTTCGTCAAGGACTTCCTGGCCCGCTACGACGCGGACGCGCTCAGGTACTACCTGACCGCGGCCGGGCCGGAGACGCAGGACACCGACTTCACCTGGGCGGAGTTCGTCCGCCGCAACAACGACGAGCTCGTCGCGACCTGGGGCAACCTCGTAAACCGGACGCTGGTGAGCGCCTACCGGAACTTCGGCGCGGTTCCCGAGCCGGGAGAGCTGAGCGAGGCCGACCGGGAGTTGCTGGCGGAGGTCGAGAGCGGGTTCGACGCGGTCGGCGAGCAGATCGAGGCGGCGCGGTTCAGAGCGGGGCTGGCCGAGGCGATGGGGCTCGCCGCCCGCGTGAACGAGTACACGAGCGAGCAGGAGCCCTGGGCCCTGGTCAAGAGCGACCGCGAGCGGGCCGCGACCGTCCTGTACGTGGCGCTCCGCTGTATCGACAGCCTCAAGATCATGTTCACGCCGTTCCTCCCTTTTGGCTCGCAGAGGCTGCACGAGCTGCTCGGGTACAAGGGCTGGATCGCCGGGCCGCTCGAGCTCCGCGAGCACGAGGACGGCGACGGGCGCTCGCACGTCGTCCTCACCGGCGACTACGCGAGCTGGATCGGGCGCTGGGAGCCGAGCGCACTTCCGCCTGGACAGGTGCTGCGGGAGCCGGAGCTCCTGTTCAGGAAGCTCGATCCGGAGCAGGTCGTGTCCGAGGAGCTCGCGCGAATGGAGGACGCTTCGGACGCCGAGCATGATTGACACGCACGCGCACCTCGACGGCTGCGCCGATCCTCCGGAGGAGATCCTCGAGCGCGCCCGGGCCGCGGGCGTCGACCGCGTCGTCACGGTCGGCTCCGGGATCGACTCTTGCCGCGCGGCGCTCATCGTGGCGGAGCGCGAGCAGGGCGTGTTCGCGGCGCTCGGAATCCACCCGCACCAGGCAGGGGGAGACGAGGCGGGGCGGGTGGAAGAGCTTCGCCTCCTGCTCGGCCACGAGCGCGCGGTCGCCGTCGGCGAGACAGGGCTCGACTTCTACCGCGACTACGCGCCGCACGACGCTCAGCGTTTGCTGTTCCAGCGGCAGCTCGAGGTTGCTCGCGAGCTGCGCAAGCCCGCCGTCATCCACACGCGCGACGCGGACGAGGCGACGGCCGAGGCGCTCGACGGGTTCGACGGCACGGTAATCCTCCATTGCTTCTCCTCGCCCGGCCTGCTGCCGGTCGCGCTCGAGCGCTCGTACTACGTCTCGTTCGCGGGCAACGTCACGTACCCGAAGGCACCCGAGCTCCGCGAAGCGGCGGCGCGCGTGCCTGCCGACCGCATCCTCGCCGAGACCGACAGCCCCTACCTCGCTCCGCAACCACTCCGCGGCCGCCCGAACGAGCCCGCAAACGTCGTTCATACCATCGCGGCCCTGGCAGAGGCACGGGGCGAGGACCCGGCGGAGCTGGCCGCTCGCATCGACGCCAACGCGACGGCGGCATTCTCGCTCGGATGACACGCCTGCCGGTCACGGCGAATCGCGAGCTCGGCCAGCACTTCCTGGTCGACGAGAACATCCTCGGCGTGATCGGGCGGCTGGCCGAGCTCGGCCCGGAGGACGTCGTGCTCGAGATCGGGCCGGGGCTCGGGGCGCTGACGGGCTATCTCGCCGATCGCGTCGCGCACGTCCATGCGGTCGAGCTCGACCGCGCGCTGGAGCCGTATCTGGCCGAGCGGCTCGCGGGTCGCGGCAACGTCGAGCTCCTGTTCGGCGACGCGCTCGCGGTCGATCTCGCGGCGCTCCACCCGCCGCCGGCGAAGCTGGTCGCGAACCTGCCCTACAACGTCGCCACGCCCGTCGTCGTCGAGAGCCTGGACGGGCTCCCGAGCGTGCAGCTCTGGTGCGTAATGGTCCAGCGCGAGGTGGCGGATCGCTTCTTCGCCACGCCGTCGACGAAGGCCTACGGAGCCGTCTCCGTGCTCATCCAGCTCGCCGCCGAGCGGACGGGCTTCCACCCCGTCTCGGCATCGGCCTTCCGCCCCCGGCCGAAGGTCGACTCGGCGCTCGTCTCCTTCCGCCGGATCGCGCTCCCTCCCTCGTTCGCACGGGTAAAGGAGCTCGTCACCGCCGCCTTCTCGCATCGGCGCAAGACGCTCGCCAACTCGGTCGAGCTGTCGGGCCTCGCGTCCAGAGCACAGGCGGCCGACGCGCTCGGGAAGATCGGACGCGCGGCAAACGTGCGTGCCGAGGCGCTCGCGCCGGACGAGTTCGTCGCCCTCGCCGACGCTCTCTCCTGACAGTGGCGTCCGCCTCCGCCCCGGCGAAGTTGAACCTGGCGCTCGTCGTCGGGCCGCGCCGAAAGGACGGCAGGCACGAGCTGCTCAGCGTGCTGCAGCCGCTCGCGCTCGCCGACGACGTCGACCTGGAACCGGCGGAAGAGCTGTCCGTGACGGGCTTCGCCGAGGACACGCTCGTCCGCGGCGCGCTCGAGCTGCTCGCGCGCGTGAGTAACAGCAGGCTGCAGTGGAGTGTCCGGATCGAGAAGCGGATCCCGGTCGCGGCCGGGCTCGGCGGCGGGAGCGCCGACGCCGCGGTCGCCCTGCGGCTCGCGAACGAGACACTGACGCGGCCGCTCGATCCGGGCCGGCTTCACGAGCTTGCCGCCTCAATCGGCGCCGACGTCCCCTTCTTCCTCACCCCAGGGCCGAAGCTCGCCGAGGAGGACGGAACGATCCTGCGTGCGCTGGAGCTGCCCCGGAACTACGTCGTTCTCCTGCTCTCGCCCCACGATGTCGCGAAGGGGTCGACCCGGGCCGTGTACGACGCGTTCGACCGGCGTGGGGGGGAAGCGGGCTTCGAGGAAAGGCGCGCCGAGCTCGAACAGGCACTTGCACTTGCGCACCCCGAGCGGCCCGCCGATCTCGCCGCTTTGCCTGCGAACGATCTCGCGTCCTCGCCGCTCGCCGGTGAGTTGATTCAGGCGGGATCGTTCCGTGCCGATGTCACGGGCGCCGGGCCGACCGTTTACGCGCTGTTCGAGCAGCGGTCCGCGGCCGAGGCAGCCGAGCGTCGCGTCCGTGCTCTCGGCCGGACCTGGATCACCGAACCAGCTTGGTAACGTTGCGCGATGGCGACCGAACGTCCGGAGCTCGAGCGGCGGCGGCGAGGCGACGTCGTCGAGCACGGCTCGAGCCGTGCGGGGCGATGGCTCCAGGAGCGGCGCGTCCGCATCGCCCTCTGGATCGCGGTAGTCGAGGGCCTGCTCGTCGCCGTCCACGTGATCAACCGCTGGGTCGCGATCATCATCGCGGCTGCGGCCGTCCTGGTCTACTTCTTCGCCGGACGGGAGTCGCGCTCGCACGCGGCCCGGCAGGTGAGCTGGATCCTCGCCACCTCGCAGGCGGCCGTCGTCCTGATCCCGTTCCTGCTCATTCTCGTCGGCACCTTCGCCCTGATCGCCGTCGGCCTGCTCGCGATCGTGGCCCTGATCGCCCTCTTTTCCGAACACCCCTGACTAGACTCCACCTCGTAAACCGCACTGGGGCGTAGCCAAGTGGTAAGGCAGCGGGTTTTGGTCCCGCGATCCCAGGTTCGAATCCTGGCGCCCCAGCCATTACGGTCGTCCCCCTGATGCCATCCGAAATCGCAGCTGTCGTCATGGCCGGAGGGCTCGGAACGCGCATGCGCTCGGCCACGCCGAAGCACTTCCATCCCCTGCTTGGCAGGAGGATCGTCGACTGGGTGATCGAAGCCGTGCGCGCTCTCGAGCCCGATCCGCTCGTCGTCGTCACCTCGGCCGCGAACGCCGGTGCCTACGACGACGTGGCGGTCGCGGTTCAGGATCGCCCGCTCGGAACCGGGGACGCGGTTCGAGCCGCCGCCGGCCTGCTCGCGGGCTTCGACGGCGACGTGCTCATTCTGAACGGGGACGCCCCGGCGCTCCGGGCGGATGTCCTGCGCAGCTTGCTGGACGTGCATCGACGCGAGCAGGCGACCGCCACCGTTCTCTCCTTCGAGCCGGACGAGCCGCGCCACTATGGACGGATCCTCCGGGACGGCAACCGGCTTCGACGCATCGTCGAGGCCGTCGACGCAAGCGAAGAGGAGCTCGCCGTCGGCGAGGTGAACTCCGGCATGTACGTCGTCCGCTCCGACGCGCTCTGGCCTGTGCTGGAACGGCTCGAGCCGCACAACAAGCAGGGCGAGCTCTACATCACCGATGCGGTCGGCCTCCTCGTCGACGACGGACGCCCCGTGGCCGTCCACAAGGCGCCGGATCCGCTCGAAGCGGAAGGAATCAACACTCGCGCCGAGCTCGCCGCCGCGGCCGCGCTCCTGCGCGATCGGATCAACACCGAGCACATGCTCGCGGGGACGACGATCGTCGACCCGGCGACGACGTGGATCGATCACGGGGTCGAGCTCGAGGCCGACGCGGTCGTCCATCCGTTCACCGTCCTTCGGGGCCAGACGCGGGTCGGTGCCGGGACGGAGATCGGCCCGCACGCCGTGGTCGACGGAGCCGAGATCGGGCCCGACGCGCTGGTCGGTCCGTTCTGTTACCTTCGCCCCGGCACGGTTCTGGCGGCAGGGGCGAAGGCGGGCACGTTCGTGGAGATCAAAAGCACGCGGGTCGGCGAGCGCAGCAAGGTCCCCCATCTCTCGTACCTGGGAGATGCGGACGTCGGCGACGACACCAACATCGGCGCGGGCGCGATCACCGCCAACTACCCGCACGAGCCGGATCGCCCGAAGCAGCGCACGAAGATCGGCAAGGGCGTCAGGACCGCCGTCCACAATGTGTTCGTTGCTCCGGTCGAGATTGGCGACGATTCTTGGACTGCGGCGGGCTCCGTCATCACGGAAGATGTCCCGCCGGGATC
>DASWEE010000048.1:0-51878 GCA_036394915.1 Gaiellaceae bacterium | reverse complement strand
AGCTGCGCGACCTGCGCAAGCCGCCTGCCGATCTCAACGTCCCCACCGGCGAGAACCTGACCGTCCCGGCCCGGATCGTGTTGACGGTCGGCTCGGACTGCGCGATCGGGAAGATGACGGTCGCGCTCGAGCTCGACCGTGAGGCGCGGGAGCGCGGAATCGCTTCGGTCTTCGTGCCGACGGGCCAGACGGGGATCGCGATCGCCGGTTGGGGGATCGCCGTCGACGCCGTGATCGCCGACTTCATCGCCGGCGCGGCGGAGAGGCTCGTGCTCGAGGGCGTGGAGCGCGGGGGAGAGCTGCTCTGGATCGAGGGGCAGGGAGCGCTCTCGCATCCGCAGTACTCGGGCGTGACGCTCGGGCTCTACCACGGGAGCGCCCCGCATGCGCTCGTGCTCTGCCACCGCGCCGGCCAGCGCTTCGTCGACGACGATCCGAGGTTCCCGATCCCGGCGCTTTCCGAGCTCGTCGACCTGCACGAGCGAAATGCGCTGATCGCGCGCCCCTCTCCGGTGGCGGCGATCGCGCTCAACACGCGCGATCTGGACGGGGGCGCCGGCCGCGCGGCAATCGAGCAGGCAGAGGCGGAAACCGGGCTTCCGGCGGACGATCCGGTGCGGTTCGGGAGCGCGAAGATCGTGGACGCGGTGCTGGCTCGAGTGGGCGAGCTCCAAAGGTCTTGACACGAACACCTGTTCGCTCTATCATGCGTACATATGTTCGTACGCACGCTCGGACTGGTTCTCGTTCTCCTCGTCGGTTGGATCGTCTTCGCCCGCCCCTCGAGCGGCTCCAGGCCCGAGCACACATACGTCGTGAAACCGCACGACACGCTCTGGTCGATCGCCGGCCGCACATACGGAGGCGATCCGCGCGAGGGGGTCTGGAAGATCCAGCAGCGCAACCATCTCTCCGGCACGGTCATCCGCGTGGGGGAGAGGTTGTTGGTGCCCTAAGGGCCGGAGTACTCGAACTCGCAGTACTCGGCGTACCTATCCGAGTTGTTCCACGAGAGGCCGTTGAGGCGGAACCGGTCGACGATCGAGGAGCCCAGCTCGCTGCGCGTCGACGTGAAGCCTGTCGGCTTGTCGAGGTACAGCTCCTCCTCATCGCCGGTGACCGGGTTCTTGATCCGGGACAGCTCGAGGTCGAAGAGCTCCCCATCGCCCATCCTGACCCTGGAGTTGATTCCGTTCAGCTCGACCTCGATCGGCGCATAGACCGTGTCCAGCCACGTCTCGGTGACCGAGACGAAGATGTCGAAGGGAAGCCCGGCCTCGCCGCTCCGGGTCAGCGCCTCGACCGCCTGCCGCTGCTCGGGCGTCGCGTGCTCGTCGACGACGACGACCGCGGTTCCGTGCCCCTCGTGCATCGGGGCCGGGCGAGCGGCCGCCCCAGCTGAAGACGAGGCCGTCGAGCGGCACATCGCCGTAGCGTCCCTCGCGGACGACCCAGACGTACATCCCCTCGCAGTGTCCGTATGTCGGCGGCGCGTCGAAGTTGCACGGGCAGCCCCAGTCGCAGTTGCAGGATCCGACGAGGGAGCCTTCATCGTCCAGCTCTCGACCATTCTCGCCTTCGTCACATTCCGCGGTAGGGGTGGCCGGCCATCGCGTCGGGATCGAGCATGACATTGACGATCGCCGGCTGTCCCGAAGCGAGCGCGCGCTCGAGCGCCGGTGCGATCTGCTCCGGCCGCTCGACGTGCTCGGCGTGGCCGCCGAAGACGTCGGTCAGCTGCTCGTACGGGGTGGGCGCGAGGCGGGTAGCGACCTCGGCGTCGTCGCCGTAGAGGCCGATCTGAGGGATGCGGATCTCTCCCCAGGCGGCGTCGTTCCCGATCACGAACACGGCCGGGAAGCCGAGGCGGGTCAATGTCTCGAACTCGAAGCCGTTCAGTCCGAAGGCGCCGTCGCCGGCGACGACCACGACCTGCTGCTCGGGCCGCGCGGCCTTGACCCCTAGGGCGTACGGCGGGCCGACGCCGAGACACCCGAACGGCCCCGGATCGAGCCAGTGCCCGGGCCGGTGGACGCGGAGCACCCGCGAGACCGCAGCGACGACGTCGCCTCCGTCCCCGATCACGATCGTCCCCGGGTCGAGCACGCGGTCGAGCTCCGCGCCGAGCCGGTAGTGGTGGATCGGGGAGGCATCCGACTCGACCTCCGCGCGTCGCGCGTCCCACCAGGCCGACTCGGCGTCGCGCAGCGTCTCGAGCCACGCATGCCGGTCGTCGTGCGCCTTGACGCCGTCGGCCAGGATCCCGAGGACGGCGGCGCAGTCGCCGACGATCCCGGCGTCCGGGGCGCGGTTGCGACCGAGCTCGGTCGCGTCCGCGTGGACGTGGATCAGCTTCGTCTCGACGGGAAAGCGGCCGAACTTGAGCCGGAAGTCGAGCGGCGTGCCGATGACGCAGACCACATCCGCCGACTCGAGCGCGAGATTGCGCGAGTGCTGGAAGAAGAGCTCGTGGTCGGGTGGAAGCGCGCCGCGTCCCGAGCCGTTCAGGAACACCGGCAGCCGGCCGTTCTCGGCAAGCGAGCGGAGCTGCTTCCAGCCACCGTCCCACCAGATCCCGCTGCCGGCGATCACGGCGGGGCGTTCGGCGTTTGTGAGCAGGTCGGCCGCCTTCATCAGCTCGCGCGGGTCGCCGAACGTGCGGCCCGTGGAACGCGAGGGCCTAGCCTCGGCGGACGCCTCCGCGAACAGGACGTCCATCGGCAGCTCGAGGTAGACCGGGCCGCGCGGCTGGGCGAGCGCGTGGCGGAAGGCGGTCGCGACGTACTCCGGGATTCGCTCGGGTTGGCCGCAGACCGCCGACCACTTCGTGATCGGCTCGAACAGGCCGAGCTGGTTCAGCTCCTGAAGGGCGCCTTGCCCCGCCTGGACGAGCGGCCGCGCTCCGCCGATCACCACGAGCGGCGTCTGGGCCGAGGCCGAGTTGGCGACCGCGGTGATCGTCCCGGTCACTCCCGGCCCCGCCGTGACGACGGCGACGCCGCAGGCGCGGTTGATCCGGCCCCAGGCCTCGGCCGCGTGGCCGGCCGCCTGCTCGTGCCGCACGTCGACGACGCGGATCTCCTCCAGCCGGCAGCCTTCGTAGATCGGCATCACGTGGCCGCCGCAGAGGGTGAAGATCGTGTCGACGCCCTCCGCGGCCAGCGCCCTGGCCGCGAGCCGTCCACCCTGAACCTGTTCGGCCACGAGGCGAGCCTAACCTGGGACCGGCAGAATCGGCCCATGGATCTGGATGTCGTGTTCCTGGGCACCTCGGGCTCGATGCCGACCGCGCAGCGAGCCCCGGCCGCCACGCTCGTCCGCCGCGGCGGCGAGCGGCTGCTGTTCGACTGCGCCGAGGGGACGCAGCGCCAGCTCCTGCGCTCCGGGGTCGGCCTCGTCGAGCTGCGCGAGATCTTCCTCACCCACTACCACGCCGACCACTACCTCGGGCTGCCCGGAATGCTGAAGACGTTCGCGCTCCGCGGGCGCGAGCTTCCTCTCGACGTCTATGGCCCGCCGGGGCTGAAGAACCTGTTCACCGTGCTGAAGCGGATCTTCGGCAAGCTCACGTATCGGGTCGAGCTCCACGAGCTGCGGGCCGGGGACGCCCTCGAGCGCGAGGGCTACCACCTGGTTGCGTTCTCCGTCTCGCACGGGGTCTCGGCGGTCGGGTACGCCCTTGTCGAGGAGCCTCGCCCGGGTCGCTTCGACGTCGAGGCCGCGGACGCCCTGGGCGTCCCCTCCGGCCCCGAGCGGGGCGAGTTGCAACGCGGCGACTCGATCACGCTTGCCGATGGACGGACGATCACTCCGGATGCGGTGCTCGGGCCTGCCCGGCCGGGCAGGAAGCTCGTCCTCACCGGCGACACGACGCCCGCTGCCTCGGTGCTCGAGATCTCCCACGCGGCCGACCTGCTCGTGCACGAGGCGACGTTCGCCGACGAGGAGGAGGACCGCGCACACGAGACGGCGCATTCCACGGCGCGCGAAGCGGCCGAGCTCGCGCGGGCCGCCGAGGTGAAGATGCTGGCGCTGACGCACCTCTCCAACCGATACTTCGGGCCCGAGCTCGTGCGCGAAGCCAGGGCCGTTTTCCCGGAGACGGTGGTGCCGAAGGACTTCGATATCATCGAGCTTCGTTTCGAGGAGCGTGGCGGGCCGCGTCTCGTCAAGGGAGGCGCCCTCCAGCGGCACGCCGACGCCGCTCCGCCGAGAGAGCCCGTACCAACGGCCGAGGGGAGTTCGTGATGACGCGATTGGTTCAGGTTGCAGTGGCCGGAGACGTCACCGAGGCGGAAGAGCTCCAGACGATCCTGAGCGAGGCGGGGATCGAAGCCGCGCTCGAGCCTGCCGTCGAGCACCATCCGAGCGCGAACGAGGACGCACCACAGAAGGTGCTAGTGCCGGAGTCGTCCCTCGAGGAGGCGCAGAACGCGATCGAGGCGATGACGGAGCCCGACGAGTTGATCGGCGACGCCTAGGGTCGATTTCGGCCCACTTGCGCGGCGCTACGACGAGCTGCGCGACTCGGGCGAGCTCTGGTGGGAGCTCGTTGACGCCCTCGTTCGCGAGGCCGACCTTCGCGGTCGGCGCGTGCTCGATGTCGGTTGCGGGACGGGAAGGCTGGCCGCGGCGCTCGCCGAGCGGTACGGCTGCAAGGTCTGGGGCGTCGACGTGTCGCCGGAGATGATCAAGGTCGCGCGTGAGCGCGTCCCTCCGGGTGTCGGCCTCAAGGTGGGACGAGCGGAAGCGCTCGAGTTCAAGAACGGCTGGTTCGAGCGCGTGGTCATGAGCCTCGTCGTCCAGCACGTCGACCGGCCGCAGGCGTTCTCGGAGATCGTCCGCGTGCTCCAGCCGCGCGGGCTTTTCGGGCTCGGCACCTTCGATCCCAGGCACTTCGACTCCTACTACCTGAACCACTACTTTCCGTCGATCCTCGAGATCGACAAGGCCAGATTCCCGACCGCGCAGACGCTCGACCACGAACTCGGGGCGGCCGGCTTCGGCCCGGTGCGCTTCGTCAGGTTCAGCCAGCGCGGGACGATCTGCCGCTCGACGGCGCTCGAGCGCATCCGCGGCCGGCACATCTCGACCTTCCAGCTGATCGGCGAGGAGGAGTATCAGACGGGCCTGGAGCGCGCCGAGCGCGAGCTGCCCGAGCGGCTCGACCAAGAGCTGCACTGGCTCGTTGCCGTGGCCGAGCGCTAGCAGGCTCTTCCGAAGGGGAGAGCGAACGCAATCGGATCGAGCCGGCCCTCCGTGTGCAACTCGAAGTGGGCGCACAGCGGCTGCCGGAAGAGGAAGCCGCCGTTGAACTGTGTGAAGGGCTCAGCAGTTCCTGGCTCGTCCTCGTTGCCGCGGCAGGCGGTGAACCTGACGGCTGCGTCTCCAGCGGTCACACGGTGCTTGTTGAAGCGCTTGGGGATGTAGGAGAGCGCGATCATCCTCCGATCCCGCTGGGCAACGGAAAGCGTGGCATGGATCCGCGCTCGATCAAGAGGAGGACCTTCACTGCGTACTCGCCTGTGACGCGGTCGTGAGCGAAACCGGCCCAGGACGGGTCGGCAGCCCGGTCGGAATCGAAGCCGATCAGTCTCATCGGGCCGACGGCGAGACTCCGGTCGACGTACTCCTGCGTGAGCTGCCCGTACACGGAGTGCGCACAATCCCGGATCGGAGGTGGCCCTTCGATGACCTTGAACGACCCGACCGTCCGCAAGGCCGGTTCGCCCGGCAGTCCGCGGAGCAGAACCGAGTACGTGTCGGCAGGCAGGTTCGGAACATCGAAGCGAAGCCTGCCGTTCCCCTTCCGGTTGACCGAGAGCCGCCCGAGCTGGATGTCACCGAGATAGACCCGAAGCACCCGCTTCCGGACACGGAGGAGAGCTCCCGTGCCCGCGGTCCTCGCCAAGACGGATGTGTGCGGAGTCGCGGCGGGCCTGTCGAACACGAAGATCGGCGGCGATGACGACGCTGATGCAACAGTGACCAATGCGACGACAAACAGCAGCAACAGGCGTCTCACGCCGCAAGAATCGTACATCCGGGCCAGCGGCTACACTTTTGCCGACGCTCAAGCCCTTTAACCCGGTCCAGTGAGGCCGAGAAGGAGTTGCGAATGATCCACCTTGCCCGCCTGAGGCTTCCTACCCTCGCAGCACCCTGACCCCGGCCCGCTTGTCGGCCGCGAAGGTCGTTCTCGACGCGGAGGCGATCGAGCGCACGCTCGTTCGCATCGCGCACGAGATCATCGAGCGCAATCCCGAGATCGAGCGAACCGCGCTCGTCGGGATCCACACGCGCGGTGTCCCGATCGCGCAGCGGCTCCGCCGGCTGATCGCCGAGCGCGCCGGCGTCGAGCTTGCGCTCGGGACGCTCGACATTACCTTCTACCGGGACGACGTCCACATCGGAAGCGGGGGAGAGGCGCCTCTGCACTCGCAACCGGTCGTGCGCGACAGCAAGCTCGAGTTCTCGCTCGAGGGGCGCACCTGCATCCTCGTGGACGACGTCCTCTACACGGGACGCACCATCAGAGCGGCGATCGACGCGCTCTTCGACTACGGCCGCCCCGCCCGAGTCCAGCTCGCCTGCCTCGCAGACCGCGGCCACCGCGAGCTGCCGATCCGGCCCGACTACGTCGGCAAGAACCTTCCGACCGCGCGCGACGAGCGCATCCAGGTGCAGCTCGTCGAGGTTGACGAGGTCGACCGAGTCCTGCTCATCCCCAGCAAGGAAGAGGAGTCGTCCAATGGCTGACATCCGCGTCATGCGCGAGGACCTGCGTCCGCCCGGCCCGCCCCCGCGGCGGCACCTGATCTCGATCGGCGACCTGACCAAGGAGGACGTCGAGCGCCTGCTCGGCACGGCACGCAGCTTCGCGCGCTCGCTCGAGCGGGAGATGAAGAAGCTGCCCACGCTGCGAGGCCGGACGATCGTGAACATGTTCTACGAGTCCTCGACGCGCACGTCCTCGAGCTTCGAGCTCGCCGCGAAGCGGCTGTCGGCGGACACGATCTCGATCAAGGCCGCCGGCTCCTCGGTCGACAAGGGCGAGTCGCTGAAGGACACGGCGCTCACGCTCGGCGCCTACGACCCGGACGTGATCGTCATCCGCCACCCGCAGATCGGTGCGCCCGACTTCGTCGCCCGGTATACGAACGCGCACATCGTCAACGCGGGGGACGGCAAGCACCAGCATCCGACGCAGGCGCTGCTCGACCTGTACACGATCCAGGAGGAGTTCGGAAAGATCGACGGCCTCCACGTCGCGATCGTCGGCGACGTCCTCCACTCGCGCGTCGCCCGCTCCAACATCCAGGCGCTGGCGCTTCTGGGCGCGCGGGTGACGCTCGTCGGCCCGCCCTCGCTGATCCCGCGCGGTATCGACGCGATGGGCTGCGAGATCTCGACCGACATCCGCTCGATCGCCGCCGCGGACGTCGTCTACGTCCTGCGCATGCAGCGCGAGCGGATGCTCGAGGGCGCGAACTACGTCCCCAGCCTGCGTGAGTACTCCGCCCGCTGGGGCGTCACGCCCGAGCGGCTGCGGCCGGGGCAGAAGGTGATGCACCCCGGGCCGATGAACCGTGGCGTCGAGATCGACCCACGGGTGGCCGACCACGAGGACGCGCTGATCGAGGTGCAGGTCCGCGCCGGCCTCGTCACCCGGATGGCGGTGCTCTACGACCTGCTCACACACGGGCCGGTCGGGGTGCAGGCCGCTTCCCTGACGGAGGTGGCGTGATGCTCTTTTCCAAACAGGCACCCAAGGAAAGCCTCGTCTTCAAGGGCGCACGCGTGCTCGACCCGGCAACGGGGATCGACGACGTCCTCGACGTGCGGGTCGACGACGGGGTGATCGCCGAGGTCGGAACCGTCCTCCATGCGAACGGCCACCGGGTCGTCGAGGCGGGCGGATTGCTGCTCACACCGGCGTTCGTCGATCCGCACGTCCATCTGCGGACTCCCGGCCGCGAGGACGAGGAGACGATCGAGTCCGGGACCAAGGCCGCCGCGGCGGGCGGGTTCTGCGCGATCTTCGCGATGCCGAATACCGAGCCCGTCGTCGATTCGGCCGCGGTGCTCGGTGCGCTGGTCGAGACCGCTCGCGCCGAGGCGGAGATCCCGGTCGGATTCCTGGCCGCGATCACGAAGCGTCAGCAGGGTGGGGAACTGACCGAGATGGCCGAGCTGGCCGATGCCGGCGCGGCGGCGTTCTCTGACGACGGCGTCCCGGTCGCGACTCCCGGACTGATGCGGCGGGCCCTCCAGTACAGCGCCGTCGCGGGCCGGCGGCTGGCGCTCCACTGCGAGGAGCCGACCCTCTCCCAAGGGGGCCAGATGCACGAAGGCACGGTCTCGGCCGAGCTCGGCTTCGCCGGCTATCCGTCCGTCGCCGAGAGCGTAATGGTCGAGCGAGACCTCGCTCTCGCCGCGTACGAGGAGCGGCCGCTGCACATCCTCCACCTGTCGGCGCGAGAGTCGGTCGAGGCGCTGCAGGCGGCGCAAGACGCGGGCGTGGAGGCGACGGGCGAGGTCACTCCGCACCATCTCTGTCTGACGGACGAGGCCGTCCGCTCGCTCGATGCGAATGTGAAGATGAACCCGCCACTACGCTCCGAATCGGACCGCCGGGCGCTGATCGACGCGCTCAAGGCCGGCACGATCGGGGCGATCGCGACCGACCATGCTCCGCACGCGCGGCACGAGAAGGAGGCCCCGTTCGAGGCGGCGCCGTTCGGCGTCACCGGCCTCGAGACCGCGTTCGCCTCGCTGTACACGAACCTCGTCGTCCCCGGCCTGCTCCCGCTCGAGACGCTGATCGAGCGGATGTCGGCGGGGCCGGCGGCCGTCTACGGTGTGGATCCGCCCAGGATCGAGGTCGGCGCCCCGGCAAACCTCGTCCTGCTCGACACCGCGGGGGCCTGGATGGTGACCGAGGACTCCTTCCGCTCCCGGTCGACCAACTCGTGGCTGCTCGGCAAGAAGCTCCAGGGACAGATTCGTATGACCGTCGCCGCAGGCCGCGTGGTGCACGAAGGGTGAAGGGCTTCCTAGCGCTCGAGGACGGCACAGTCTTCCGAGGCGAGTCGGTCGGCGCCGAGGGCTTCGCGTTCGGCGAGGCGGTCTTCACGACCGCGATGACGGGCTACCAAGAGGTCGCCACCGACCCTAGCTACGCCGAGCAGATCGTCTGCTTCACGGCACCGATGATCGGCAATTACGGCGTCGCGCCTGCCCGCTCGGAGTCGAAGCACGTGTTCGCCAGGGCGGTCGTGATGCGCGAGGCGCGGGGACCCGCCTGGACGGACTGGCTCGTCGAGCGCTCGATTCCCGCACTGTCGGGCGTCGACACCCGCTCGCTCGTCCTTCATCTCCGCTCCCAGGGCGCGATGCGGGCTGCGGTCGTGGTCGGAGACTGCGCGCTCGAGGAAGCGCTCGACGCGGTCCGGGCCCAGCCCGAGATGGGGGGACGGGCGCTCGTCAGCGGCGTCTCGACTTCCGAGCCCTACACGGTCGACGGCGAGGGGAAGGCGAGGGTGGCGGTGGTCGATTACGGCTGTAAGCGCTCGATCCTGCGCCGCTTGACGTCCGCCGGAGCCGCGGTCACGGTCTTTCCACACGACGTCGATGCCGACGAGCTCGCCGGCTACGACGGCGTCGTGCTCTCGAACGGCCCCGGCGACCCCGAACCGCTTTCGGCGGAGGTAGATTCGCTTCGGTCGCTGCTCGGGCGCGTGCCCGTCCTCGGAATCTGCCTCGGGCACCAGCTGCTCGCGCTGGCGACCGGCCACAGCACGTTCAAGCTCAAGTTCGGGCACCGAGGGGCGAACCACCCGGTGCTCGAGCGCCGCAGCGGACGCGTGCTCGTCACGAGCCAGAACCACGGGTTCGCCGTCACCGCGAGCGACGCACAGGAAGCGACGCACGTCTCGCTCTACGACGGCACCGTTGAGGGGCTCGACTTCACAGAGCTGCGGGCGCGTTCCGTCCAGTTCCATCCGGAGGCGGGCCCCGGCCCGCACGATGCCTGGCCGCTCCTGTCCGGCTGGGTCGAGGAGATCTCGGTTGCCAAGGCGGCCTGACCTCGACTCGATCTGCCTGATCGGCTCGGGGCCGATCGTCATCGGGCAGGCCTGCGAGTTCGACTACGCGGGCTCGCAGGCGCTCAAGGTGCTGCGCGACGACGGCTTCTTCACCATCGTCGTCAACTCGAACCCGGCCACGATCATGACCGACCCCGGGTTCGCCGACCGGACGTACTTGGAGCCGCTCGACCTGGAGGGAGTCGCCGGCGTGCTCGAGCGGGAGCGGCCGGACGCGCTCCTGCCGACGCTGGGCGGCCAGACCGCGCTCAATCTCGCGCTCCAGCTCGCAGAAGAGGGAGTCCTGGACGAGCTCGGCGTCGAGCTGATCGGAGCCGGCCTCGACGCGATCCGCCGGGCCGAGGACCGCGAGCTCTTCCGCGAGACGGTGCGGCTCGCCGGGCTGAAGGTGCCCGAGTCGACGATCGTCACCTCGCTGGAGGAGATCCCGGAGGACCTCACATTCCCAGTCATCCTGCGCCCAGCCTTTACCCTCGGCGGCCACGGCGGAGGCACGGCCCGCTCCCGAAGCGAACTACGAGAACTAGCGCACAGGGCGCTCAACGAGAGCCCTGTGCGCCAGGTGCTGCTGGAAGAATCGCTCGCGGGGTGGGACGAGTTCGAGCTCGAGGTGATGCGCGACCGGCTCGACAACGTGGTCGTCGTCTGCTCGATCGAGAACCTCGACCCGATGGGGGTCCACACCGGCGACTCGGTCACCGTTGCGCCCCAGATGACCCTCGCCGACGAGGAGTTTCAGGAGCTTCGCGACGCGGCCGCGGGCGTAATTCGCGCGGTCGGCGTCGAGACGGGCGGCTCGAACATCCAGTTCGCGCGCGATCGCGTCAGCGGAGACCTGCGCGTGATCGAGATGAACCCGCGCGTGTCCCGCTCCTCGGCGCTCGCGTCGAAGGCGACGGGCTACCCGATCGCGAAGGTGGCGGCCAAGCTGGCTGTCGGCTACACGCTGGACGAGATCCCGAACGACCTGACGAAGACGACGCCGGCGAGCTTCGAGCCGACGCTCGACTACGTCGTCGTCAAGTTCCCCCGGTTCGCGTTCGAGAAGTTCCCCGGGGCCGACACGACGCTCGGGACGCAGATGAAGTCGGTGGGCGAGGCCATGGGAATCGGGCGCAGCTTCCTGGAGGCTTTTCTGAAGGCGATGCGCTCGCGCGAGCTCGACGCCGGCACCTCGACGGCCTGGGCGGGTCTCGACGACCTGCCGGACGGCGTGCATCCCTGGTTCCGAGCCGAGGTCCAGCGCGCCCGCGAAGCTTTGTGTTTAAAAACACAACTCGACGATCTGGTGGCCGACGACTGGCTCCGGCTCAAGCGGCTCGGGCTCTCGGATGCGGACGTGGCCGCCGCCTGCGGGGCGACGGAAGAGCGCGCGCGTGCGAAGCGCCGGGCCTGGGGCGTTCGCCCGGCCTACCGGCGGGTCGACTCCTGTGCCGGCGAGGTCGAGGCGGGCTCGAACTACTTCTACTCCGCCTGGGGCGAGGCCGACGAGGTCGGCGAGACCGGCCGCTCGGTCGTCATCCTCGGCTCGGGGCCGAACCGGATCGGGCAGGGGATCGAGTTCGACTACTGCTGCGTCCACGCGGCCGGCAGCTTCCGCCGGCTCGGCTACGAGGCGGTGATGGTCAATTGCAACCCGGAGACCGTCTCGACCGACTACGACACCTCCGACCGGCTCTACTTCGAGCCGCTCGGCGTCGAGGAAGTGCTGGCGATCTGCGAGCGCGAGCGGCCCGAAGGGGTCGTGATCCAGTTCGGGGGCCAGACCCCGCTCAAGCTGGCGCGCGAGCTGGAGCGGGCGAGCTGGCGCATCCTCGGCACGCCCTACGAGGCGATCGACCTGGCGGAGGACAGGGAGCGCTTCGGTGCGCTGCTCGACCGGCTCGGCATCCGCTGCCCGGAGTGGGGGATCGTCGAGAGCCCGGATGAGGCCGTCGCGGTCGCCGACCGGATCGGCTATCCGGTGCTCGTCCGGCCTTCCTACGTGCTCGGGGGACGCGCGATGCGCGTCTGCTACCGGGCGGAGGACGTCCTCGGGGCGATGAAGCAGGCCCACGGGCGCGTGCTCGTCGACCGGTTCCTGGAGAACGCCGTCGAGATCGACGTCGACGCGCTCTCCGACGGCGTGGAGACGTATGTCGCGGCTGTGATGCAGCACGTCGAGGAGGCGGGGGTGCACTCCGGCGACTCCGCCTGCGTGCTGCCGCCGCCGTCGCTCGGCGCAGCCGAGGCGACGGAGATCGGCGAGGTCGTGAGGCGTCTCGGTCAGGCCCTCGGCGTCGTCGGGCTGCTCAACGTGCAGCTTGCCGTTGCGGACGGGGAGGTGTACGTGCTCGAGGTCAATCCGCGGGCGTCGCGCACCGTCCCGTTCGCGAGCAAGGCGATCGGCCTCAACCTGGTCGAGGCCGCCTGCCGGCTCGCCGCAGGCGCGTCCTTGTCCGAGCTGGACCTGCCCCGGGGACAGTCCCTGGGGCACGTGTCCGTCAAAGCCGCCGTGCTGCCGTTCGCCCGCTTCCCCGGCAGCGACCCGGTGCTCGGCCCGGAGATGCGCTCGACGGGAGAGGTGATGGCCACGGCCGCCGACTTTCCGACCGCCTTCGCGAAGGCAGAGCGGGCCGCCGGGCGGCCGCTGCCGACCGACGGGACCGTCTTCCTGTCCGTTCGCGACGCGGACAAGCCGGCCGCCGTCCCGGTCGCGGCAGCGCTCGCCGGGCTCGGTTTCCAGCTGCTCGCCACGGGTGGAACCGCGGAAGCGCTCGCGGCGGCCGGCCTCGCCGTCGAGCAGGTGCGGAAGGTGTCCGAGGAGGGGGAGAGCTCGACGATCGTCGATCTCATCCGGCGCGGACGCTGCGACCTGGTGGTGAACACGCCGCAGGGTTTGGGGGCGCGTACCGACGGCTACCTGATCCGCGAGGCGGCGCTCGCCGCTCGCGTGCCATGCATCACGACCCTCTCGGGCGCGGCGGCGGCCGTGCACGCGATCGCAAACGCCCGCACCGAGAAGGCGCTCTCTCTGCAGGAACGGCACGGTGCTGAAGCGCGAATCGCCTAGGGTCGCCGGCCTCGAGGCGATCGGGCCCTACACGTTGCTCCGGCTCGAGCGCGGGGGGCTCGACCCTGGGATTCCCGGACAGTTCTTCATGCTCCAGCCGCCCGGGCGGCTGCTGCCGCGCCCGATGAGCCTGTGCGCGGCGCCTACGGCCGAGCTCGCGTTCCTGATCGACCCGATCGGTCCCGGCACGCGTGCCCTTGCCTCCGTGGCGGAAGGCGAAGCGATCGCAGTGCTCGGGCCACTCGGCAACGGCTACCGGCTCGACGTCGAGCGACCGTTGCTCGTCGGCGGCGGTATCGGCGTCGCCCCGTTTCCGTACCTGTCGGAGCGGCTCGGCGAGCCGCCTGCACTGCTCGGTTTCCGGAGCGAATGGCATGCCGAAGCGGCCGCTCTGGTGCCGAACGCCGAGGTGGTGATCGAGCCGACCTACGTCACGGAGCGCCTGTCCGTCGGGCGTTACGACGTCCTCGCCTGCGGCCCGGAGCCGATGCTCGAGGCGGTGCGGGCGCTCGAGCCGGAGGCACAGCTCGCCTGGGAAGCGCCGATGGCCTGCGGCTACGGCGCCTGCTACGGCTGCGCCGTCGAGATCGACGGCGAGCTCAAGCGGCTCTGCATCGAAGGGCCCGTCCTTTCGGCTCGCGCCGAAAGGACTAGCAGGGCGCGCATATGAGAATCCTCAACGCGTCTGGTTGCCTGGATGCGCTGGCTGCGCCCGACGTCGCCCGCTCGCTTGACGCATTCGTCTCGAAAACGGTGACCCCCCTTCCCCGCGAGGGCAACGCTCCAGTACGCATTGCCGAGACGGATTCAGGGATGCTGAACTCGATCGGGCTCGCGAATCCCGGTATAGACGCGTTCCTCGCCGAGAAGCTTCCGCGTTTGAGCGAGCTCGGGATTCCGATCTGGATCTCGGTTGGCGGGTTCACAACGAGCGAGTACGTCGGCATCTGCGAGCAGCTGAATGAGCGGGATGAGGTCGCGACCATCGAGTTGAACCTCAGCTGCCCGAATGTCGAGGCCGTCGAGGCCACGGTGGCTGAGATCGTTCTAGCCTGTCGCACAGCGACGGGCGTGCCCCTCTACGCGAAGCTGTCGCCGGCGGTTCCCGATATCGCCGAGGTCGCCCGCGCGGCCGAGAGCGCAGGCGCGGACGGGCTCTCGCTCGTCAACACGATCCGGGGACTGTCCCTCGACGAACGAACGCTGACGCCCGTGCTCGGCCCCGCCGTCGGCGGCTATTCGGGGCCCGCGTTGAAGCCGATCGCCCTCGCAGCCGTGTACTCCTGCTACCGAGCGGTGGACGTTCCGATCGTCGGCATGGGCGGGATCCAGACCGGCCGCGACGTGATCGACTTCGTCGCCGCCGGGGCGGCGGACGTGGCCCTCGGGACGGTCCTGTTCACCGATCCGGACGCTCCCCGGCGGATTCGGGAGCAGCTTGCCGCCGAGATCGCCGCTCTCGGGCGCTCTGAAGTGGACGAACTGCGCGGAATGTCGCACGAACACCGGAACCGTCAACCAGAGGTTGAGAGTTCTCCCGCATAAAAACCCTGCAAATTCCGCCCAAACAACCTCTTTGCGCGGGCGGCTAAAGCAAGCTACTATCTCGCGCCATGGTCACCAAGGCGCCGGTGAAGGCTCCGCAACGCTCACTCGATCAGCGCATGGATGCGCTCAAGCGGGCAAACGACATCAGGGTTAGAAGGGCGAAGCTCAAGAAGGACTTGAAGGACGGTCGAGTCAAGATCGAGAAGATCCTCTCGAGCCCGCCCGAGTACGTCTCGACGGCGAAAGTCTTCGACATGCTGCTCGCGGTCCCCAAGTTCGGACGCGTCAAAGCCGCCCGCTTCCTGAACCAGTGCCGGATCAGCCAGTCGAAGACCGTAGGCGGGCTCTCCGAGCGGCAGCGCGCGGAGCTGATCGGTCTCCTACACAGGTAGGCGTCTCCTGACCCTCTAGGCTTTCCCGACTTGTCGGGGACCACCACGCCTGTCATCGTCGTTACCGGGCCCTCCGGCGCGGGGAAGGGAACGCTCGAGCGGGTCGTGCTCGAGCGGATCCCGGTTCTCGAACTCGCGGTCTCGGCGACGACGCGCGACCGCCGCGCCACGGAGAAGAACGGCCGGGAGTACTGGTTCGTCTCCGAGGATGAGTTCGAGCGCGGCGTCCAGAACGGGGACTTCCTCGAATGGGTCACGTACGTGTCAGGCAACCGCTACGGCACGCTCCGGTCCGAGATCGACCGGATCCAGGCCAAGAGCAAGGTGCCGCTGCTCGACCTGGAGACGGAAGGCGCGCTGAGGGTTCGCGATACCGTCCCCGGCAGCGTGACGATCTTCGTCGACACGCCGACCTTCGCCGAGCTGGAGCGGCGGCTGCGGGATCGCGCCACCGAGAGCTCGGGGGAGATCGAGGAGCGGCTCACACTCGCGCGGGAGCAGCGGAAGCAGGCGGGTGAATTCGACTACGTGATCGTCAACGACGAGGTCGAGCGGGCCGCGGACGAGCTCGCCGCGATCGTCGAGCAGACGCTCGAGCTGTCTAGGCCGGCCTGATGCGTTCCATCCTCAATTCGATGCCGCCGTGGCTGCTGGGCCCTTTGTTCGTGGGAGCGTTCGTGGGCGTGACGCTGCTCGTGTTCTGGTGCGTCCTCCGCTGGGCGGGCAACCTCCGCAACCGCGAGTACAACTCGACGTTCAGCAACTTCGTCTCGGTTGTGCAGGCGCTGTTCGGCCTCACGCTCGCCCTCGTGATCGTGACGCTGTTCCAGAACTACCGGGCGACCCAGTCCGGGATCCGCTCCGAGGCGATCGCACTCGCCGAGCTGGCCCGCATCGGGACCGCGTTCCCGCAGCGGGTCAACGCCGAGCTGCGGAACGAGATCGTAAAGGGCATCGAGGACGTCCGGATGTACGAGTGGAAGCTCCTGCGCGAGGGCAGGACGAGCGACCGGGTCTGGGGCGACGTCGGTGCGATGTACGCGACGCTGAAGGACTACGAGCCCGAGACGGCCAGCCAGCGTGCCTTTTACGGCCAGGCGCTCAGCCGGCTCGACGAGGTCGTCACTCAGCGGCGGGACACCCTCGCCGCGATCACGGAGCCGATTCCGACCATCCTGCAGGTGTTGCTCCTGATCGCGGCGTTCGTGATCGTGACGGCTCCGATGTTCGTCGTCACCGTCTCGAAACGCTTCCAGGCGGTGAAAGTTGCCGCGATGTCGACCGTGATTGCGACGGCGCTCTTCGCCGCCACTGTCCTCGACGCCCCGTTCTCCAGGGCGTTACCGATCTCGAACTCGCCGTACCGGGCGTCGGAGTTCGACCAGCTTGCCGGGCCTTAGCGCGGCGGCAGCTACCATGTCCGCGTGATCCATCCACGCATCGATGAGCTGCTCGAGAACGTCGACTCCCGCTACGCGCTCGTGATCGTCGCGGCCAAGCGCGCGCGGCAGATCAACAACTACCACCACCAGCTCGGCGAGGGAACGTTCGACGACTTTCCGCCTCCGCTGGTGGAGTCGCGCTCGAAGAACTACCTGACCATGTCCCTGGAGGAAGTCGCCCAGGGCAAGATCAGGTACGAGTATCGGGCTTAGGCGCTTCGCGCCTTCGCCCTACGTGGGGGAAACCCGGTTTCCCCCACGAGCCCCCTCGTTAAGTTGACGCGCTTCCCGCGGGGTGCCTCCGCCGGGCGGAGCCCGGCTCCGGCGGCTACCGGAAGGAGTAGAACGATGGCCAACGTGTTCGAGCCGGAGTGGGACGCTGACACCGATGAGTGGCGCAGGGCGCGGCTCGGCGATCAGGCCGGGTCCGAGCATCTTGGGGTGAGCGTCTACGAGCTTGCTCCGGGCCAGTCGATGGTCTTTCACTACCACCTCCAGAACGAGGAGGTTCTGATCGCGCTGCGCGGGCGGCTGATGCTTCGGACCTTCGACGGGGAGCGCGAGCTCGAAAACGTCAGCGTCTATCACGAAACGAACGAGATCGGGATTTTCGACGCCGCGCGGCCCGCCGACCGGCGCTTCGGGGGACTGTTCCGGCTGAACGATGCCGTCTCGGATTACGGCGGCGCGAAGCCGAAGATCCCGCCGCCCTCGTAGCCCAGGCAGAATTCCGGCATGGCGCGCGTGCTGCTAGGGGTGACGGGAGGGATCGCGGCCTACAAGGCGTGCGAGCTCTGCCGGCTGCTCGTGAAGGAAGGGCATGAGGTGGTACCCGTATTGACGCCGGGTGCGGAGCGCTTCGTCACCGCGGAGACCTTCGAGGCACTGGCGCGTGGCGGGCCGGCGCAGACCGCGTATCCCCACCTCGAGCGCGCCGACCTGATCGTGATCGCTCCGCTGACCGCGAACACGCTGGCGAAGCTCGCCCACGGCATCGCCGACAGCGTGCTCACGGAGGCCGTGCTCGCCCACGAGGGCCCGATCCTCATCGCCCCGGCGATGAATCCCCGCATGTGGGCGCATCCGGCGACGCAGGAGAACGCCGCCGTCCTCCGCCGGCGCGGAGTGGAGCTGATCGGCCCGGCCGAAGGGGACCTGGCCGAAGGGGACGAGGGTATTGGTCGTATGGCCGAGCCGGAGGAGATCAACAAGCGCATTTCCGAGCTCCTCAATCCAAGTAACACAGTGTTACTTGGCAGGAAGGTGTTGATAACGGCTGGGGGGACCCGCGAGCCGCTCGACTCGGTTCGCTACGTCGGAAACCGCTCCTCCGGCCGCATGGGCGCGGCGCTTGCCGAGGAAGCGTATGCGCGTGGGGCCGACGTGACCCTCTTGGCGTCGAACCTCTCGGTGGACGCCCCGGCCGGCGTCACCGTCGTCGAAGCCCCGACCGCCGAGGACCTCCTTCGTGAGGCGCTCGCGCGGGCCGATTCCGATCTGGTGCTGATGGCGGCCGCCATCGCCGACTACCGCCCCGCCGAGGCCTGGAAAGACAAGCGCCCGAAGGACGCGAAGCCCTGGACCGTCGAGCTCGTTCCGACCACCGACGTCGCCCGAGCCCTCGGAGAGCGGCGCCGGAACGGCCAGGTGCTCGTCGCGTTCGGGGCCGACCACGGCGAGCAGGGCCTCGCGCGCAAGCGCGGCATGCTCGAGTCGAAGGGCGCCGACCTCGTCGTTTTCAACGACATCGGCCGCGCGGATATCGGATTCGAGTCCGAGAACAACGAGGTCGTGCTGATCTCCGGCGACGGCGAGCGCCGGATCCCCAAGGCCCACAAGCGTGAGATCGCGGCCGCGATCCTCGATGAAGCTGAGAAGCTCCTTGGACGAGCCGCTCGCTAGAGATCCGGAGCGCACCGCCGAGGCGGCTCAGGCCGCCCAGGCGATCGTCGACAACCTCGCGCGCGTCGTCCATGCCCCCGAGGACACGCTCCGGCTCTGTGTCCTCTGCCTGATCAGCGAGGGGCACTTGATCATCGAGGACTTCCCAGGAGTGGGGAAGACGATGCTGGCGAAGGCGCTCGCCCGCTCGCTGGACTGCTCGTTCTCACGTCTCCAGTTCACGCCCGATCTGCTGCCGAGCGACGTCACTGGCGTCAGCGTCTTCAACCAGCGCTCGAACGAGTTCGAATTCCGCCCCGGACCGGTGTTCGCCAACCTTCTGCTCGTCGACGAGATCAATCGTGCCTCGCCGAAGACGCAGGCCGCACTGCTCGAGTGCATGCAGGAGAACCAGGTCACGATCGACGGCACGACGTACGAGCTGGCCCGCCCGTTCATGGTGATGGCGACCCAGAACCCGATCGAGTACGAGGGGACGTACCCGTTGCCCGAGGCCCAGCTCGACCGGTTCACGATGCGCGTCGCGCTCGGCTATCCCGAGCTCGGCCAGGAGGCGAAGATGCTGACCGAGCAGACGAGCGATCCACCGCTCGAGAGTCTCCCGCCGGTGACGACGGCGCTCGAGATCGTCGCGGTCGCCGAGCAGGCGAAGCAGATCTACGTCGAGGACAGTCTGAACCGCTACGTCGTCGCCCTCCTGCGGCACACGCGGGCGGACGAGCGGCTCTATCTGGGCGCGAGCCCACGGGCCGGGATCGCGCTCCTGCGCGTCGCCAAGGCCAGAGCGCTTGCTGCGGGCCGTGACTTCGTGCTGCCGGACGACGTCAAGGCCGTCGCCGAGGTCGTGCTCTCCCACAGGTTGATCGTGGCTCCGGAGGCTCACTCGGCTGGGCTAACCCGAGCCGACCTCGTCCGCGACGCGCTCCAGCAGACACCCGTCCCGGTGTGACGAAACGCGGCCGCCTCGCGCTCACGCTGGGCGTCGCCGCCTACCTCCTGGCCTGGGCAGCCGGCTCGAAGGCGCTCTATCCCGTCGCTGTCGGGCTGATCCTCGCCACCCTGCTCGCCTGGGCGTGGATGCGTGCAGCGCGCCGGCCGGTTCGGCTGCTGCGACACACGGACAGGTTCGAGCACTACGAGGGGGAGGACGTGCACGTCTCGGTCGAGGTTGAGCTCGCACCGGGATTCCTGCCGCCGGGGCCTGTCATCCTCCAGGAGCGGCTCTCGAAGCTCGGCGACCGCGAGACCCGGCTGCGGAGAAGGGGCTCGGCGCTGAGGGCGCATTACGTGCTGACCGGCGTCCCGCGGGGCCGCTACGTGCTCGAGCACGCCCGCGCCGTCCTCGAGGATCCGTTCGGGCTGGAGCGGGTGGAGGCGCAGCTTCCCGCCACGGCCGCGCTGCTCGTCTATCCACGGCTCGTTCCGCTCGATCGCCTCTTCTCGGACGTCGGGGCGACTCTGCCGGAGGGGAGGCGCCTGCTGATGCGGCGCCCGAGCGGCTTCGACCTGCACAGCGTGCGCGAGTACCAGGAAGGGGAGTCGCTGCGCCGCGTCCACTGGCGCTCGACCGCCAAACGTGGGCGGCTGATGGTGAAGGAGCTGGAGGACGCACCCCGCGACGAGGTCGCCGTGCTGCTCGACGCGCAGGCCGGGACCGCAGCCGGCGCGAGCTTCGACATGCTGGTCCGCGCCGCCGGCTCCATCCTCTTTGGGCATACGAGCCGGAACCGTCGTGCCGTCCTGCTCGTGAACGGGGCGTCCGCGGACTTCGTCCGGGCAAGTGCCTCCGACGGCGACTGGCGGCGCGCGCTCGAGCTGCTCGCCGCTGCCGAGCCGGACGGCCGCAGGCCGGTGGAGGCGCTGCTCTCCGACGAGGCCGACCTCGTCGCGAGAGCCCTCGAGGTCGCGGTCGTCACGGCGGCGCTGACCCCGCGCCTCGCCGACCGTCTCGTCCAGCGTTCCCTCGCGCACCGGCACGTCTCGCTCGTGTACGTGGATGCGGCGAGCTTCAACGGCGCAGCCCGCACACGGGAGCCGGCGCTGCTGCGGCTGCAGGCTGCGGGAGTCCCCGTCGCGGTCGTCCGGGCCGGAGACGACCTCTCGGCGGCTCTCACCGGCGGCGCGCTCAGTGAGGCTGCCGGTGGCTAGGGGCAAGACCGCGCTCGTCTATATCGTGCCCGCGCTCGCGATCGTGCTGGCCTGGGTCCGGATCGAGCGGCCTCACGCGGGGCTTGCCCTCGCACTCATGCTGGCCGCGATTGCGTTTCTGCCGGCCCTCGTGCGGCCCCTGCGGCCCCGCCTGGTCGCGCTCGTGGGCGCCGTTCTGCTTGGAGGCTGGGTCGTGCTCGGCACGTCGTTGCTCCGCCCCGGGAAGCTCGGCGACGGAGCACTCGAGTTCTACGACGTCGCCCTGCCGTTCAACCCTCACGACCATCCGCGCATGCAGAGCGCGGCACTGATGGCCGCGTTCGGGTTCTGCCTCGTCCTTGCGTTCGCGCTCGCGGGGCGGCGGCCGCTGCTCGCCGCGATCGCCGTCGTGGCGGGCGCGGGCTGGCCCGGCACGCTGTTGCGCGGCGGCAGCGTGCTCATGCTCGGCGGCCTGATCCTCGCGGCCGTGCTCGTGATCCTGATGGGGCTGCGCCCGCGCTCGGGACAGGCGCTCGCGCCGGCGCTCGTGGCGGGCGGCCTGATCGTCGCCGGTGCGCTCGCGCTCTCGTCCAGCCCAGCGGTCGCCAAGGGCGAGCTCCTGCACTGGGAGGGCTGGGACCTGTACACGAAGCCCGACCGCGCGGTCGGGATCACCTACGTGTGGGACTCGAACTACAGCGGTCTCAACTGGCCGAAGAAAAGGACGACGGTGCTCAAGATCGCGGCGCCCAGCCGTTCGCTCTACTGGCGCGCGACGACGCTGGACGCCTATGTCGGCGGGAACTGGATCGAGGATCTGTCGACGACCTTCCCCGTGCTGAGCGGGGACCGAGCCGACCTCTCGGGCGATCCGCTGCTCCCGGCGCGGGCCAGAGAATCCACGAAATGGGTCAAGCAGCAAGTTGTGGTCGAGGCGCTCCTGGATCGCCACCTCGTCGGCGCGGATGTGCCGGTGGCGTACGCGGCGAGGGATGTCGGCTCGGTCAGCTACACGACGAACGGGACGGCGCTCGTCGTCCCCGGCAGCGACCGTGGGAAGAGCTACGCCGTGTGGAGCTACGTCCCGCGTCCCACCCCTGCGCAGCTCGCGCGATCGCGGCCGGTCTATCCGCCCGCGATCGCCGATGCCGGAGAGTTTCTGACGGTCGAGCGCGGCGTGGCGTTGCCGCCGTTCGGCTACCCCAGCCGGGACGCCATCGTCGCGAGGCTGATCTCGAGCCGCTTTCCCGCCTACTACGGCCTGTACCACGCGGCGAAGCAGGTCGTCGGCAAAGCTCCCGATCCGTACGCGGCCGTCGTCGGGCTCGAGTCCTGGCTGCGCGACAGCGGGCGGTTTCGCTACGACGAGCATCCGCCGTCCGTCCCGGGCGTGCCGCCGCTGGTCGCCTTCGTGACGACGACCCGCAGCGGCTACTGCCAGCACTTCGCCGGCGCGATGGCGCTGATGCTGCGGTACCTGGGGATCCCCGCTCGCGTGGCGGCCGGCTTCACGAGCGGCAAGTACGACGACGGGAGCGGCACGTGGACCGTGACCGACCACGACGCCCATGCATGGGTGGAGGTCTGGTTCCGTGGCTACGGGTGGCTCCCCTTCGACCCGACCCCGGGACGCGGCCGGATCGCCGCCTCCTACACGGCTTCCTCGAAGAGCTTCGACGCCAAGGCCGCGGCGGCGCTCGTCGGTCCCGCGAACAGTGCGCTCCGAAGCCTGCTCGAGAACCGGGCTCGGACGCAGCAGGCGGGCCAGTCGGCGCGCGGCGAGCGGGCGCGGTCGATCCCGCTCCCCGCCGCCAGTGGGAACCGGGGCATTCGGCTGGTCGGCCTCCTCCTGCTCGTCCTGGTCGCCATCGGTCTGTCGCTCTTCCTCGGCAAGCTCGCGTTCCGGCGCGCCCGCTATCTGCGCCGGGATCCGCGCCGGGTCGCGGCGGCCTGCCGGCGCGAGCTGGTCGAGTTCCTGCTCGACCAGCGGGTCGACGTTTCCCCCAGCTCGACCCTGAGCGAGCTCGCACGGGCGATCGACTCCGAGTTCGCGGTGGCGGCGGGCCGATTCGTCGATGCGGCTGGTTCGGCCCGCTTCGGACGGCCGGGCGACGCGGGTGAGGCCGCCGGGCGCGCACGCAGGGAGCTGCGCGCGCTCGAGCGCGTGCTGCGCCGGCGTTTGGGGCTGCTCGACCGGCTTCTGGGCGCGCTCTCGATCCAGTCGCTGCGAGCAGTCTGAGTAGGGATGGATGCCGTCGTGATGGGCGCCGGCGAGGGGCAGCGGATGCGTCCCTTGACCGAACGCTGGCCGAAGCCCGTTCTTCCCATCGACGGCCGCCCGGTGCTCTCGACGCTCCTCCGGGAGCTGGCGTCCGCAGGCCTCACACGCGTGTCGGTCGTCACGGGGCATCTGGCGGAGCAGGTCGAGGCTCTCGTCGGCGACGGCTCGGGCTTCGGGCTGGAGGTGTCGTTCGTCCGCCAGCCGCGGCCCGATGGGTCGGCGGACACCGTGGTGCGCGCGCTCGCCGCCGGGGCACGCACTCCACTGCTCGTCACCGGCGCGGACACGCTCTTCGCGCCGGGCGACATCGGCCGCTTTCGCGCCCGCTTCGAGGGCTCGCAGGCGGCCGGAGCGGTAGCCGTCCGGCGCGAGCCTCCACCGTCGCCGCCGCACAGGTTCGCGGTCCGGATCCGTGACGGACGCGTCCAGCGCCTGCTCGACGACGATCCCGTGAACCCGCTCGCGGGCGCGCCGCTCTGGGTGATCGGGGAGCAACTGGTGCCCCTCCTGGAGGGACTGCCCGGGCCGCCGTTCGAGCTCGCCGACGTGCTGCAGCGGGGGGTTGACCGCGGCGAGGAGGTTTTGGGATTCGAGATCGGGCCTACACGGGACTTGACGAATCCGCTTGACTTGGTGAAGGAGAACTTTCCTTACCTGCGATGACCGAGACGTACGAGCTTTTCCAGCAAGGACGCCGGCACTTGGCCAAGGGCATGGCCGCCCAGGCGACCGTTCCGCTCGAGAAGGCGAAGAGGCGCGAGCCGGACAAGGCCTCGATCCGCGAGGCGCTCGGGATCGCGTATTTCCGCATCCACCGCTACGACGAGGCCGAACGGGAGTTCAGAGCGATGCTCGAGATCTCGCCGGCCGACGACTACGCCCACTACGCGCTCGGCCGCTGCCTCGAGAAGCAGGGGAAGGCGGCGGAGGCCAACGGCCACTACAAGCTCGCCAGCTCGCTGCGGCCCGGCAAGGCCGACTACGAGTCGCGCATCCGCGACCTCGGTTAGGGGGCGCCCCGTGCGCGCGATCTCGCGGAATCGCTGGCTGTCGCCTGGCACGTGCCAGGCAGGTGCCAGGCAGGTGCCAGGCACGCTCGGCGAACCTAGAGCTGGAGCCGTGGGATCTCAGTGGATGACACTCAAGCCCTGTCCCAAAATGTCGATCCCGCTGCGCTGGTAATGAGGGCGGTCGTCCAGCGCGTCTCGCGGGCGCGCGCGACGCCGGGCGGCGCGATCGGGGCGGGGCTGCTCGTCCTCCTGGGCGTGGCGGACACCGATACCGCCGAGCAGGCGAGGCAGCTGGCCGCGAAGGTCGCGCGCCTGCGCATCTTCGAGAACGAGGAGGGGAAGTTCGACCGCAGCCTGCTCAACACGGACGGCGAGGCGCTGGTCGTGAGCCAGTTGACGCTGATCGCGGAGACGGCCAAGGGCAACCGGCCGAGCTTCTCCCACGCCGCGCGACCCGAGCAGGCGGAGCCGCTCTACGAGGCGTTCTGCGGGGCGCTTCGGGCAGAAGGCGTGCAGGTCGAGCAAGGCGTCTTCGGTGCCAGGATGGAGGTCGAGCTCGTCAACGACGGCCCCGTCACGATCGTGATCGGCTGACGAGCCACTCGACGAGCTTCTGCTCGTACTCGGGGGCGATCGTGCCGTCCGGAAGCGTCATCTCGTGCTCGGCCTCGGGGATGACGACGATCTCGACGTCGCCGCGGACCGCCTGCCACGCCTCGACGCTCGGCTCCACCGGCGTCCACGAGTCGCGGCCGCCGAAGAAGAGGAGCGCCGGGACCTGGACCTGCCCGAAGATCGGCCCGGGATCGAAGTCCATCTCCTCGATCCAGAGGCGGCGGCTTTCCTCGTCGAGCGTCGTTGGCGGGAGCCAGAGGTGCTCGAACCACGGCTCGTCGAGCGCGGCGAGGAGATCAGCCCTCAGCTCCTCTTCCTCCTGGAGACGCCCGTGCACCGAGTCCTCGAACCGGCGCCGCAGCTCGAGGGCCCGCTCGACGACGTCCTCGCCGCAGCCGGCGAGCCGCAGCTGTTGGGCGGTTGCGTACATCATCTGTTCCGCTGGTGTGACGCCCGTCGACGCGACGCCGACGACGAAGGCGACGCGCTCCGACTGCGCTGCAGCGAGCGGCGCGATCCACCCACCCTGGCTGATCCCCCACATGCCGACCGTCTCGACGGCGAGGGCCTCACGCACGGCCAGCGCATCCTCCGCCTGTACCTGGAAGCGCCCGCGTGACGCGTCGCCGGTGGACTCCCCCTCGCCGCGCCGGTCGAAAGTGATGACGCCAATTCCAGCCGGCGGGAGGATCCGGTGGAGATGCTCGTACAGGAAGTAGTCCCTCGTGCCCGCACCGGCCCCGTGAAGTGCGACGACCGCGGCCTCTCCCGCGGCTGAATAGCTGGTTGCAAGCGAGATTCCGTCCCGCTCGACCCGAAGCGATTCCATGCCCAAAGCCTAAATCGCTTGCTATCCTTGTAACACCACATTTCACCGGGTTGGCGAAATGGGCGCGGTGCGCCCATTTTTTGTGAGGAGAGTCAAATTGGCAACAGTCCACGAGAAAGAACGAGAGCTGCAGCGCGAGGTGTCACGCACCGTCGAGTCCGGCTTGCCCGGAGTCGAGGTGCTGGCGGTCGAGCTCACGGGGCCGGAGCGGTTCACGGTCTTCGTCGACCACCCGCAGGGTGTCGACCACGCGCTCTGCGAGCGCGTCACCGAGGCGCTCCGTGACTACCTGCGCGAGTACTCCGTGGACGTCTCTTCTCCGGGCCTCGAGCGCCCGCTGCGCCGGCCGGAGCACTTTCGCAACGTCGTCGGGCGCAGAGTCGCGCTCCGTACGGAAGCGCGCCGCCGCCTGCGCGGGCAGGTGGTCGACGCCGGCGACCGCGCAGTCATCGTCCAGACCGGAAACGAGAATGTGGAGGTTCCGTACGAGCAGATCGTGCGGGGAAATCTCATCAGCGAGGGGTAATCAAATGAGCCAGGAAATCATCGACGGAATCCGTGAGATCGAGAGAGAGAAGGGAATCGAAGGCGGCACGCTCGTCGCCGCGCTCGAGGACGCCCTCCTCGCCGCCTACAAGAAGACACCCGGCGCGGCCCGGCACGCGACCGTCGACGTCGACGAGCGCGGGGACTTTCGAGTCTTCTCCATCGACCTCCCATCGGACATCGAGGAGCGTCTGATCGAGGAGGCCCGCGAGCGCGCGATCTCCGAGCTCGAGCGCCTCGAGGTCGAGAATGGAGAGCGTTCCCACGTCCTGGTCCAGGACGACGACCTCGACATCGACTGGTCGGAAGTGCCCGAGCATCTCGTCAAGCGGGCCGACGTGACGCCCGAGAACTTCGGCCGCATCGCCGCTCAGACCGCCAAGCAAGTAATCCTGCAGCGGATCCGCGAGGCCGAGCGCGAGATGATGTACGAGGAGTACGTCGACCGCGTCAGCGAGGTCGTGACCGGCATCGTGCAGCAGGCTGGCGACCGCAACAACGTGCTCGTCGACCTCGGCCGCGTCGAGGCGCTCCTTCCGCGCTCAGAGCAAGTGGACGGCGAGCGCTACGAGCAGGGCAGCCGGATCAAGGCCGTTATCACCGAGGTTCGCTCCGGCACGAAGGGCCCGCAGGTGATCCTCTCCCGCCGCGATCCGGAGCTGATCAGGACGCTGTTCGAGCTCGAGGTGCCGGAGATCGCCGACGGCCTGGTCGAGATCCGCGCGGTCGCACGCGAGCCGGGCTACCGCTCCAAGATCGCGGTCGAGTCGCACCAGCCGGGCGTCGACCCGGTCGGCGCCTGCGTCGGCCCGCGTGGTTCCCGCGTGCGCATGGTCGTCTCGGAGCTCCGCGGCGAGAAGATCGACATCATTCCCTGGAACACCGATCCGGCCCGATTCGTGGCCAAGGCGCTCTCACCCGCCCGCGTCCGCGAGGTCTTCGTCGACGACGAGACCAAGGAGGCGACGGTCATCGTCCCCGACGACCAGCTCGCGCTCGCGATCGGCAAGGAGGGCTTGAACGCCCGCCTGGCCGCGCGGCTCTCGGGTTGGAAGGTGGACATCCAGTCCGACACCGAGTTCGCGCAGGCCGAGGCGGAGGCTGCCTACGGTGGCGGAGACGACGAGGAGTTCACCGGCCGCTGCTCGGCCATCCTCTCGAACGGCAAGCGCTGCCCGAACGCGGCCCTACCGGGCTCGAAGTACTGCGGCGTCCCGGCCCACCAGGAGCTCGCGGGCAAGGAGCCCCCGGCCGCGGAGCGGCCTGTCCGCGAAAGCGGACCCGGGGAGGGGGACGGGGGGAACCGGGAGGTTCCCCCAGCGGACGACGTGCTGCCAGAGCCTGAGGCTCGCGCGGAGACAGCGACGGAGGAAGAGGTCGAGGAGCTCGAGCCCACGGCCGTCGTCGAAGAGGCCGGCGCTGAGCAGCCCAAGGTCGAAGGGAGCGCTGAAGAAGCTGTTTCGTGACCTCGCTCCACGCGTTCCTGGGGCGCCGCCGGCGGTGCGGGGCCGGAGGGCACAGTATGGGTAACACGGGCCCGGAGAGCACCGTGCCGCCGGCGGTGTCAGGCGTCTCCGGAGGCCGGCTTCGCCGGGCGGGAGGGGACGCCGGCCAGGGGCGCGTGGTCAGAACATGTGCAGGGTGCGGCCGCAAGGCGGCGAAGCACGAGCTCGTGCGGTTCGTAGCCCCGAACGGCGTTCTGGCCCGCTCGCAGAAGGGAGCGGGCCGCGGCGTGTACACGTGCACGAGGCTGTCCTGCTTCGAGCGCGCGGCCTCGCGGCGGGCGTTCAGCCGTACGCTGCGCCGGTCGGTGCGGGTCGATCCGGAGCTCGCTCGCTTTTACACTGAGAGGGACGCAAATGGCTAATTCCGGCTCGAACAGACCGAATCGCCCCGTTCGCCCCCGCCAGGGCGCGATCGGCGGCCGCCGGCGGCGCCGCGTCGTCATCGACCAGCAGGCCGCCCGGCCACGCCAGGACTCGCGGCAGGCCCGCGACCGGCAGGAGGCGCGGCCGAAGGCAGCGCCGAAGGAAGTAGTTCAGCCGACCGGTCCGGTCGACGTTCCGTCCGGGGCGACGGTCAAGGAGCTTTCCGCGGCGCTCGGGATCACGGTCGCCCAGATCATCAAGATCATGATGGGCCTGGGGGAGATGGTCACCATCACCCAGTCCCTCTCCGACGAGGCGATCGGGCTGATCGCAACCGAGGTCGACCGCGAGGTGCACGTCAAGCACGCGGCGGAAGAGGACCTCGAGCCCGAAGAGTACGACGACGCCGAGGACGAGCTCGAGCCGAGGCCGCCGGTCGTCACGATTATGGGCCACGTCGACCACGGCAAGACGACGCTGCTCGACGCAATGCGCCAGAGCGCGGTCGTCGAGACCGAGGCCGGTGGGATCACCCAGCACATCGGCGCCTACCAGGTACAGCACGACGGCCGCCAGATCACCTTCCTCGACACGCCCGGCCATGAGGCCTTCACGGCCATGCGCGCCCGGGGCGCGAAGGTGACGGACATCGCCGTCCTCGTCGTCGCCGCGGACGACGGCGTCATGCCGCAGACGAAGGAGTCGATCGCCCATGCACGCGCGGCCGACGTGCCGATCGTCGTTGCGGTGAACAAGATCGACGTGCCGGAGGCGGATCCGAACCGCGTCCGCACCGAGCTGGCGACCGAAGGGCTGCAGCCGGAGGAGTGGGGAGGGACGACCCAGTTCTCGGACGTGTCCGCGAAGCAAGGGACGAACCTCGACGACTTGCTCGAGAAGATCCTGCTCGTGGCGGACGTCGAGCAGGAGGGCCTGAAGGCGAACCCGAACGCGGAGGCCTCCGGGCCGATCATCGAGTCTCGGCTAGACGTCGGCCGCGGCCCTGTCGCGACCATGCTGATCCATCGCGGAACGCTGAACGTGGGGGATGCGATCGTCGCGGGCGACGCCTGGGGCAAGGTGCGCGCCCTCTACAACTTCCGCGGTGAGAAGGTCAAGAGCGCCAAGCCGGGCGATCCGATCGAGATCCTCGGCTTCGACAAGCCGCCGCCGGCCGGCGAGGTCGGGCGCGTCGTCGACACCGAACGGCAGGCGCGGCACCTGGCGCAGCTCAGGGGCCACCGTCTGCGAACGGAGCAGCTGGCGCAGGCCGGAAGGGGAGTCTCGCTGGAGACGCTGTTCTCCGAGATGGGCGCGGGTGCCGTTCAGGACCTGAACCTGGTGGTCAAGGGCGACGTGGTCGGCTCGGTCGAGGCCGCGCTGTCGGAGCTCCAGAAGATCCAGCACCCGGAGGTGCGTATCAACGTCATCCACTCGGGCGTCGGCGGCATCACCGAGAACGACGTCATGCTGGCCTCGGCTTCGGAGGCGCTCGTCGTCGGATTCAACGTGCGACCGAATGCAGAGGCGCGCGCCCTGGCCGGGCGCGAGGGCGTCGACATCCGCACGTACCGCGTGATCTACCGGCTGACCGAGGACATCGAGCAGGCGCTCGTCGGGATGCTGAAGCCGGTTCAGACCGAGGAGACGATCGGCGAGGCGGAGGTGCGGCAGCTGTTCCGCGTCTCGCGGCTCGGCACGATCGCCGGCTCCCACGTCACGCAGGGTGTCGTGCGCCGAGGTGCGCAGGTGCGCGTCCTCCGCGAAGGCGCTGTGGTCGCGGACACGTCGATCTCCCAGCTCAAGCGGTTCAAGGACGACGTGCGCGAGGTCGAGGAAGGGTTCGAGTGCGGCATCCTGCTCGAGAACTTCAACGACGTGAAGGAAGGCGACGTGCTCGAGGTCTACGAGACGCGCCAGATCGAGCGCACCGACCTCAGCTAGAGCGCGCGACGTCCTTCGCTCGGCGGTTCAGCGTCTCGGAGTAGCCGCGGGCCTGCTTCTCGGTCACGTCCCCCGACAGGATGAAGGAGAGGATGGCGTTGCCGATCCGCCAGGTGTAGAAGTACGTCCGGGGCGCCTTCGGGTTGAAGAAGCTCCCATGGAGCGCCCAGCCCTCGATTCCGAGCCCTTTCGCGGACACGGAAACCGTCTTGCCGCCTTGCGTCGCCTGGGTCTTCGTGAACGCGAGCGCCTTGCTCGCCCCGCTGGAGTCCTTGAAGACGAGCGCAAGCGCTTCGGCGAAGATCGGCCCGGTCGCGCCGCCTTTGCTGAGGAAGCGGATCCCGTAGTCGCCCTCGAGCCCGTTCTTCTTCAGCGGTTCCAGGCCCTGGCCCGAGCCCGCCTTCTCGAGGATGTTCGGGCCCGACTCCGATTTGGCGTACTCCAGCCCCTTAGGCGCCTCTGAGGGCCTCAGGACGAGCTTGGGTAGCTCGTCCGTCGTGAACTCCTGACCCCCGCCGCCGCCCCCGCCGCAGCCCGCCAGCAGGCCGATGGCCGCGAGCAGGAGGAGGATGCGCCGCATCGTCCGAGCCTACTTCAACTGCAGCACCCAGAGGCCGCTCAAGATGTCCGACGCGAGCAGATATCCGCTCATCGGGTACACGCCCCAGACCAGGGTGCACGAGGACACGTTTCCGCAGAGAAGCTGCTCCTCGTCAGCCGCGGCCGGCGGGACGAAGCGGGCGAGCAGCTTCGGCTTGCGGGGGTTGGAGATGTCGGCCGCCACGACGCCGCGCTCGTACCAGGAGAAGTACGCGCGGTTGCCGTGCACCTTCGGATCATGGACGCCGTTCGTGAAGCTGTTTCCCGTCACGGGGCCGGGAAGGCGGAAGTCGCTCAGCTTGCGTGGGTGGGCTGGATTGGAGATGTCGAACAGGGTGGGGTGGCCGTCGTAGGTCTCGTGCGTCTCGATCAGCACCTTGCCGCCCTTGGCCAGCGCGGCCGAGTGCGCGTCCCCCTCGTCGTCGGTCCGGGGCGTCCGTCCCAGGTAGCGGGGGTTCGACGGATCCCGTACGTCGAGGATCACGGTGCCGAGATCCCAGTACGAGAGATAGGCCCGCGTCCCGGCGGGGTTTGCGATCACCGAATGAACGAAGTTGCTCGAAAAGTGCCCGCGGCCGTCGTTGGGGTTGATTCCGAGGTGCTTCCACGCACCCCACCCGCCGACCTGCACGGGATGGGCAGGATCGGTCACGTCGAAGATGCGGAAGTCGGGCTCGCCGGGCGTCTTCGCCTGGCGTGTCTGCGGGTTGTAGTCGGGCGAGGAGAGCAACTCCGACTGCGTGATCGCCGTGTAGACGTAGGCGTGTCGTCCCCTCGGCTGCAGCCAGATCTCATGCGAACCCTTCGGATCGGTGCGCACGAGCGAGAGCTGCTTCGGCGCGGCGGGCTTGGTGACGTCGTAGAGGCCGAATCCCTGGAACTGGCCGCTCCCGCAGCGCTGGAAGCTGACCACCGCGAGCTCGCCCTTGAAGCTCGGGGTCGAGACGTGCTGGACGATCGTCTTCTCCGTCCAGCTTCCGTCCACGCGGGGCTGCGAGCGGCCGTCGGCGAACGTCGAGACCCGGTGCGGCCGCTTGGGGTTGCGGACGTCGTAGACGCGGACGCCGAGCGCGGGGCACGAGGCACCGTGCCAGCTCGAAAGGTAGGCGTAGCCGAGATGGCCGTAGACGTCGCCGCTGGCTCCGCCTCCAGGGGCCACGTGCGCGATCCGCTGCAGGTGCAGCGCTCGCGCCGGCTTCGCGGACGGGACGGCTTCCGCGGCCCCTGTGAGCAGGAGCGCCGAGGCCGCGAAGGCGATGAGGAGGCGGAGAGCTTTGCGCAGGGTGAACAATTAGACGTATGGCTTCGGGATATGTCGGAATCCTGTCGGCCGAGCTCCACTTTCCCGAGAACGGATCGCTGAAAGGAAAGCGGAAAGAGCTGCTGTCGGTGAAAGCTCAGCTGCAGCGCCGGTTCGGGGCCTCGGTTGCCGAGGTCGACCATCACGAGCTCTGGCAGCGCGCCCGGATCACGCTCTCGTGCGTCGCCCGCGGCCACCGTGACGTGGAGGAGCTGCTCGCGGGGGCGGAGCGCTTCCTGGCGGGTCAGGCCTTCGAGCTGGGGCCGGTCGACCGGGAGATAGTCTCGCTCGATGACTGATCGCATGCGGCGGGTCAACGAGGCGGTGCGGCAGGTGCTGTCCGAGGCTGTGGTCGAGCTCAAGGACCCCCGCATCGGCTTCGTGACCATCACTGCCGTCGAGACGTCGCCCGACCTGCGCGAGGCGCGCGTCTACGTCAGCGTCCTCGGCTCCGAGCGCAAGCGGGAGCGCACGCTCCTGGGACTCGAAGCGGCGCACGGCGTCCTCCAGGCGCGGATCGGCCGCGAGCTGAGGATGAAGCGGACTCCCCAACTGGCCTTTGAGTACGATCCGACGGTCGAGCGGGGAGTACGGATGTCCCAACTAATCGATGAGCTCGCCCCAGACGACGACTGAACTCGAAGCCGCGGCGCAGGCGATCCGCGAGCACGACCGCTTCCTGCTCACGACCCACGAGAATCCCGATGGGGACGCTCTGGGATCGCTCCTCGCCGCCAAGCTCGCTCTGGACGTGCTGGGGAAAGACACCGTCATGTACCTCTACGGAGACGTGCCGCTGCCTGCCGAATACGACTTCATGCAGCTGGACGAGCTCAGGCGGGAGATTCCCTCCGACGCCTCAGAGCGCATCCTGATCGCGCTCGACTGCGCGAACGAGAGCCGGCTGGGCCGCGACCAGTCCGGGCTGCTCGAGCACGCGCGGCTGGTCGTCGACATCGACCACCATCACGACAACACCCGTTTCGGCGACATCAACGTCATCGTGTCCGACGCGTCGTCGACCGGGGAGATCCTGCGCGATCTCCTCCGCCTGCTGGGCGTCGAGCTCACGCCCGAGATCGCGGAGGCTCTCTACATCGCGCTCGTGACCGATACGGGTCGCTTCCAGTACACGAACACGACCCCGCGCGCCCTGCGGCTGGCGGCCGAGCTCGTGGAGGCCGGAGCCAACCTCCACCGGGTGTTCCAGGGCGTGTACGAGAGCGTGGCGTTCGCGAAGCTCAAGCTGCTCGCGCGCGCGCTCGAGCGGGCGGAGGTCTACGAAGGCGGGCGGCTGGTGATCGCCTATCTCCTGCGCGACGACTTTCTCGAGGTCGGCGCGGTCGAGCCGTACTCGGAGGGGATCATCGACTACCTCCGCGCCGTCGAAGGGGCGTACATGGCCGTCCTGATTCGCGAGCCGCCGACGCGCGGAGGCCCGAAGCACCGCGTGTCCCTGCGCTCGAGCGGGGACGAGCTGGACGTGTCCGAGATCGCGCGCAAGGCCGGCGGCGGGGGGCACCGGCAGGCGGCCGGCTTCTCCAGCGAGCTTCCGCTCGACGAGCTGATCGCGTTCATCCGGGAGCAATTCACGGCCGCGGCCAAGGCCCCGGCCTAGGGTGCCTCCGCGCGCGCTTCGCCCCAGCGGTCTCTGGCTGATCGACAAGCCCTCCGGCCCATCGTCGTTCGCGATCGTGCGCTCGATCCGGAACAGGACTGGTGCCCGCACGGGTCACGCGGGGACGCTCGATCCGTTCGCCAGCGGCCTCCTGCTGGTGTTGTCCGGCGCGGCAACTAGACTCGCACCGTGGCTCGTGGGACTGGACAAGCGGTACGTGACGGAGATCGACCTCCGCGCCCGGACGTCGACCGGCGATCTAGAAGGCGGTCACGTCGAGGAAGCCGATCCTCCGCCGGAGAGCGAGCTCCGAGAGCGGCTCGAGCGCCTCCGCGGCGAGGTGGAGCTGCCGATCCCCGCGGCCTCGGCCGTGAAGATCGGCGGCGAGCGCGCCTATCGCCTGGCCCGGCGTGGTGTTTCCCTGGCGATGCCGCGGCGGCGCTCGCGGATCGACGCGCTCGACGTCATCACGTATAGCGGCGAGACGGTCACGCTGGACCTGCGTGTCAGCTCTGGGACGTATGTCCGCGCGATCGCCGACGAACTGGGCGGGCATTGCCGAACGCTCCGCCGTACGGAGGTCGGGCCGTTCCGGGTCGAGGACGCCGATCCTGACCGGATCCTGCCCCCGTCCGACGCGCTTCCGTTCCTTCCTGCCCGGGAGGTGGACGAGACGACGGCGACGGCGATCCGCCAGGGACGCGAGCGCGTCGCCGAGCAGGTGCGCGTGATGCACGCAGGCGAGCTCGTCGCAGTCGACGGCACCGTGATCCCGTGAGCGGCCTCGTCCTCTGGGACTTCGACGGCACGCTGGCCGAGCGGCCCGGGATGTGGCGCGGCTGCCTGGTCGAGACGCTCGACGCCGACGAGCCCGGGCACTCGAACGGGGTCGGCCTGCTCGAGGTGGCCGAGCGTATTCTCGCGTCGTGAAGGTCGCCCGGATGCCCGAGGAGCTCGAGTCCCGAGGGCGCGCGGTCGCGATCGGGACGTTCGACGGCGTCCACCGGGGGCACCGGCGGGTAATCCAGTCGGCGCTCGACGCCGGGCCGACGCCCACCGTCGTCACCTTCGACCCGCATCCGCGGATCGCGCTCGGATACGAGGTCGAGCTGCTCTCGACGCTCGAGCGGCGCCTAGAGCTGCTTGCGGAGCTCGGGGTCGAGGAGACGCTGGTCGTCGAGTTCACGCTCGAGCTCGCGAAGATCGAACCGGAAGAGTTCGTGGAATCGGTGCTGCGTCCGATCGGCACGGAGGTGCTGGTCGCCGGCGCGAACTTCCGCTTCGGACGCGGGAGGTCCGGGGATCTCGCCCTGCTCGAACGGCTCGGCTTCGACGTCAGGCCGGTCCCGCTCGTCGAGGGCGCCTCCTCCAGCCAGCTGAGGAAGCTCTTGCACGCAGGAGAGATAGAGCGCGCTGCGTCGATGCTCGGCCGGCCGCCCGAGGTCGAAGGCACCGTGGTTGCCGGCGACGCGCGCGGCGGCACGCTCGGCTTCCCGACGGCGAACCTCTCGGTCGACCCGCAGCTGCTCGTGCCCGCCTACGGGATCTACGCGGGCGCCGCCGCCGGCAACCGGGCCGCCGTCTCGATCGGGACGAACCCGCATTACGGCGGGGAAGAGCGCCGGGTCGAGGCGTTCCTGCTCGACTTCGAGGGCGACCTGTACGGCCAGCGGCTGGTCGTCGAGCTGTGGAAGCGCCTTCGCGACGAGCGGTCGTTCGAGACCGAGCAGGAGCTCGTCGAGCAGATCGGCCGCGACGTCGAACAGACGCGCTCGGCGACGCGTCCTGCCTAGATGGAGTTACGTCAGGACGGCCGCACCGCCGTTGCGCCGGGGATCGCCGGCGGCGTCCGCGCTCGTGACGACGCTCACGCCGCCGAAATAGTGGTGCTGCGAGGCCCAGCGGCGGACACTCCAGCCGTTTTCCTCCAGGGCGACGAGGGCAGGCTCGTCGACTCCCGGCTCCGCGTTGAGCGTCGATCCGGCCGGATGGAAGCGGGGTCGCGAGATCGCTTCCGCGGCTGCGAGCCGCTCGTCCACGATCCCGGAGACGACGCCGAGGAGCGCGGTTCGGAGCCGCGTTCCCCCGGCGGCTCCGCCGGCGAGCACGAGCTGTCCGGCGCGGTCGAGCAGGGCGCTGGGCGCCATCATGCTTCCCATTCGCTCGCCGGGCTCGAGCGGGACGGTCATGAGATCGATCTCGCCGAGCATGCTGTTCAGGTGCATGTCGAAGCCGGGAAGGAAGTCGCCGGAGCCGAGCCCGAGGCTTGTCGTGAGGACACACGCATTGCCCGCGTGATCGACGACGCTGATGTTCGTGGTGTCGCCGTCGCCGCCCGGAGGCGCGGCGAGAACCGGGACGAGAGCCAGGACGCGCTCCGTCTCGCTCAGCGCGCGCAACCTGGGGAGGCGCACAACGCTCTCGGGCACGCCCGAGAGCCCCCCGCGGGTGAGGAACCGGAGCCCGAGGTACGAGACCTCGACCGGGTCCGCCCACTCGACCCGGTAGGCGGCGAGATCTTCGCGGGTCACCAGCCCTCCGCGTTCGTTCATCAGTTCTAGCAGCGCGTCTGCGATCGAGCCCCGATACGCGCTGTGCGCGCCTTCCTCGGCGACGAGCTCGAGGGCGGGGGCGAGGCCCGGCTGCTCGAGCCGGCCGCCGGCCTCGAGCAGCGTTCCACCCGGCGAGTAGATCCGCTGTCCCTCGTTCCTGGTCATCGCGGGGGCGAGCATGGCCAGGCAGAGGGCATGGGCGGGAGGGAGCTCGACGCCGTGGCGGGCCAGGCGAAGAGCGGGCTCGACCAGCCGGGGCCAGGGCAGCCGCCCGTGAGCGCCCCAGAGCTCGCCGAGCCCCGCGGGGAGCCCCGGCACGCCGCAGGAGGCGATCCCGACCGAGTAATGCACGATCTCTGCTCCGAACGGGATCTCGAGGTGGACGAGCTCCGCCTCGCGGCTCTCCGCACCGAGGCCGGGGACGGCGACGAAGCAGTCGAGGTTCCGGACTCGCCGGGCGGCTGCGTCGAAGTAAATTGCGTGCCCGCCTCCGAGGAAGCCGGTCATGATCGTCTCGGCGACACACGAGGCGAGCGCTGCGGCTACCGCGGCGTCAGCCGCGGTTCCGCCTTCCTCGAGGATCTCCGCTCCTGCCTCGACGGTGGCGGGGTGCCCGGCTGCAATTGCCGCGCGCATCGGCTCAGGAGCCTAGGGCAGGCGGTAGGCGTGGACCACGCCGTCGGACGAGCTGACGTAGAGCGACCCGTCGACGACGGCGGGAGACGAGCTCATGGCGGCGGCGGCTCGGGCGCTCCAGAGCTTCTTGCCGTTCCGGACGCCGAATGCGTAGACCGCCCGTCCCGCGCCCACGTAGACGACACCGTTTGCCACCGCCGGGGAGGAGTCGGTCACGGCGATCTTCTTCGCCCAGACCACCTTTCCGCTCGCGGCCCAGACGGCGTAGAGCCGTCCGCCCGGCGAGGCGTAGTAGACGACTCCGCGCGCAACGGCGGGTGAGGATCCGGTCAGGTACTTCGACTTGCCGACCGCGAGCTTCCACTGCTTTGCGCCGGAGGCCGCGTCGAACGCGTACAGCGCGTACGCCTTCTGCTTCGCCGTCCTGGTCGGGGTCGCCCACCCCGCGATGAACACTCTCCCGCCGGCGACGGCCGCCGAGGCGCTCCAGGAGAAGTCTCCTACGACGTGAGGCTTGAACGACCATCGCTGGGCGCCCGTCTGCGCGTCGAGGGCGAGCAAGCGCCGCCCGGCCGCGGGGCCGGCTCCGAGGTAGAGAACGCCTCCCGCGACCGGCGGCGAGCAGACGAAGCAGCCGGCGCCGGATCGCGTCCAGAGGACCGCCCCCGTGCGGGTATCGAGCGCGGCGAGGTCCTCGACGACCGCGTAGACGACGTTCGCGGCCACGGTGGGCGAGCCCGGAAAGAGGCCTTCGACCGCGGAGACGGGCCGGCTCCACAGCGGCGCCCCGGAGGTGGCGTCGAAGGCCTGAACGAGCGAAGAGCTCGTAAGGACGAGCACCGCTCCGCCGGCGACGGCCGGCGAGCCCACGAGCGTCGACTCGCCTTCGAGGCCGGCGACCCAGCGTTCGGTGCCGTTCGCCGTGTCGTACGCGTGTAGCCGTCCATCGTCGGAGCCGACGTAGACGATCCCGCCGGAGACGGCGGCGGACGACTCGACGGCGGCACCGGTCGCGCGCGACCACGCCTGTGCGAGCCTCCCGACGTTGCCGGGGCCGAGGGTCCTCTCCTGCGGATTCGCGCCGGTGTGTGCGGCGTTGAAGTGGAACTGGCTCCAGGTCGTGCCGATCGGCGACGCGTGGACGGCGGAGACGACAGCGGCGGCTGCTAGTCCCGCAAGCGTCGCGATCGCCTTGCCCATACCTGGTTATAGCCGCTGTCCGCCGCAATGTGGGCCCCCTGGATCCCGAGGCGGTGTGCGTGCCAGGCCCCTGGATCCCGACGCGGTGTGCGTGCCAGGTTGAAGCCTGGCACGCGGCCGTAACCTCGACGGTCCCGCGGATCGCCGGCGTACCGGCAACCGCTGCTACCCTATTCCTCGACCGCAGCCTCGGCCGCGCGCGTTTCTTCCTTTCGCGCCGTGCGGGGACTGCGGAGTCATCTAAGGAGGTGCAATTGACCCTCACAAAGGAAGACAAGCAGCAGATCGTCGGCCAGCACGGCAAGGGCGAGTCGGACACCGGCTCTACGCAGGTGCAGGTCGCCCTCCTCACGAGGCGCATCAACGACCTGACCGAGCATCTGCGCGCTCACTCGAAGGACCACCATTCGAGGCGCGGCCTGCTCAAGCTCGTCGGGCGCCGGCGGCGTCTGCTCAACTACATGCAACGCAACGACCTCGAGGGCTATCGCGCCCTCATCAAGGAGCTGGGGCTGAGGCGCTAACACTTCGCTGCACGCCCTGACGAATCGGAGGGTGGAAGTTTGAGCGAGCCCGGAGAGCCGACCCGAGCTGACTCAAACCTCCACTCTCCAGAAGGACTGGAGGAACCAAATGGCAGTAGCTACTGAACGACTCGCCACGGTCGAGGAGACCGTCGGCGGGAAGGAGATCACGTTCGAGTCCGGCAAGCTTGCGAAACAGGCCGACGGCGCCGTGGTCGTGCGCTCCGGCGACACGATGGTCCTGGCGACGGCGCAGGGCCGCATGGAGGCCCGCGAGGGGGCGGATTTCTTCCCCCTTACCGTCGACGTCGAGGAGCGGATGTACGCGGCCGGGAAGATCCCCGGCGGCTTCTTCAAGCGCGAAGGGCGACCGACGGAGCGCGCGATCCTGACGGCGCGGATGATCGACCGTCCGATCCGGCCGTTGTGGCCGAAGGGCTTTCGCAACGAGGTGCAGGTGATCTGCACCGTGCTGTCGGCCGATCTGGTGACCGCGCACGACATTCTCTGCATCAACGGCGCTTCGGCGGCACTGATGATCTCGCCGCTTCCGTTCAGCGGTCCCGTCGGGGCCGTGCGAATCGGCCGGCTCGACGGCGAGCTCGTGATCAATCCCACTCTGCCCGAGATCGAGGAGACCGACCTCGACCTGATCGTCGTCGGCACCAAGGAAGGGCTGACGATGGTCGAGGCGGGCGCAGACGAGATTCCGGAGGAGGATCTGCTCGAGGCGCTCGAGCTCGCTCACACCGAGATCGTGAAGCTATGCGAGGCTCAGGAGGAGCTGGCGCGGCAGGCGGGCAAGCCGAAGTGGCTCGACCCGGACCTGACGGCCGAGCTCGAGGTCGAGCACGGCGACACGATTCGCGAGCGGATCCGGTCACAGGGCCTGCGCGAGGGTGGAGCGGTCGTCGAGGAGCTCGTCGACGAGCTCTGTCCGCCGTTGAACATGGACTCGACCGAGGACGACATCGTTCGTCAGACGCAGGTGCGTGCCAGCCTGGCGCTGATTCTCGAGCGTCTCCGCCTGGAGGCCGTCGAGGGGCCGGTGCGCGAGCAGTTCGAGGACGACCTGCGTGCGCTCACCGACGCCGAGCAGGACTCGAAAGAGCTCAAGTCGGCCAAGCGCCACCTGCTGTTCGACCGCATCCTCGAGACCCTGGAGCTCCCCTTCCCGGTCGGTCCGATGACCGTCGAGGGCGAGGCGCCGGTGGTCAAGGACTCGCTGACGAAGCAGTTTGTCAAGCGGGCGGCCGAAGCCGTCTACAAGAGCCTCGTCCGCCGCAAGATCGCGGTTGAGAAGCGCCGCCCGGACGGCCGCGGGACGGACGAGATCCGCACCGTTACCTGTGAGGTGGGCGTCTCGCCGCGTACACACGGCTCGGCGCTGTTCACGCGAGGCCAGACGCAGATCATGAGCCTGCTCACCCTCGGCACCGCCAAGGAGGGGCAGCGGATCGACGATCTGTCGCTCGAGTCCGAGCGGCGGTTCATGCACCACTACAACTTCCCGCCCTACTCGGTCGGTGAGACGGGCTTCATGCGTGGCCCGAAGCGGCGCGACATCGGTCACGGCGCGCTCGCGCAGCGGGCGCTCGAGCCGATGATCCCGGCACCGGACGAGTTCCCGTACACGATCCGGATCGTCTCCGAGACGCTGGAGTCGAACGGCTCGTCCTCGATGGGCTCGGTCTGTGGATCGACGCTTGCGCTCATGGACGCCGGCGTGCCGATCAAGCGGCCCGTCGGCGGGATCGCCATGGGCCTGGTCAAGGAGGGCGACGACTACGTGATCCTGACCGACATCCAGGGAGCCGAGGACCACCTCGGCGACATGGACTTCAAGGTCGCGGGATCGCGTGAGGGCGTGACTGCGCTGCAGATGGACATCAAGATCACCGGCGTCACGCAGGAGATCATGCGCAATGCGCTCGAACAGGCCAAGCAGGCCCGCGAGTTCATCCTCGACAAGATGGCGGAGGCCATCCCGGAGTCGCGGGAGGAGCTCGCCGAGCACGCGCCGCGGATCTCGTCGATGAAGATCGATCCCGAGAAGATCGGGATGGTGATCGGCAAGGGGGGCGAGACGATCCGCTCGCTCGAGGGCGACCACGACGTCCAGATCGACATCGAGGAGGACGGCATGATCCTCATCTACGCCACCGAGGGAGCGAAGGCGAACGCTGCGATCGCGGCGATCCAGTCGCTGACCAAGGAGCCCGAGGTGGGGGACACCTACCTCGGGGCCAAGGTGGTGAAGACGACCCAGTTCGGCGCCTTCGTCGAGCTGACGAAGGGAACCGACGGGCTGCTGCACGTGTCCAACGTGGGCCCGGGACGGGTCGGTCACATCGAGGACGTGATGAGCCGCGGGGACGTCGTCGACGTCGTCGTCCAGGAGGTCGACAAGGACCGCGGCCGGATCGGCCTCAAGCTGATCGCCAAGCACGAGAACGGCGGGCTCGTCCAGCCCGAGGAGCTGATCGAGCGCGCGAAGGACGCGCCTCCGCGCGAGCGCGAGGAGCGGTCGGACCGCGACCGGCGCGGCGGCGGCCGCGATCGCGGCGGCCGGCGGGAGAGGCGCTAGCAGACGGGTCTCAGGGCGCTCGCCGGGGTCACGGCGATCCGGTTCGCCCTCGCCGGGGGTGGGCTGGGTGCTGCGATCGCGGCGGGCGCCACGAGGCAGGCTGCCGGGCTGGGCTTCGCGCTCGGCGTGGCCGGCGGAACCATCTTCGTCCTCGCCGATCCGCGCCGCAGGCTCTTCGCGTCCCGGCCGGTGGCTCCGCTCCAGGTGTGGTGGAAGGCCGCGCTGCGAGCGACCTACCCGAGCACGATCGGGCTTGCCGTCCTGACCGGGCTCTCGCTCGCCTTCAGCTCCGTGCTCGCCGCCGTGCTCGCGGGCGTGATCGGCGGCCTCGGCGTGGCCGGTCTCCTCGGCGCCGCGACGGTGTTCCTGAACCGCAGCTAGCTCGCGGCTACTGTTCTGCCGTGCTTCGACTCGGTTTGGTTCTCTTGGCGGCGGTCCTCGTGCTCGCCGCCTGCGGCGGCGGAGGCGGCGGGAAGCGCTTGACGAAGGCCGAGCTGATCAGCCGCGGCGACGCGATCTGCACGAAGTACAGGGAGAAGAACGTGCAGCTGCAGAAGCAGGCACCCGCGAAGAGCCCGACCGATCCGTCGGCTTCGGACGAGGACATCCGGCGGTCCGGTCCGATCCTCGACAAGCTCGCCGACAACGTGCGCGGCGCGCGGAGCGAGTTCGCACGCCTCGAGCCTCCCAAGGACACCGAGAGCGACTGGAAGAACACGCTCGACGATCTCGACCAGATCGCCTCGAAGCTCGACGACGCTGCGGCGGCGGCGAAGAACGTCGACCGTCAGAAGATCGTGAACGTCTACGCGGAAGCCCTGCGACTGAACTCCCGCGTCTCCAACTTCGAGCAGGGCTACGGCTTCCGCGTCTGCGGGAAATCCAGCTAGGCTCGGCGCCAGCTCGCCCGCATCGGCCTCGGCTGAGCGAGCCCCCGTTACGATCCTTCCGTGCAGCAGAAGTACGTCCTCTCTGAGCGCGACTCCGGCGAGCGCGTCATCTCGGAGCGCCTGTCGCAGGTGCGGTCGGTCTCGATCGGGTTCTGGATCGGGGCCGGGTCACGCGACGAGCGCGATGCGAAGGCCGGGATCTCGCACTTCATCGAGCACCTGCTCTTCAAGGGGTCGCGGTCGTATACGGCGCAGCAGATCGCCGAGGCCTTCGACTCGCTCGGCGGCGAGCTGAACGCGGCCACCTCGCGCGAGCACACGGTCGTGTACGCCCGGGTCGCCGACCACCACCTCGAGACGGCGCTCGACGTGATGACCGACATGGTCTACGCGCCCGTGTTCGCCGACCTCGACGCCGAGCGGGAGGTCGTGCTCGAGGAGATCGCGATGTACGAGGACACGCCCCAGGACCTCGTCCACGACCTGGTGACGGAGGCCGTCTTCGGGTCCCATCCGCTCGGCCGCCCGGTGATCGGCTCGGCCGACGTGATCTCGTCCCTGACGCGCCGCTCGCTCATGGCCTTCCATCGAGCGATGTACCTGCCGGGGAACGTGGTGGTCGCAGCAGCAGGCAATGTCGAGCACGACCGGCTCCTGTCTCTGCTGGAGCAGGCGGCGGACAAGCGCGTCGACGGCACCGCCCCGAAGAGGAGGGTGCGCTCACCGCTCGTGAAGACGCCGCCGCCCGGGGTGCGGTTCCAGCGGAAGGACACCGAGCAGTACCACGTCTGCCTGGCCGCGCCCGGGATCGCGCGCTCCGACCGGCGCCGCTTCGCCGCATCGCTCCTCGACGGGATCCTGGGCGGCTCGGCTTCCTCCCGGCTGTTCCAGGAGATCCGCGAGAAGCGGGGGATGGCCTACTCGGTCTACACGTTCGCCTCGCAGTACACGGACTCGGGCCAGATCGGCCTGTACGTTGGCACACGTGAGGAAAACCTCGCCGCATGCCTGGAGATCGCCTCCGAGCAGGTCGCCGACGTCGCCGCCGGGAATCTGCGCGAGAACGAGCTCGAGCGGGCGAAGGAGAACCTGAAGGGCCGCATCATGCTCGCGATGGAGTCGACCTCGGCCCGGATGAGCAGGCTGGGGAAGTCGCTGATCTCGGACACGGAGCTGCTGTCACTCGACCGGCTGAGCGCCGAGATCGACGCCGTCGAGCCGGATGCGCTCGCGGAGCTGGCAGGGGTGCTGCTCGCGCCGGACCGGCTCTCGGCCGCCGGGATCGGTCCGAGCGAGGAGCGGTTCATGGATGCCGTCGGGGGCGTGAATCCGGCGCTCGTCCGCACGACGGCCGCCGCAGCGGCGTGAAGATCGCTCTGTTCGGGCACCGCGGCCGCGTCGGGTCGGTGCTCGCTCCGGCGCTCGAGGAGGCCGGCCACGACGTGCGCGGGATCGGGCCCGGCGATCCTCCTGAGGTCCAAGGCTTGGACGCGGCAATCGACTTCACGCGACCCGACGCCGTCGCCGGCAACGTCAAGACCTGCCTCGACCAGGGAGTGCCGTGCATCGTCGGGACGAGCGGAGCCGACCTCAGCGAGCTGGGGGAGCGGGCCCGCGACCGCGGCGTGGCGCTGCTCGTCGTCCCGAACTTCGCCGTCGGAGCCGTGCTGATGATGCGCTTCGCGGAGGAGGCGGCGCGCCATCTGCCGGCCGTCGAGATCGTCGAGCTCCACCACGAGACCAAGGTGGACGCACCGTCGGGCACCGCGAAGGCAACGGCCGACCGGCTCCCGGGCGACCCGCCGATCCATTCGATCCGGCTCCCGGGGCTCGTCGCGCACCAGGAGGTGCTGCTCGGCGGGCCGGGCCAGCTCCTGACGATCCGGCACGACACGCTCTCCCGTGAGGCATTCGTCCCAGGGGTCCTGCTCGCGCTGGAGCGGCTCGGCGATCTCCCGGCCGGGCTCACGGTCGGGCTCGAGTCGTTACTCGCGCCGGGGCCCGGAGTAGACTAGGCGCGTGCTCGGAGAGGTCCTGACCGCAATGGTGACGCCGTTTCACGCGGACGGCCGCATCAATTTCGACCGGTTCCGGGCGCTCGCGCGCTACCTCGTCGACAACGGCTCGGACGGGCTCGTCGTCACCGGAACGACGGGTGAATCGCCCACCCTCAGCGACCACGAGAAGGCGCAGCTCTGGGAGGCCGCGCTGGACGAGGTCGGCGAGCGGGCAACCGTCATCGCCGGGACCGGGACGAACTCGACCCAGCACACGGTCGAGCTGACGGAGAAGGCGCACAAAGTGGGGGTGGACGGCCTGCTCGTCGTGACGCCGTACTACAACAAGCCTCCGCAGCGCGGGATCGTCGAGCACTTCCGCGCGGTCGCGGCCGCCAGCGACAAGCCGATCATCGCCTACAACATCCCGGGCCGGTGCGTCATCAACATCGAGCCGGCGACACTGGTCGAGATCGCCGAGGAGATCCCGACGGTCCGGGGCGTCAAGCAGGCGAACGCCGACCTCGATCAGGCGCGGCGCATCGTCGCCGAGACCAACCTCGCGCTCTACGCCGGGGACGACAACCTGGTCCTTCCTTTCCTCGAGCTCGGCGGCACCGGCGGCGTCTGCGTCCACACTCACCTCGTGGGGCCGCAGGTGAAGGAGATGATCCGCCTCTTCCGGGAGGGAGACACCGCGGGCGCGAAGCGGATCAACGACGAGCTCGAGCCGATCTATGAGCTGATCGGGGTGGTCGTAGGGCCGATCTGGGTGAAGACCGCGCTCAACCTGCTCGGACAGGACGTCGGCGGCTACCGGCTACCGATGGTCGAAGCGACCCCGGCGGAAACCGAGCGCGCGCGGGCCTGCCTCGAGCGTGCCGGCCTGCTGGCCGCCGCTCCCGCCTAGACTTCATCTCGATGACAGACGTGCTGCGGATCATCCCGCTCGGCGGGCTCGGCGAGGTGGGCAAGAACATGACGGTGTTCGAGCTCGGCGACGACATCCTCGTCGTCGATGCCGGTCTCGCGTTTCCGCGGGACGAGCACCTCGGCGTCGATCTCGTCCTGCCCGACTTCGGCTACCTCGAGGAGCGGGCCGCGAAGGTCCGCGCCGTCGTCCTCACCCACGGGCACGAGGATCACGTCGGAGGCCTTCCGTACCTGCTGCGCGAGGTACGCGTCCCCCAGGTCTGGGCCACGAAGTTGACGCTCGAGCTCGTGGCCTCGAAGCTCGACGAGCACGGCCTGCTGCGCTCGACCGAGCTGCACGAGCTCGTCCCGGAGGAGCCTCCGGCCCGGATCGGCCCGTTCACGGTCGAGGCGATCCGGATGGCCCACTCGATCCCGGACGCGGTCGCGCTCGTGCTCGAAAGCTCGGCCGGCCGCGTCGTCCACACCGGGGACTACAAGATCGACCACACGCCCGTCGACGGGTTCAAGACCGACGTCGGGAAGCTCGCCGAGGTCGGCAATCGCGGCGTCGACCTGCTGCTCGGGGACTCGACCAACGCCGAGCGGCCGGGTATCACGCGCTCGGAGCGTGTCGTCGGCGAGGCGTTCCGCCAGATCATCCCGGCCCGCCAGGGCCGCGTGGTCATCTCCTCGTTCGCCTCCAACATCCATCGGATGCAGCAGGCGATCGACGTCGCGGTGCAGGTCGGCCGAAAGGTCGCGGTCGTCGGCCGCTCGATGCGCAAGAACCTCAACATCGCCCGCAATCTCGGTTACGTCGACGTCCCCGACGACACGGTGATCAAGACCGCGCGGCTCGACGAGTTCAAGGCGCGCGAGGTGATGGTGCTCTGTGCGGGCAGCCAGGGCGAGCCGCTCTCGGCGCTGACGCGGGTCGCCTACAACGACCACCCGGCGGTCAAGGTCGAGCGTGGCGACACGGTCATCATCTCGGCCAAGCCGATTCCCGGCAACGAGCTCCGCATCCATGACACGATCAACGAGCTAACGAAGCTCGGTGCGGAGGTCCTGCACGAGGAGATCGCGCCCGTGCACGTCTCCGGGCACGCCAACTCGGAGGAGCTGCGGACGATTCTGTCGTTGCTGCGGCCGAAGGCGGTGATGCCCGTGCACGGCGAGTACCGGATGCTGGCCGCCCATGCCCGGCTCGCGCAAGAGGCGGGCGTGCCGGCGAGCGCGATCATCATGGCCGAGAACGGCACGGTCGTCGAGCTCGGCCCCAACGGCCCGCGTGTCGTCGACCAGGTCGAGGCCGGTGTCACGTTCGTCGACGGGCTCGGCGTCGGGGACGTCAAGGACGTCGCCCTGCGAGACCGCCGCCACCTGTCCGAGGACGGCGTCCTCATCGTCGTCGCCACGCTCGCGAGCACGAACGGCGCATCGGCTGCCGGCCCGCCGGAGCTGATCGCCCGCGGCTTCGCCGAGTCAGGCCCTCTGCTCGAGGAGATGCGCGCCGAGGCCCGCCAGGTGCTCGAGTCCTGCCTTGCGGACAATATCGACGAGATCAAGCTCCTCCAGGAGCACCTCCACGACGGCATCGGCCAGCTCGTCTACGACCGTACGGGCCGCCGCCCGATGATCCTTCCTGTTGTAATCGAAGTCTGATGCCGACCAAGATCGCCCACTGGAGCGAGGCGCTCGCTGAGCACGGCGTGGACGAGCGGACCGTGCGTCGCCTCGTCGCCCAGCTCGTGGCCTGCGAGGTTGCGTCGCTCTCCTTCTGCCGCCTGCTCGAGCGCTGGGCTCGCGGGGACGCAGAGCCCTGCACTCCCGGCCGCCGCCAGGCCGCCCTGCGCCGCGCCGCCGACCGGGCCGAGACTGCGATCGCCGGTCTCGAGCGGCCGCTGGGGCGCTTCCTGCTCGAGCTCGAGCCGGAGCGGACCGAGGGCCGCTCGTGGTACGGCGAGCCCGGTCCGGCCGAGCTGATCGACTGGGAGCCGGTGCTGACGAGGGCGGGCGTCCATGCATCGGCGACGCGGGTCGCGCAGACATACCTCGAGCTGGCCGTCCTGATCCGGGCCCTGCAGGGGCTCACGGCGGCCGTGGACATCGGCTCGTCTCCCGACACGAGCTCGCTCTGGGCGGGGTTGTTCGACCTGCGGGAAAACCTGCTCGGCCGCGCCGCCGAGGACCTGCGGGCGCTATCGGCCTGATGCGCCGCGCCGCCGCCTGGCTTCCGGTCCTTCCGATCGCACTCCTGGCGCTGTCGGCCTGCGGCGGGAGCGGCAAGAAGGCTCCTGTCGCGGGCGCGACTCCGGTCGAGACGGAAATCGTGAGTGCCGGGCCCTCGTCGGAGCGCGCGAAGGGCACGGCGGCGGACTACTGGACGACCGACCGGATGCAGAGCGCCAAGCCCATCGAGCTGATCGCGGAGCCCGGAAAGCCCGACTCGTCGAGCACGATCCCGCCGCCGGACGGGCAGAAGACGCTCGTGCCTCCGACCTCGCCCAAGGGCGCCGTCCGCAGCATCAGGCTGCGGAAGTCCGCCTTCAAGGTCACCGAGGCGATGGGGTATCCGTTTCCGTACAACCGGTACCGGTGGAGCGGGCCGACGACCTCGCTCCCGGCCCGTACGTGGGGCAAGATCTTCTTCTCGGCGCCGGATGGGGACTACGTCTGCTCGGGCACCGCGATCACGAGCCAGAACAAGAGTGTCGTCTGGACCGCCGGCCACTGCGCGGCGAACGGCGGGCGCAGGTCCTTCTACAACAAGCGCTGGATCTTCGTTCCCGGCTACGACAACGGGACGGCTCCATACGGGCGCTTCGTCGGGAAACGGTTCTTCACCACGCAGGGCTGGTACAGGAACGAGGACTCGGCGGTCGACCTGGCCGCGGTCGTCGTCTCGCCCGTGAAGCAGAAGACGCTCGTGGACACGGTCGGCGGGCAGGGGATCGCCTTCAACCAGTTGCGAAGACAGGAGTACGTCTCCGGCGGCTACCCGGCTGACGACCCGTTCGACGGCGAATCGCTGTATGTGTGCGACGCGCCCTACGGAAACAGCGACCTGGGGGCAAAGCCGGCCACGATCGCGATCGGCTGCGACATGACCGGCGGCTCGAGCGGCGGCGGCTGGCTGGTCAACGTCCAGAACGGGCTCGGGATGCTGGTCTCGGTCAACAGCTACGGCTACTTCGACCAGCCCGACGCGATGTACGGCCCGTACCAGGGGAGCATCGCGCAGAAGCTGTATCGACAAGCCTCGACCTGGCGCTAATGCGACGAGCCGGGATCGGAGTCGTGCTCGCTGCGCTCGCCGCTGGCGGCTGTGGCGGGGGTGGGGCAGGCGGCGGTGCGCTGTCGCACGAGGACTATGTCAAGCAGGCAAACGCGCTCTGCTCCCGGCTGATCGCGAATGTCGAGGCCCTTCCGCCGGGACAGAGATCGGAGCTGCAGGCGCCGGCTCACAATCTCTTCTACGCCCACGTCTCCCGGATGAAGAAGCTCGCTCCGCCCGAGAGCGACCGGGGCACGGTCGACGAGTTCCTGCTGACGCTCGATCAGAAGGCAAAGACACTCAAAGACATCTGGGACGCTGCGAGGGCGCACGACGGTCCTCTGATCAAGCAGCTCTACGCGCAGGGGAGCCGGATCGACAAGGAGTCCGATTCACTCGCACGCAAGCTCGGCCTGGACGTCTGCGCCAAGGGCCCGTAGGCGAAGGGGTCACGCGCTCGGCGTCGAAGGACGCGCGCGATGGCAAGGCGCCGAAAGAAGCGCGCGCTCAGGCCGCGCATGCCCGCACGCACCAGGAAGAGGAAGCGCGGCGCGAAGACGCGCGGGCGGCAGCACCCCGAGCTGATCGGGCTCGGGCTCGTCGCCTTCGGGATCTTCATGGCCGCCGTCCTGTATGGGGACTGGAGCGGCGGCTACGTCGGCGCCTGGATCGCGGACGGCTTCCGCGCGCTCGTCGGCTCCCTCGCCTATGCGCTTCCGGTCGCCTTCGCCTGCATCGGAGCATTGATGGTCGCCCGGAGCACGATCCTCGACCTGCGCCCGTTCCGGACCGGGCTCGGAATCCTCGGGATCGGGCTCGTGCTCACGCTCGGCAGCGCGCACGGCGGCTACTTCGGGCGGGGACTGGAGGGTCTGTTCGCCAAGCTGCTCGGCCACGGCGGATCGAAGCTCCTCGGAGGGACGACGATCGCGATCGGCGTCCTGCTCGTCTCCGGCGCCTCGATCGGTGCGCTCCTTCGGCGCTCGGGGGATGCGGTGCGCCGGGTCGGAGGGGCGGCCCGCAGGAAGCTCGAATGGCCGACGCCGCCGCCCGTCACCGCGCTGTCCGGGGGCCCGTCGCTCGAGCCGCCGCCGGCAGCCGCGCCGCTCGTCGATGCCTCTCGCGACTTCCCGGATGTCGTCGGCGCCGCCGGCCTGAATCCGCCTGGGCCGCCTCCGCTCCTCGTCGAGCGGGAGGACGACCAGCCGAGCCTGTTCGACGTGAGCCCGCCGGAGGGGGCGTCGGAGTACCGGCTCCCGGACCGCGAGCTCCTGCGCCGCTCCGATCCCGCGGCCGCCGGCAACGAAGAGACAGGCGCACGTGTGGCCGAGCAGCTCGTGCAGACGCTCGCCAACTTCGGCGTCGAGGCGACCGTGGTCGGCCAGATCTCGGGCCCGCGCGTGACCCGCTACGAGCTCCAGCTGGCGCCCGGGACGAAGGTCTCGAAGGTGGCGGCACTCAAGGACGACCTCTCGTACGCGCTCGCGACGACCGAGATCCGCATCCTGGCGCCGATCCCCGGCAAGCAGGCGGTCGGCGTCGAGCTCCCGAACTTCTCGCCCAACCTCGTCACGCTCGGCGACATCTTCGAGGACATGCCGGCGACGGCGAGCCCGCTCGCGGTCTGGCTCGGCAAGGACATCTCGGGCGCGCCGGTCTGGACCGACCTCGCCCGGATGCCTCACCTCCTGATCGCCGGCACGACCGGCTCGGGGAAGTCGGGCTGCATCAACACGATCCTGACCTCCACGCTGCTGCGCTCGACGCCCGACGAGGTGCGCTTCATCCTCATCGACCCGAAGAAGATCGAGCTCAACCACTACGAGTCGATTCCGCACCTCCTGACCCCGGTCGTCTCGAGCCCGAAGGAGGCCTCGGCCGTCCTCAACAACGTCGTCACGGAGATGGACCGCCGCTACGAGCGGCTGTCGAGCGCCCGCGCACGCAACCTGCACGAAGCGAACCGGGCCCTGAGGCAGCGCGGCGAGCCGACGATGCCGTACCTGCTCGTGGTCATCGACGAGCTCGCCGACCTGATGATGATCTCGCCGCAGGAGGTCGAGGACTGCGTGATCCGGCTCGCCCAGAAGTCGCGCGCCGTCGGCATCCACCTCGTGCTCGCGACCCAGCGGCCGTCCGTGGACGTGATCACGGGGATGATCAAGGCCAACGTCCCCTCGCGGATCGCGTTCGCCGTCTCCAGCCAGACCGATTCCCGCGTGATTCTCGACCAGCAGGGCGCGGAGAGCCTGCTCGGCCAGGGGGACATGCTGTTCAAGCCGCTCGGGACCTCGCGTCTGCAGCGCCTCCAGGGCGCGTACGTGAGCGAGGAGGAGATCGCGCTCGTCGTCGAGCAGTGCCGGCACCAGCGCGAGCAGGATCTGGACGAGTCGCTGCTGGAGGCCCCGGAACCGGTGTCCGAGGGTGACTCGGGCGACGAGGAATTCGACCCGGACGAGGATCCGCTGCTCGAGCGGGCGATTGAGATCGTCGTCCAGACGCAGACCGCCTCCGTCTCTCTGATCCAGCGCCGCCTGCGCGTCGGCTACACGCGTGCCGGCCGCCTGATCGACATGCTCGAGCGCCGCGGGATCATCTCGGGCTACGAGGGATCGAAGCCGCGCCGGGTCCTCGTCGGCGAGGCCGAGCTGTCGCGCATGTTCGAGGCCACCGGCTAGAGGGCTAACATCTCCGTCGTGGACGACGCCTTGCGGACGAGGAGCGCCCGGCAGGTGCCGAACGAGCGCGCGCGCGCGGCTGTGCTCGCGGGCCTCGGTGCGGCTGCCGCGATCCCGGTCGGTCTCGCATACGCCGTGTGGTCCTACCACTCGCACGGCAACGTGAGCCTGATCGGGGGCTACGCTTCGATCCCGGTCGCGGTCGTGCTCGGCGTCGTGGCGGTTGCCCTGGGGCGCAGTGCCCGTCGCCAGTCCTGGATCTCGCTCGGCCGCGTCGGCGGCGAGCGCCTCGCCCGCGCCGGCTCCATCATGGGGCTGCTCGGCCTCTATCTGGCCGTGATGGCCCTCCTCGCCCTCGGCTTCTTCGGGCTTTTGCTCCTGTTCGATTGAGTGGGGCGTACTACAATCTCCTGGCCTCGATGAGTAAGCCCCTTCGCATCGCCCTGATCGCCCTCGTTGTGGGCGCCGTCGCGTTCGCCGCCGCGTTCTTCATCGGTCATTCGACGAAGAGCAAGGGCACGAAGAGCGGTGGAAACAACTCTGCCGGAAGCATCCCGGCTCCCGCCGGGCCGTCCAAGGCTCCGGGCGTGGCCCAGATCAAGCTCGCCGGCGGCATTCCGTCCCTGGCTGCGGCCCCTCCGCCGCCGCCACCGCCGCCTCCACCGGCGGGCCCGCCGCCACCTCCGCCGCCACCTCCGCCGCCCCCGCCTCCTCCTCCGCCACCTCCGCCGCCGCCTGTCGTGACGGTCGTCGGTTAGCCCGGCGTTGCTCGAGAACGGCGTCCTACTCGAGGGGTACCGAATCGATCGCCTGATCGGCGAGGGCGGCATGGGCACCGTCTACGAGGCCACGCAGCTCTCCCTCGACCGCAAAGTCGCGCTCAAGCTGCTCTCGACCGATCTCAGCGTCGACTCCGGCTTCCGTGAGCGCTTCCGGCACGAGGCGCGGATCCAGGGCGCGATGGACCATCCGAACATCGTCACGGTCCACGAGGCCGGCGAGAGCGAGTACGGGCTCTTCATCGCGATGGAGCTGATCCGGGGAGCGACCCTCAAGGACCTGATCGTGGGGCGGGAGCTCGACGCCGGCAGGACCCTTCGGATCCTGGCGCAGGTGGCCGAAGCGCTCGACAGCGCACACGAGGCGGGCCTGATCCACCGGGACATCAAGCCGCACAACATCCTGGTGCGGGCGGGCCGGCGCGACCACGCCTACCTGGCCGACTTCGGCGTCACCAAGGTTCGCGGCGGCACCAACCTGACCAAGACCGGTCATTTCGTCGGGACGGTCGACTACATGGCCCCGGAGCAGATTCGCGGCGAGCCGGCAACCCGGGAGACCGACATCTACGCCCTCGGAACCGTCCTCTACGAGTGCCTCTCGGGCGTCGTCCCGTTCCCGAAGGACTCCGATGTCGCGGTCATGTACGCGCACCTGGC